>DLGU01000077.1:0-2228 GCA_002482865.1 Porphyrobacter sp. UBA7686
AATCGAAGTCGGCTTCCCCAGCGCCGGCGCGACCGAGTTCGATTTCATCTCCGGCCTCGTGAAGTCGGACGCGATCCCCGATGACGTGATCGTGCAGGTGCTCACCCAAAGCCGCGAAGACCTGATCCGCACCTCCTTCGCCAGCCTCGAAGGCGCGCGCGCGGCTATCGTCCACCTCTACAACGCCGTCAGCCCCGCATGGCGCGACATCGTCTTCCGCATGTCGAAGGACGAGGTGAAAGCCATCGCCGTTGCAGGCGCCAAGGTGATGCGCGATGAAGCGGCGCGCTATCCCGGCACCGATTGGCACTTCCAGTATTCGCCGGAAACCTTCTCCACCGCCGAGCTCGACTTCAGCATCGAGGTGTGCGCGGCGGTGATGGAGGTGCTCCAACCCACGCCGGAACACCCGATCATCCTCAACCTGCCCGCCACGGTCGAAGCGGCGACGCCGAACATTTACGCCGACCAGATCGAGTATTTCGGCCGTAACCTGCCGAACCGGGAAAGCGCGGTCCTCTCGCTCCACACCCACAATGATCGCGGCACCGGCGTCGCAGCCGCGGAACTGGGCCTGATGGCAGGCGCCGACCGCGTCGAAGGCTGCCTGTTCGGCAATGGCGAGCGCACCGGCAATTGCTGCCTCGTGACCATGGCGCTCAACCTCTACACGCAGGGCGTTGAGCCCGGCCTCGACTTCTCGGACATCGACCGCGTGATCGAGACGGTCGAATATTGCAACGACATCCCGGTCCACCAGCGCCACCCCTATGGCGGGGAGCTGGTCTATACGGCCTTCTCGGGCAGCCATCAGGACGCGATCAAGAAGGGCTTCGAGGCCCGCGATACGCAGAATGACGAGCAGTGGCGCGTGCCCTATCTGCCGATTGATCCGGCCGATCTCGGGCGCTCCTATGAAGCCGTGATCCGGGTCAATTCGCAGTCCGGCAAGGGCGGGTTCGCCTGGGTGCTGGAAAAGGATCAGGGCCTCAAGCTGCCCAAGAAGATGCAGGCCGATTTCAGCCGCCATGTGCAGCACATGGCCGACGAATTGGGCCGCGAACTCAACGCCGCCGATATCTGGGACGCCTTCCGCAAGGCTTACCACGTCAAGACCCACCCCAAGCACTTCCAATTGGTCCGCTACGAGGAAAGCCGCGCAACCGATGGCACCCGCATCTTTGCCGGGACCATCGTTGTCGAAGGCGCCGAACAGAGCGTTTCGGGCCGCGGCAATGGCCTCATTTCCAGCGTGATGGGCACCTTGCGCGAAGCCTTCGGGGTCGAGCTTGAGGTGGTCGACTACACCGAGCACGCGTTGGGCGCAGGCACCGATGCGCGCGCGGCGGCCTATCTCGAATGCCGCGCCCCTGATGGTCGCACGATCTGGGGCTGCGGGATCGACGAGGATATCGCTACGGCCAGCGTCCGCGCGGTGCTGAGCGCTGCCAACGCTGCTGTCGCGTCCCCCGCCGCCTGACCGTCCGCGCTTGCGCCGTGCCGGATTTCGGCGCAACTTGGGTGGCAAGGGAGGAGAGGCAGGCAATGACCAGTTGGGAGCAAAATCCCCCCATACCGACCGCGCCCATGGGGCCGCAGATTGCGGATGACCTGGCGTGGAGCGACCTCTCCGCCGCGCTTGGTGCAGGCTGGCGCGATTTTCTCGCCATGCCGCGCTTCGGGATGTTTTTCGGCGGCGTCTATGTGTTGGCTGGCCTTGCAATCGGTTGGTTCACGGTCACTGGGGGTGAGCTGACTTGGCTGATCCCGGCAATTGCGGGCTTCCCGCTGGTCGCGCCCTTCGTCGCTGTCGGCTTGTATGAAGCAAGCCGCCGCCGCGCTGCCGGAGAGGCCTTGTCATGGCGCGCGGTGCTGGGCGCGTTGAAGGGGCATGATGACGATCAGATCCTGTCGATGGGTGTGATCGTGTTCGTCGCATTCTCGTTCTGGATGATCGTCGCCCATGCGATTTTCGCGGTGTTCATGGCGGAAAGCGGAATGGGGCACGATCCGATCGCCGCCTTTCTCACGCCGCCGGGCCTCGCCATGCTGGCGGTGGGAAGCGCGGTCGGCGGGCTGATGGCCTTTGCCTTCTACGCGATGACCGTGATCAGCCTGCCGCTGCTGGTGGAACGCAAGGTCGATTTCCTCACCGCCATTTTCACCAGCCTAGGCGTGGTGCGGCGCAATTTCGCGGTGATGCTCGGCTGGGCGGCGGTGATTGCCGC
>DLGU01000077.1:2291-6112 GCA_002482865.1 Porphyrobacter sp. UBA7686
TATGTGCGGGCGGTGGGCTGACGGCCATTCACATAACAACAAGCGGAGAGAGCCTTGAACACCCCGACCCACACCGCCGAGGACATCCTCGAACCCGATCTGCCGATCATCGACCCGCATCATCACCTGTGGGATTTGCGGCCGATGCTGGGCATGTTCCCCGAGCCGCATCACCACTTCGTCGCCGCGCTGGTCGACAATGCGCACTACACATTCGATCAGCTTCACGCCCATCTGACCACCGGTCACAATATTATCGGCACGGTCTTCATGGAGTGCGGGGCGTTCTACAATGGCGCCTATGGCGATGCCTTGAAGCCGGTGGGCGAAGTGGAGTTTGTCAACGGCGTCGCGGCGCAATCGGCGAGTGGGTTGTATGGCCCGTCGCGCTATTGCGCGGGAATTGTCGGCCACGCCAACCTGATGCTGGGGAGCGAGGCTGGCGCGGTGCTTGATGCGCTTCAGGCGGCGGCCCCGCGCCGGTTCAAAGGCATCCGCCACGCGGGTGCCTGGGATGCTGACGCCAATGTCCTCGGCCCGCCATTCCATCACCCGGAGGGCCTGTATCGTGACGCCACCTTCCGCCAAGGCTTCGCCGAATTGGGCAAGCGCGGGATGACCTTCGATGCCTGGGTGCTGGAACCCCAGTTACCTGATGTGATCGACCTCGCACGCGCATTCCCCGATCAACCGATCTGCCTCGACCATTGCGGCACGCCGGTGGGGGTCTCGGCCTACAAGGGCAAGCTGCACGAACGCTTTGACGAATGGCGCCGCAATATCCACGAACTCGCCAAGTGCGAGAACGTCGTGGTGAAGCTCGGCGGTCTCGCCATGGCGTTCTGCGCCCTGCCCGAAGATGGGCCCGCCGCGGGCCACGGATCGGAGCATTTGGCGGCGCTGTGGCGGCCCTATATCGAAACCTGCATTGAGGCCTTCGGGCCCGAACGCGCGATGTTCGAAAGCAATTATCCGGTCGATTACTGGGGCGCGGATTACGCGGTGCTGTGGAACGCCTTCAAACGCCTCACCCGCAGCGCCAGCGCCGATGAGAAGGCGGCGCTCTATGCCGGGACTGCGGCGCGGTTCTACGGGATCGAACATCTGCTCGCCTGATGCAGCAACAAGGCTCGCGCAGGCCGCGCTGGGAAAGCGGCGGCTTTCCTACAGTGCCAACGCGGGCCTATTCTTCCAGTCCTGCGGTTCGCCCCGTCGATGCCACCCCCTCCCCCCCCGGGAACGGCGAATTGTCAACTTCGAAATTCAGACACATCTATCTGTTTTTAAAGTCAAATATCCGAATTCTGGCGCTTGACACGCTGTCAACTTTGTCAACTTCGCCGAGACGCCAGAGCTGGCCCGACGTCGGCAAACACCGGCACTGCTCCTCCCGAAAAGAGGGTTGGCAGCGTCGAAACCGGCGCTAGAGAACGGGTTGAGAATAGAGTTTTAAGGAGAAACCGATGCCGCTTCCCGCCCCGTTCGATCGCCTGCGCCTGCCGCTGATCGGATCGCCGCTGTTCATCGTCTCCGGCCCGGAGCTGGTGATCGCGCAGTGCAAGGCCGGGATCATCGGCAGCTTCCCGGCGCTGAATGCGCGCCCGCAGTCGCAGCTGGACGAATGGCTCCACCAGATCACCGAGGAACTGGCCGCCCACAACCGGGCCCATCCCGACCGTCCGGCGGCGCCCTATGCGGTCAACCAGATCGTCCACAAGACCAACGACCGCGTCGATGCCGACATGGCGACCTGCGAGAAGTGGCAGGTGCCGATGGTCATCACATCGCTCGGCGCGCGCGAGGACATCTACACCGCCGTGCGCAATTGGGGCGGGGTCACGATGCATGACGTGATCAACAACCGCTTCGCCCGCAAGGCGATCGAAAAGGGCGCGACCGGGCTGATCCCCGTGGCCGCAGGCGCTGGCGGTCACGCGGGTGCGCTGTCGCCCTTCGCGCTGATGCAGGAAATCCGCGAGTGGTTTGACGGCCTCGTCGCGCTGTCGGGCGCGGTCGGGCATGGAGCGACGATCCTCGCCGCCCAGGCCCTGCGTGCCGACTTCGCCTATGCGGGCAGCGCCTTCATCGCGACCAAGGAAGCCAACGCCGCCGATGGCTACAAGAACGGCATCGTCGAAGGATCGTCGGAGGGTATCGTCTACACCAACCTCTTCACCGGGGTGCACGGCAACTACCTGCGCTCCTCGATCGAGGCGGCGGGGATGGACCCGGACAACCTGCCCGTGAGTGATCCGAGCAAGATGAACTTCGGCAGTGGCGGCAATACCAAGGCCAAGGCGTGGAAGGACATCTGGGGTTCGGGTCAGGGCATCGGCCCAATCAAGGAAGTGGGCACGGTCGAGGATTTGGTCGCCCGGTTCGAGCGCGAATATCATGATGCCAAGGCGCAGCTGCTCGCCAATTCGGGCTATGCGTCGTGGGGGGCGATGGCCGAAGCGGCCGAGTAGGAATACTCCGCTGCCCATAGCATTTCGGCCATTGCATCGAGCTCGCTGAAATCAAAGCCGATGCCGAGCGGGTCCTTGCGATTGAGCAGGACCCGTCGGCGCTGCGCCAGCAATTGTCGCCGCAGGGCGCATTGCAACACGTGGAGCCGGAGCAATGCTTCGTCCAGCGCCGCTTCCGGATTACCGTGCCGGGCAACCGACCAGCGCGCCTCGATCTGGCCGACACGGGCGATCACGACTTCGTTGTAGCGCCGGTGCGGACCGCGATGGAGCGGCATCCCGGTGCTGACGCTGGCTGTCTCGGTCGCGGGCAGAAGCAGGCCGTTGCGGCGGAAGTCGTCAAACCCGACCCGCACTCTCCCGAGATCGGCAAACAGCGCACCAAAGCAGCGCTGCGAGAGCAGTTGTCGAGGCAGGAGGTGGTGGCGTTGCAGACCGGGATCATAGCCCTGCGCTCCCGGTCTATTAACCGAGCGGAACGCGATGACATTCAGACAGGCGGTGCGACCCCAATGAGGCATCTATTCACGCCACACACTGATAAGCGCTCGCTCGCGCGATGGTCGCAAGGCCAGTCGCGAACCATCTGGCGCGGTGATGTGATCATCCACTTCCAGCCCACCAATGAGGACAAGGTGATTGATCAGACGGATCGCAAGCCGCGTCGCCGCCACCCGGTCGGCGCTGAGCGGTGGTTCGATCCGCAGTTCCCGACCAATCCAGAACGCCAACCCCACGCTTTCCAGCGCGCCATCGGGCGCTTCGACAAAGGCGGTCAGCCCCAATGCCGGGAATGGCCCGCCATCGAGCCACGCGGTGGTGACGGATTCGAAAAACCTCCGCCCAATCACGCTGCTCGCCGGTCTCCATCCGACGGCAAAGAGATCATCGAAATGCCGCACCATATCGCAGGCAAGCGCCATCATCGTGCGGATCACCGGCAAGCTATTTCCGGCAGAGGCAACATGCGGCCCAGGTCGCAGCGTCATCGTTTCGTGATCACGCAGATCGGGCAGCGCGGGTAGATCGAAGCGCTGGGCGAGATCGGGCAAGGGGCTTTCGGGTCCGGGGGCAAGGCCAGTGAGATCGAAGGTGAGCCCATCGCGCAACAATTCCAGCCAGTGCTGCTCGCTGCGCCGGAGCGTTTCAGCATGGGGCGCGTCGTCGAGATGGGGATCGTGGCTGATGCTGACCGCCGGACAGCGCGCTACAAACGCCCTGATCGCATCCCGATCCGGCCGCTTGCCACGGCCAAACAGCAAATGCAGTTCAGCATCATGGGCACGCTGCGACTGTGAAATGACCCCTCGCCCCCGTCTATTGCCCAATAAAGGCGCCTAATTCGCGAACTAA
>DLGU01000077.1:6191-7489 GCA_002482865.1 Porphyrobacter sp. UBA7686
TGGAGCAATCTCTAGAACAGCCCGAGCCGGAGCCCTTCGGCTATGGCAGCGCCAATTTCCCGACACTGATCTAAAGCCCTGTCCGGGACAAGTTTGGGCGCTGTGATGGCTTCGGGGGTCTGCGCCGCAAGATTGACGATGCATGGTTCGACAACACGCCGCAAGCGCCATCCGGTCACGATGCGGTCAATCTGGCGCGTGGCGCCCTCCCCGTCCGATCCGGCCGCGATCAGCGTGGCATAGGGCCGACCTTCAATCTGCCCGAGCACGGGGTAATAGGCACGGTCGAACATTTCTTTCATCAGCCCGCTCATGCTGCCGAGGTTTTCGGGGCAGCAGAAGATGTAGCCGTCCGCTCCCAGCAGCATTTCGGACGAAGCATCAATGGCAGACAAAAGCGAGGCCGCGGCCCCTGCGCCATCGGCCGCGGCGTGCGCCATAGCCGCGCTCGCTCCGGTGCGGCTGTGCCAGATGATCAGCAGGCAAGGTTCGGCAGGTGCGAAGGTCATGGCGCCAGGCTGGGCTTTGCGCCTGTCGATTGTCAACCGGCCGCACCTGTCAGTAGCCAAGGAGTTGCGCTAGAACGCCAAGATGGCTTCCCGTACCCTGACACCCCCTCCTTTTGCTCCGGTTCTCGGCGTTGCTGTCTCGCTGTCGGGAAAGGCGTGGCGCTGGCGTGGTGGCAATATGGAGCTGGACGAGGCGCAGGCTGGCGGGCCGCATGGACTCAATCACGCGATCCTCGATCAACTCCTGCTGACCCGCGGCGTGGCCGAGGATGATCTGGCGCGCCATGCCCAGCCAACGATCCGTGCCTTCCTGCCCGACCCATCGACCTTCCGCGACATGGACACCGCCGCTGAACGCCTCGCCCACAGCGTGATGACGGGTGAGCGGATCACAATTTACGGCGATTATGATGTCGACGGCGCGACCAGTGCCGCGCTCCTGGTGGAACTGCTGCGCCAGTTGGGGCTGGATGCGGGCTATTACATCCCTGACCGCCTGCTCGAAGGCTATGGCCCCTCGGGCGAAGCGCTGGTCAGGCTCGGCGAAACCGGATCCACCCTTGTCGTCACCGTCGATTGCGGCGCGATGGCGCATGAGGCGCTCGGCATGGCGCGCGATGCCGGGGTCGATGTGATCGTGGTCGACCACCACAAATGCTCGCCCGACCTTCCGCCAGCCACCGCGCTGGTCAATCCCAACCGGCTGGACGAGAGCGATCTTGGCGCGGCGCACGGGCATCTGGCGGCGGTGGGCGTTGCCTTCCTGCTCGGCGTGGCGCTGGTGCGGAC
>DLGU01000067.1 GCA_002482865.1 Porphyrobacter sp. UBA7686
GGAACCCACGACATGAGTACCACCATGGACCGCGACACAAAGCGCGTTGTGCTGACCGGCGACCCCATCGCCAAGCCCTACCGCGATATCATCGGCAACGCCGCGCGTGTGCATATCCCGCTGCGCGACGCCGTGGATCTTCGCCATGTCGCGGAGCATCTGGTCGGCCTCGCCGCCGTGCTGCGACGCCTGTCGCACGACACCACCGAGGAACAATGGCGGCTGTTGTTTCGCGCCCGCCAGGAAATCAAAGCGACCGACGAACTGATCCGGCAAGGCGTTGTGCCAGCGCGCAGATAGTCCTATAGTGCTGGAAATAGGCGCCTGCGGCAGATTATGGCACCTTTGTCTATAGGTTCTTATTGCTGTCGATAGATCGATATATTGTAGGTTATTGGTAGCGTTGCCATTTTATACCTTATGCGGCATCAACGTATGGCATGGAAATTGCCGCCTAAGCCTTTGAATACGTTAGCCCTTGATTCCTCGCCTACCCTGCAAAACCGGCGGCAGGATGGCGGGCCACAAGATGTAGAGTCAAGCCGGGACGATATTCCGCCGAATAGCAAGCGGCGTGCCATAGGAGGATAGACTCGTGGACGACCTTGATGTGGACAGGCTCCTTGCGTTCATCCACCTGTCGGAAGATGACAAGCACCCGCTGGCGCCACGCGTGGCGCAGATGGATGGGGCAATCGCCATTGGTTCGGAGCGCGAACAATTCTCGTCGCGAGACTTGTCTTTCACGCCGAACACCGGGCGTCCGGCGCTGTGGCCATTTGCAAGCAAGACGGTCCATCCCACTGGGCCAGAGTTTGAATGGCCGGTCGGCAGCCTTCAATTTCAGTCGATTGAAACGATCACGACAGCGGAAGCCCGGAAGATGGGGGCGAACAAGTTTAGCCCTTACATGGCGGCAGATCGCGTTGTCATCGCCAAGCCGGACGGGAAGGCAGTCGGGTCTTCCGCCCCATGGGCGATGATCGGAGGTTCATGGCGGCCTTGCGCCAACCGCATTGAATATCCCGACAGATTGCGCATTGAGCTTGGGCTGGGTTTTGCGCTGACCGCGCGCTACGAATGGACGGTCGCATTCGGCTACAATGCCGGCCCTCGCATTACGTTTTTCACTGATCCATCAGGCGCGCGCGAAGCTTTCAGGCTCCGTGATATCCCGAACGGCCGAAGCCGCCGCGCGGCGCTACGTAATTGGGTTTCAGGCCACTGGCGGCACAAGAACGACGACGAAGAATCGAAGACGTGGGTCAAGAAGCATCTGCGCGGAGCCGAAAACTTCGTATGGAACGGACTGCGTTGCCGAATCGCGCCGCCGCCTTTCGACGTGGAGCAGATGGCCAAGACTGGCTAAACGCAAAAAGCGCCGGCCGAGGTTTCCCCCGACCGGCGCTCCCTGAGGCCCAGCGGCTGCGTCGCCGCGAGCGAACGTCTATCGCTCCACCACCTTGGCGCCGGGGATGGACGCGGCCATTGCCGCTGCGACCTTCTCTGCGTGCGCGAGGTTGTCATACTCTCCGTAGCACTGACTGCCACCAGCGCAAGCGTCGCTGCCTTCGTATTCCACGGTGTGGAAATGGGCAACGACATAGCGCGTCACGGGGCGAACGCTGATTTCATCAGTCCGCTTTGAGACCTTCATCTTACTCTCCATCCGCCTCCGCAGAGGCGTGGTTATCAGCGGCGAGATTGCCGCAGATTTCTAGGCATGGCTTCAAACCAGCACCGCCAGCGCTGCGTCCTCAACCTCGGCCACCCTGCGCGACCAGCCCCGGCCGAACGTGTCGAACGTGTCCAGCGACCGCAGGAACGCCATCCGCCGGTCGCAGATATCCTGCACCAGCGCGACCCGATCCCGGCCCGCCAGCGCGGCCAGCGTGACCGGACCCATGGCGCCGTCCATCTGCACGCCGAGCGCGGCCTGTAGGGTGCGGACTGCCCTGCCCGGCCCGGAGTTCACGGCATAGTCGAAAACTGCCAGGTCGAGACCGGGGCCGAGCGCATCCCCACGCACCGGCAGCCAATACCGCTTGTGGTAGATCGCGGCGGCAATGTCCTTGGGCAGCGCGCGGACCTCGGCCTTCGTCGCCGGGCGGCCGAGCCAATCGGACAAGGTGCCGATGGTGATGCCCATGTTCGTGGCGCCACCTGGGTCGCGTGCGTGATCGACGTAGCCGCCTTCGTGCCGCAGGACATGGGCGAGGCAGACGCCGAACCGTTCGGACTGGCCGATGACGGGCTTATCCCCCACCGCCACCACCGGGATAGCGTTTTGAGTATCACCTGTGCGCGACAAGGCGGTTTGTGTATCGCCGATGGCTTTTTCACGAGAGACAACCGCATCGCTCACGGGCGCGGGCGCGCGCGCGAACAGGCGCGCGAGGGATTGCCAGAATGACATTGCGGGGAACCTTTAAGGGAGGCTTAATCGTTGAATGTTCTCGGCATCCGACACCCGAAACCTGCGTCAGATGCGGCTGATCGGCGCGCGCGGCGGAAAAGCGAAGTTTCGTCGCTGGAAGGCGCGCCGCCGAGGCGCACACAGCCTATGGGTCAACATGGATCACGGGCTGGTCATGCTCGATCCGAAGGCCGCCGCGCCAGATTGCCCGTATGTGCTGTGGGTCTTTGACCCGCGCGTCTAACGTCCCCACCCGCACAACGTCGCCCCCGTGCGGTTATGCGCGAGCAACCCCCGCGCCGTGTCCTCGCTTAGAACGTCAGACTTGCTGACATAGATCGCGCGCCACGGGCCGCATGGGTCAGTCGCGGGTCCAGGACTCGCGCAGCCGGTCAGCAGGGCGAGGCTCACGGCGCACAGCATCATCCACCGCATTGCGGGCCTCCATGTTCCTAATGACCTGGCGCAGCCCGTTCGCCTCTGCGACGGCCGCCGCTTCGCGTAGGACGGCCGCCTGGCGCCCTACGCGCTCTGCCCAGCCCCACAGCGCCAGCGCGGCGCAGACAGCCGCCACGGCGGCGTAGCGGGCCAGCGGGGTGGCTAGGAAGGCGAAGGCGCTCATTGCTGGAACCTTCAAGATTTGCTTAATATTGATGCCAGGGTCGGACGCCCGCCCCGGACTAGCCTCCGGGTTCGCCAGTTAGCCTCGCTGCTTCGGCAGCGGGGCTAACGACCCCGCCTTGACGCGAATACGGGGTTTGCCGCGCCGGTCGATACCGACAAAGCGATTTGTCAAAGCCGCCATGCCGCCCCCTTGAAGGTGCCAATAGTTCGATGCGGCCTGCTGCCCCGATTGCTGGCCGTTCAGATACGCCAAAGCGGCCTGTTGCTGCCCATAGTAGCTATCACCATTCGCCATCACTTCGCCCCCTCGGCAGCCTTCGCCGCCTGCGCCCTCGCGACCAGCATCCACACCAGATTGCCGAACGCGATCACCGCGCCCGCAATGGCAATGGTCTCGTTCTCGCTCAGCACCCCCGCGCCGAGGATCACCCCCGCGAAGTGCTGCACCGCCTGTCGCACAATCGGCAGCAATGCGCCGTGCAATGCGCTGTCGTTCATCGCCAATCCCCTCAGAAATTCCGACTGTTGATGGTGCCGCGATGCGCGTCAGCGGCGGCAAGCTGCACAATGGTATTGGGGTTCGATCGGTAGATGCCCCAGCCCGCGCGCGACCCGTCGCCGCCGCCGCCAACCACCCGCACGTCCTGCGCGTTGTTCGCCAGCAGGATCCCCGAATGACCGCCCGCCGCCTCCTGGCTGCACCAGTCGAACTCGGTCGCCGTCACGTCGAGAATGTAGCCGTCGAACACGAGGCCGTTTTGCCAAGCCGAAGTCAGGTTGCAGTTGACGAACTTCGCGTCCCGCACGCCCGACCCGAGCGTGACGTTGCTGGTCTGCTGCGAACCGTGCAGGTAACTGTTGGAAAACCGGCAGCGGTCGATGGCGTCGATCATCACCGCCTCGCGCACAGGGAAGTCGATCTCGAGGTTGTTCGCAAACAGGAAAGAAGCATGGGTGCCGAACGGCATCCCGGCGCTGTTGCTCACGCGAATCCCACGGTAAGGCGCGACCAGGGCGACGTCGTTGAGGCGCACCGTGTGAATGCACCCGTCGATCATCAGCCCCTCGCCGCGCCCGGCAGCGCGCGCGGCGGCCGAGGGCGAATAGGCGACGTGGGTGAGGCGCACGCAATCGACCCGATGCGTTGTCGTCAGCGCCTGGGCGCAAATCCCCAACTCGCCATGCATGTTCTGCATGTTGAGGTCGAAGATGGTCACGGTGTTGACGTCGCGGGCGTAAACGCCCGACCACATCTGGTCCATGATGACGTTCTTGATATCGCCGCCCCACGCTTGAAGGCCGTTCGACCCGTGCGAGGGCACGCCGTCCAGGACGATGGCGAAGCCGCCGGTCAGGTCGCCCGCGCCACGCAGCAGCATGTCGCGGATGCCCACGTCGTTGCGCGCGTTCGACACGAAAATGTTGTCCGACCCGCTGCACAACAGGATGGTCTGGAACGGCCCCTGCCCGAACACGATCTGTCCGGCGCCCTGCATGTGGATCGGCCCGACCAGCGGAAAGGTGCCGAAGGGGATGTGAACGCAGCGGCCTGTATTCACAGCCGCCTGTAGCGCGTCGCGGTTGGCGGCCGGGGTGTTGGACCCCTTCATGCCGCCCGCGTAGGCGACGTTCGCCGCGTTGACAGAAGTGATCATCCTCGCTCCTTGATGGCGTGCCGCAGTTCCGTCAGAGCCTCACGAACCGCATGCACGGCTTCCGTGCTGCGATCCGCCATGGCGAGCATTTCCTTGTGCGCCGCTGCGCGCGCTGTGCGTTCCTCGCGCAGTTCGCTCATCATCTCGGAGCGTTCCTGCCGCCAGGTGCGCCAGACCACGAGGCCGATGACGGACAGCAGCGCCACGATGACCGGGCTGCCCTCGATGATGCGTTCGACAGCAGCGGTCATGCCGCTGAGTTCGGCGGGAGTGCTCATGCCGTCCTCGCTGCTTCGCGCTGCAACTGCGCGGCCGACAGCCGCCGGCCCTTCCAGATGCGGATGAAACGAATGGTGTTGTTGCCGAGGCTGCTGCCCGAAGCAGACGAACCGACGAAAATATCCGTCGCGCTGCCGTCAGGCCGGGCCGCTGTGGTTGTCACGGCGGCGCCGTCGAACGTCGCGGCTGTCTCCGTGGGCGCCCACCCAGCGGCAACGCTTTGAAACACGCCAGAGCCCACAGCCGAAGTAGCCGCGTTCGAAAGGGCAGCGGCTTGCGCGACACGAACCACAGGCGCGGTCGCAGCGGCGAGCGTAATCACACGCACGCTATTGTCGTTGTTTGTGTTCTGCACGGAAAAGACAGTTTGAGCCGCCGCAGCAGCCACCCCCACCCCACCCCGCTCCACCCGGAACCCTATCGAGATGCTGGACTGGTCGAGGTCGATCAGCGCCGGGTCGATGTTGAGAATGTCGGCTGCGCGGGTGGTGGCGGCGCCAGTGGTCACGATGTAAGACGACAGAAAGCCCGTCTCCAACTGCACCCGCCGCACATCACCCGCGATGGTCAGTGTCAGCGTGCCGGCGCTTGGCGTGAACACCAGCGAAACGCGGTTATTCGCACCCGCGCCTACCAGCGGCCCTGCCGTGCTGGTGCCCGTCAGCGTGATGGACCCGGTGCCGGTGAAGGAAAGCGTGTGCTGCGCCGCCGTCGTGGTGACGTTCTGCGTGACGCCAACCGCGCTGTTGAGGAACAGGTTCGTCGCCGGAATGCGCTCGACCAGCGCGCCTTCCAGCCCATACTGCGGCGTTGTGCCCACCCGCGCGGCCAGCGTGGCGATGGGAACCGTGTCGGTGAGGTAGGAGGCCCCTGTGTTGAAAACGGGAAAGCCGATGTCAATGTCCATATCGAACACGACGCCCGGCGAATTGGTCAGCGCGACAACCATTTCCGCGAACAGCGTGCTGCCGCTGGTCAAGGTGCGCGAAACCCGCTGCGGGCCGTCCGAAAACCGGACAGCATCAGAAATTCCGGTGCTGGTCTGCTCGTTGTTGGATGTCACCAAAGAGTTGGACGTTTGTCCCCGCAACCGGACAGATAGCCCGGTCCAAGTGCTGCCCGCCCCCAAGCGCGCGACCTCGACGAACACTTGCCCGGAAAACGTATCTCCCACGACAGCGGGAATGAGCGAACCTGAAGCGAACGGCGATATGAGAACAAGCGCCGACCCGCTGCTGGTGCCTTGAACGCGCCAGCGCGTGTAGAACACGCCGTCGCGCACACCAGACGACACGAACGATGGGGTAGCAATCCCGGTGCCTGCGCGCGCCTCCCAAGCGGTTGGAGGCGAACCATCACCCCACGGGTTCGGGGCCAGATTGTAAGGCAGCGCCGGATCGTAGTTGTAGCGCAGCACGTCCGTCGCCGCCGTCGCCAACTGCCCGCGATAGTCGGTGTAGGTCGCGCCCGAGGCGCGAGAGAAGGTGAAGCCGGCGGGCAAAACGCCGTTGCGCGCTTCCATGTTCGTGCTGGCGCGCGGCTGCGTGCTGTATCGCAGCCGCGACTTGCCTGGCCCGCGATGCGCCATGGTGTCAGAAGCCCACGCCCGGCGTGACGTAGAGCGTCGTGGATTCCCCGCTGGCGCAGATGGCGGCGACGCTGAGGGTGCCTTGATCGCAACTGACGATCTTCGACTGTCCCGGCAGGACGGGATAGTCCGTCGTGACTGCCGTCTGCGCGCTCGCCCCCCAGCGAACGAAGCACGTCGAGTTGCCGTCGTTCTGCAATTCAAGGCAGAGCGCATCGGCGGGCAGCGTCTGCGCCGAACTGGCGGCCGTTGCGCTCACAGCTACGGTGCTTCCGAACGGGCGGAATGGCGAGTTCATCATGTGCAGGATTCTCCTTAGAGACGTGCGTCGGCGCTGTAGTCGGACGTATCAAAGAACCCGACCGGGCCAGCATTGACCGTTAACTGAATGCCGCAGCCACTCGGCGTGATGTTCACCGGAGTCCGCGCAGAAACATTCGATGTCACCACGTTGGACAGAAAGGTAACGGTCGGAGTGTCGCGCATGGTTCTGTTGAAGTAGGCGCCGTTACTGAACGTCGCCACTCCCGCCGATGAATTGAACCCGAGATGATGCGCCCTCACGATCTGATACCAACGCTGCGCGCGCTGCAACTCATAGGCGTCGCTCACGAACGGCGGGTCTATGCCAGGCGAAGGCGCCAACACCGGGCGCCCGACCTCGAAGTAGTCGTTAGCGCCAGCGGTGCCGGTTGGAGCCCACCGGAAGACCAAAGCGCCTTGTGTCGCATTGGTGGGCACCACCACAGAAGACGTGACGTTGAACCGCTGCGTTGCGGTCGTCGGCGTGAATGATCCTGAATCAAGAACCGTGATCTGTCCGGTGTATGCCGACGTGCGCGGCAAACGCCCCTCAGCACCAGTGCCGGTATAGAAAAGGATCGTAAGGACGCCGGAAAAGTTGGCGCCCGCCCTTATGTCCACCCCTACGGTGATGTTTTTGCCGCGCAACTGCGCCAGAAGCGCCGTGGGCAACCATTGCTGCGGCACCATCGCCGCCGTCCCCGTCTGGCCGGAATTGCGCTGCACCCGCATGCAGTAGAGCGCATCCGACGTAAGGCCCGCCTGCTGGGAAATGGTGCAGGCTTGACCGGCGCCGGTCTCCATCGCCCACCCGTCCGGCCCATAGATCGCCGCGACGGTAGAGGACGACGCGGGGATAGCGACCGACGTGCCGCGCTGCCATACGGTGAAGGTGCTGTTGAACAGGACCGGCTCGGTGTTGTCGAGCGTCGAGACGACAGGCGCTTCATCCGGCGCGCCCTCGACCGGATCATCATCCCCGATGATGGTCCCGGCCGCGTCCTTGAGAACGATCCGGTATTCGCCAATTTCCGCGAAGATCGCGACGGGGCTGCGGCCCAAGCTGTTTAGGGTGATGGTCCCGTTCGGGATGGTCAGGCCGGCGTCGGAGAAGGTGTCCTTTGGCGTGGACGTGCCGGCGGCGTAGAACTCCAAGGTGCCGCCGACCAAAGGTTTCCCATTGCCGTCCTCAAACTGGTAGAAGGGCGGGAACAAGCGAGTTGCCATTGTCTGACCTCAAACAGATAGCGATTGCCGCCGCGTGGGCGTTCGCAGTCGGCGTGCTCGCTGTCGTCGCTGACGGGATATTCAGTCGGTGGACAGCACAGCCCCGGCCGTTCCGCCGCGTGCGACGCCTTGCACAATGGGCGCGGCAATTCGGCGCGCGCGTTCGTCGCTCATCCCGCGCGCAACCAGAGCGTCCGCGAGACGCTGGCGCGCCGCCGGATCGGTCGTGAACAGGTAAGGCGCCATCTGCGCCATATCGCGCTGCAAGGCTGCGTCGTCGCGCGCGCGGAAGAACCGGCGGGCCAGCACATTCGGCGCGGAGAGGAAGTTGTCTGCGCTGGCGAGTTCCCGCAGCAGGTTCGCTTGAGGCTGCGCGCCTTCCTGCACGGCAGCGCCAGCAATGGGGCCGGTCGGGGGGCTGCGAAGGTCGGCAAGACGCTCCTGCATCGGTGCTGTAGGCGACCCGCCGCGCGGCGCAATGTTGGCATTGGTGCGCGCCATCTGGATTTCACGCTGCATCTCGCCCGCAAAGCGGTTGAAATCCTCCGTGCTGTCGAAAGCCGCGCGCAGACGCTGCCGAATAGCGGGGGTGCCGAAGATGCGGTTGAGGCGGGTCAGGTCTTGCGCGTCGGTCGCACCCTCGATGCGATCCAGAAGCCCGCGCGCCAGCCCAAGGCGCAGAAACTCGCGCTCCTGCGGCGTCATGCGGAGAATGTCGGATGCGCTGCGCTCGAAATCCTCGACTCGCGCCGACAGAAGACGGCGGCCGTCGCGCGCCGCGCCGATCAGCGCACTTTCATCGGCATACTGCGCGCGCGCCTGCGCGAAGGCAGGGTTGAGGCTATCGACCTCGCGAAGCATCGCCTCACGCAGCCCAGTCAGTTCCCGCGTGCGGGACGTGGCACGGCCACCTTCGCCGCGAGAGGCTTCAATCAGTTCGTCAAGGCCGCGCTTCGCCGCGTCGATCAGGCGCGTCGGCGCGCCGACGCCTGTCAGTTCAGGCAAGCCATCCGGCGTCATGCGAACGCCTAGCGCAGCGAGGTTGAACGGCTGATCGTTCGTCACCGCCTCACGGCGGGCGCTTTCAATCCCGGCGGCGATGCCGCGTCGCACGTCGGGGTCGCCAAGGAACCGTTGCAAGCGCGGTGTCGGGTCGAGAACCACGGAATACGCGCGCTCATAAGCCGGCGCGGCCTGCGCCGCGCGACGGCGGGCCACCGTCTCGACGCCTTCAACGAAGTCGTCACCGCTCACCAAGTCGCGCACGCGCCCGGCAACCCGTTCGGCCTGATTGGCGCCGGCCCGCGCCGCAATCTCGCGCCCGGCCAAATCACGGCCAGCACCAGGCGCGCGCGCGACAGCCTGCGCGGTCTGCGCCACGTTCTCGCCGGCCAGGTCCGCAAGCATGGCAGGGGTCGATCCGGCTTCGCGTGATGCCCTCGCCACATCGGCGGGCGTCATGCCGTCGCGGGCAATGTCACGCAGGATGGTACGCTCTGCCGTCGCCTCGCCGCCAGAAATGCCGACACCACGCCCGACGCCGCGAGCCGCCGCAGCACCGCCGGCAAGGGCGAGAGGGACAGCACCACCGATAACCGTCCCGAGCGCAGCGCCTTGGGCAGCATTGACGGCCCGATTGGCGACGCCACCCTGACCTTCACCAAAGCCCGTAGCGCCCCCCTGGACGGCGCCCATAGCCGCGCCGCGCGCCACGGACCCGCCAAGGGTCGCGCCCCGAGCCAGCGCAGCCCCCGGAAGCAGCACACCGCCGACAACTTGTCCGCCCAGCGCGGCGATGGGGTTGGACTGCTCAAAGGCGGCATCGCGGGCGCGTTCTTCGTCGAGGGCCTGATCGTAAGGCGTGCCGCCCAGCGACCGCATGCCGGCCGCCAGTTCGTCGGCAAAGCCGAACGTCACGCCGCGCGCGACCTGGCGCACCATGTTGTCAGCGAAGCGCGCGGCCCGCCCGAAGGCGCTAGGGCGGTCCTCCGGGGCAGCCTGCGGGGATGCGCCATCCTGCCCCTGATATGCCGTCCAGGGGCCTTCTGGCGCGGCCTGCGGCGGCGGCGGCGCCTGCGCGGGCGTCTGGTAGGCTTCCCATGGACCAGCCATTACGGAACCCCCTGCGGCATCGCGCCGCCCACCGGCTCCCACGAATTACGGTCTGCCGGGTTGCCGCCCCGGAAGCGGAAGCCGTCGCGCACTTCACCAGGGCGCGGCGGCGCGGGCGCTCTCACCGGCGGTGTCGCCACCCCCTGCCCGCCCGGCCCAGGAATGCCGCCGCCCGGATCGCTGACCGGCGTAGCGTCCTGCAAGAACTGCTGGTCTTCCTCAGTGAAGACAGGCGGCAGCGCGTTAAGCCTGTCCATCAGGTCGGGCTCGCCAGCATGACGGCGCCAGATCGCGGCTTCTTCCTGCCGACGCCGCGCGAGGCGGCGGCCAATGTCGATCAGGCGCAGATTGCCGTCGCGAGTGTTCCCGAGGCGCGGCACCGCCTGCATGAACAGGCGCATTTCAAAGTCTGTCGTCGCGCCAGAACCCGGCGCGCGCTGCAATACCGCCATGCCATTGGTGAGAGAACGCAGCACTTCGGCTTCGGCAGTGCCGGCGACCTCGATGCCGAGCGCCCGCGCCGCCTGCCCCACGATGGGAAGAAGCTGCGCGCCTTGGCCTTCTGGCACACGCCGCACAGCCTGTTCC
This sequence comes from Porphyrobacter sp. UBA7686, assembly GCA_002482865.1. GTDB lineage: Bacteria > Pseudomonadota > Alphaproteobacteria > Sphingomonadales > Sphingomonadaceae > Erythrobacter. The sequence continues at coordinate 10,793 of DLGU01000067.1, forward strand.
GCCCGGTCGAACAAGGCGATGATCTGCCGCGCGTCGTTCGCGCTTTTCTGCACTTCGGTCAGGGTCGCCGCATCCGCGCGCCCGCGCACCGTGTCGCCCTGAATGACCGTCGTCTGGTTTGGCGGCGGCACATCGCCAAGGCGCTCGAAGGTGCCATCAGGACGGGGGCGATAGACGCCGGCCGGACCATGCGGCCCATCGCCAAGGCGCACAGGCGCCGGCATCGCCGTCTCACGGCGTTCCGCCTGCTGCCGCAGTTGCACCATCCGCAACCGCGCCTGCCCCCAACGCTGAATGTCCTCGTTGTCGGATGCGAGCGCGCGCTCGATCATCCGCATTTCGTTCGGGTTCACGCTGCTGGCCTGAGGCGCGGCAGCCGGGGCGCCAGCACTCGCCGGAATGGCGTTGCCGCCGCCGAACCGCTGCTGATACTGCCCAACCACCTGCGCGACCGTGCGGCCGCTCAGGTCGGGATTAGCGCGCATCACCTGCTCACCGACCACGCCGGCAATCGGCGCGTTCGGATCAGCGCGCAGTAGCGCCGTCGCGCCAGCAGGCCCGAACCGATGGGCCAGTGCTGCTGTTCCATCGTTCGCCGGCAGTCCCGCCGCCTGTAGCGCGCCCATGTTCTCGCGGCGATACCATTCCGCCGCCTCGCGCGAGAGGTTCGGGTCGTTGCGCGCCGCCAAAATCTGCTCGCGGTTCATCCCCTGGAACCGCTGCGGATTGGCCTGCGCGAACTGCAACCAAGTGCTGTCGATAAACTGCGTCGCGCCGGTCGCGGAGGATCGCGGGTTGCGCGCGGTCGGATCGCCGCCGCTCTCCATGCCGACAAGGCGCGTGATGTAGTCGCCGCCACCCGCCGGCATCGCAGCCGGCGTCGCCATCGGCGCCATAGCCGGCGCACCGCCGCCCTCGGCCTGCCGAATGAAGTCCTGCGCCTCGCGGCGGCGTCGGTCCTGCTGCGCCAGCGGCAGCCCAAGCGCAAGCCCGCGCTGCCCCATCCCCATCAGCGTGCCAATCGCCCGGCTGTATTCCGGCCCCTGCCCGCTCGCCAGCGCAGGCGCCAGCGTCGGCAGCGCCGCGCTAAACGCGCGATCCTGATCCGCCGTCTGCTGGGCAATGGCCGTCTGCTGACGCATGGCGTCGATCTGCGCCACACGCGCCAGCGTCGCGCCGAGGTCAGGAACCTCGACCGGGCGGAAGGTGCCGCTCATGCGATCACCACTTCCCCATGGCGGAAAGCGCGTAGAGGTTGTTCGCCGCGCTCTGCCAAGGCTGCGCCGCGCCCGTGATGCCGTTCGCCGCCGCCGTTCCCTGCTGACCGAAGATCCCCGACAGGCTCTGCCCCAGCCCCGCCGTCAGCCCCGCGCCCGCGTTCGCATACCCCTGCCCCGCCTGCACCCCCTGCGCCGTTGCCGTCTGTCCGACCCCAGCGAGCGCCTGTAGCCGGTTCAGTTCCTCGCCGCGCCCCTGCGCCGCCAAGCCCTGCCCGAACCGCTGCGCGGCCTTCGCCTGCGCGCCGCTCATCAGCATCCCGCGCGCCGCAGCGGAATTGTCCACTGCGCGTATGCCCTCGTTGAACTGGAAGTCGTAGCCCGGCGATCCCGGCCCCCAGCCCTGCCCGACCTGACCAGCCAGCGACGCCAGCGCGTTGGAGCCCACAGCGCGCCACGGCGCCAGGTCCGCGCGGTTCTGGTTATACATGTCGGCTTGGAGTTGCAGCGCGCGGTTCGTCGCGTCCGTCTGCGCCGCGATCTGCTGATTGCCGGCCTGCACCTGACGGTTCGCCGCGTTCTGATTCGCGTTGCTCGCCAGATACGCGCCGCCAAGCTGCGCGCCCGCGCCGATCAGCGACCCAAGCCATCCGCTCATGGATTATGACTCCAAAACCGCACGCGGATCGTCCCGCTGGGGAGGTCGATCGGCCCGCCGCTGTAATTGCGAAGAACGACCGTCACCTGATCCGCCGCTGACACCCACGCCGCATCAATGCCCACGTCCACCGTCGTCTGGCTGTGCGACGCCACCACGAAATCCATTGGCACGCAGCCCGGCACCGTCACGTTGACCCGCTGCGCCGCGCCCGCAGCGATGCTCGCCGGGTCGTAGGTGGTATCAACGTCTGTCGCCTTGCCGGGGCGTGCCAGCGCGTCGAAGTGCGCCGACCACGACTGATCTACGGTGCCGTCTTTTCGCACCACCGGCTGCTGCTTCGGGGGCTCCCGGAAATACCGCCGGATCGCCATCAGTCTTCCCCGACCTCGGCTTCCAGATGGATCGCATAGACCGTCAGTAGGACCGGATCGCTAAACCCGAACTGGAACACCACGTCGCGCGCCGCGCCGAGGCGCCGCCATTCGATGGTGGTGCGATACTGCCCGCGCCGCCCGACCGAGCCCCACAGCGCCGGCCCATAGGTCCGGCCGCCGTCCTGCGAAATTCGCAACCAAACCTGCGGATCGCTGCCCTGCCCGGTCAGGGCGCCGATGCCGGTTTCGCAATCGAGCGCCAGCCGCGTGAAGAACAGCCGCCGCATTTCCTTATGCTGCGGCACGCCAACCCATGTGCGAATGATCGGGTCGCCGTCCTCGGTCGCAGCGGTCGGGTCAAGGACATACAGCCGCCCGTCGTTCGCATCGCCTGCAATGGTCGCGCCGCCGAACTCCCATGCGCCCGAACAACGCCAGATGCCGCCGTAGCCCTCGCTCTCGCGCTCGTGCCAAACACCGACCGTCGCGTCATAGACCCACGTGGCGCCGCCATTGGGGCGCGCGGACGGAAAAGTCAGGACGTAGAATGTGTGCCCTTCGCGTTCGACGATTGCCGCGCGCGCGTCGGAAACCCTCTCATAGCCGGAAATCGCCTGCTCAATGGCGTAGGTGCTGATCCGCTCCGCGCGTCCGCCCTCGCCGCGATACACAAGCCGGTTATCACCCAGCCAGAACGGCGTGGACTGCCACACCGCAACGCTATCCCGCGCCGCGCACCCGCGCTCGATCAACTCGCCGCTGATCCGCTGGAACGGGAAGTCCGCAGCGCCAGTGTTCGACCAGAACTCGATGGTGCGTTCACCGAAAATCCACAGCAGGCGCCCCACCCGCTGCACGCGCACGATGTTGTCCGGCGACGCCTCAGCCGAGGCGAAATCCAGCCCGTCATACGAGGTCGCATCGAGCAACGCCGAGATGAAAAACCGCGTCGTGTTCGACTGCGAGAAGATGTGGAACCCGTCCAGCACCGTGACCGACGACGCGCTCACGAAATCCGCGTCCGTGACCTGCGTAAGCGTGGTGCCCTCAACCACCCACGCCTGGCCCGTCTCAGGCACGCAGATGACCACCTGCGAACCGTTATCGGCCATCGTGACCAAGCCGCCGCCCGAGATAACCCCGCACGACGTCTCAGTGCCAGACACGTCCACCCGATAGACGTTCAGGCCCGACACGACATAGGACACATCGTTGAACCGCAGCGCGCCACGGAAAGGACCGTCCGGCAGCGTGGTGAAGCGGATCAAGCCCTCAGTCGGCAGCACGAACAGCGGAAACTTCGCCTCGCGCGGCTGCGGTTCCGCGAACACATTGATAAGGCGCTGCGACGATCCGGGAATGCTGCGGTGCCGGTAGGTCTGCACCGCAATCGGAATGCTCGCCATCAGCCGCCGCCGGTATTCCAGCCGGCTTCGTTCGCCGCCATCCCGCCCGCGTCAATCGCCCACCCCGCCGAGGGCGAAGACCAATCGAAGCCCTGCGCGTATTGCGCGTTCGGGTCAAAGTTCGCGCCGAGCGCCGTTTGCGCCTGCTGCTGCGCTTGTGCCTGCGCCTGTTGCTGGCCCAGGAAGCCGCTGATCGCGCCCTGCCGCTGCGACAGGACGTCACCAAAGCCGGCCGGCTGCGCGCCATACCAGCCGAGGTCCGCGCCGAGCGTGGAGTTGAAGTAGTCGAGCCCTTGCCCCTGCCCGCCCTGCGTGAACACCCCGCGCGCCGAAAGGTCGGCCAACACGCTGTCCGCGAAAGCGTTGGCCTGCTCGCCAGAGAAGGCGCCGTAAAGGGCGCCATCCGGCCGCAGCGCGTAGTTTTCCGGCGACGCGCCGGCCTGGCCCGGCGTGTAGAAATAGCCGCCCGGCGTTTCGCCGCGCCGCGAGAAGTTGTCGAAGCCGCCGATGGTGAACTGCGCGCCGGCCATGTTCGGGTTGAAGGCGAGGCCCTGATCCGCCGCGCGCTGGCCGAGAGCGCCCGACAGCCAAGAGCCGAATTGCGTTGCGTCCGCTGCGGTGCCGCCGTTGTCGCCGCCGGCCGCGCCCCACTGGATGCCGCCGTCCGCGCCGAGCGTGCCCGTCGTTGCGAAGTTGCGGCCGATGGTGGGCGCGGGCCCGATCTGCGACGCAGCGCCACCGCCGATCATGCCGCCGCCAAAGCCGCCCGCGATGCCGCCAAAGAGCGCGCCGATAGGGCCGAGCGCCGACCCGATGAGGGCGCCAGAAGCGATGCCGCCGAGCGCCGAGCCGGCTTGCTGCCCATACTGCGTATAGGCGCCTCGGTCGTTCTGGAAAGCCTGCGAGGCGATCAAGCCGCCAAGTGCAGCGCCTGCCGTATTCGCGCCCCCGGAAGCAAGGTCACCGCCGGTGAGCGGATTTACTCCAAGGGAACCCGTTAAGCCCAAGTCTTGCGAAAGCGTCGCGCCGGCCATGGGCGCGTTCTGCGCCGCAAGGTTCGTCTGAAAACCGCGAATGGCGTCGCCAATGCCGCTGAACCAGCCCTGTCCTACTTCACCAGGGGCGCGCGCGGACACCGAAGCGAAGTCATCCGGTGTCGCGCCCATGGCTTGGAAACCATCAGCGCTACCCGGCGAATACTCAATCGGCCGTAGCAATTGCTCCATCCGAGCGGGGTCATCAATGACCTCCCACCCAGGATTGAACACGTTGTCCCAATTCGTCGCAGGACCGCCGAGCGCAGCGTTCGGAATCTGCATTCCGCCCGGCCCGGTGAACGTCCCCGTTGTCCAATTGCCGCCGGGGCTCGGCGTTCCTCCAAACCCATCGCTCAGCGGCGTCGGATCGCTCGCAAGCGCCTGCTCACTCGTGATCGGAGCCCCGGCAAACTGCCGCCCGATCCAATCCACCGCGTCAGGCACATACGGCAGCAGCCCAAGCGCAGCCGCCAGCAGCATGTCCCCGCCGCCCATGGCGCCACCGCCGCCGCCTGCCGACGTCGGCTGCACCATCGCCGCGCCCGGCTGCACGCGCACAACCTGCCCGTCGCCGTCGATCATCAGACCGCCGCCCGGCACACCCATTGCCGGCGTGCTCGGCGGCGCCGAAATCGGACCATCCATGCGCGGCCCGCGCGCATACTGCCCAACACCCCGCGACGGGTCATACGGAAGCCCGCCGACATAGCGGCCCGCGACAGAACCACTCACAGCCGCGCCTCCATCAGTAGTAGGTCGCCGCGACAGGCCCGCCGGCCGTCGCCACGCGCGTCTGGCGCCGCATCTCGCGTTCCGCCATCTGCGCTCCCGCCATCAGCAGTTGCCGGCGCGGCATCGGTATCCCGAACACGCCCATCAGCTTCGCCGCGCCCATCCGCGCGACGTGCCGCACCGCCCATGTCGGGATCAGTTCAATCGGCCAGGCCAAGTCCTGCCGGTTGCCAAGGCCGAGCGCCTGCAACTCGTCATGCACTTCGGTCAGCACCCGCGCCGCCTGCGCCTGTTCCTCGGCGCGCGCGATGCCGTCCTCTTTGAGGATGCCGAGTTCTTCCAGCACCATCGCCTGCGCCGTCGCGAGCGTGGCCGCCGGATAGGTGTAGAGCGTAAGGGTGAAGGTGCCGTCCGACACCGCCGCAACCGGCCCCGTCGAAACGCGCACCGAAACCGTCGTCTGCGCGCCGTAGCGATACCAATCCAGCGGATCAGGCCGCCACTCCACCAGGCCGCCGTCCTGCGCCACGGTGTTCGCGGTCAGCAGCCGGTCGGTATCCGTGGGATCGCCCACCGTGACCGCCAGCGTGCCGCCAGGGTCGAGCGCGGGCGCAGTCAGGTCCAGCCCGCCGACCGCATAGCCGGCGCGCAGGATTTTGGACGCAAGCAACTGCGCCAGCGTGACCGGCGCAGTGATCGTTTCCGTCGCCGTGGCGGCGTCAAACCCTAGGAGGGCGGCCACGGCGCTTCTTCTCGACCGGAGGTTCGCCGGGCTGATCTTCGTCCGGCCCGGCCTCCGGCTGCGGCTCGGTCTCCACTTCCACGAAGAACCGATTGTGCCGCAGCTTCTGGACGGCTCGCGCCTCGGTCACTTCGACCGGAACGCCCAAAGGCAGCGCAACCCCGAACATCACGACGCTATCCACGCCGCATTCAGGGCCGCCCAGAAAAACGAAGGCCGGCATGCCGCTCACTCAGCGACGAAGTATTCGACATGCACGGCAAGCGTGCCCGTCGCCGCCGTGCCGGCCGCCGTGGCGACAGTGACGATGACCTTCACCGGCGCCGTGAGCGGCACCGCAGCCTCGGTCGCCATCGTCGCCTGCGAACCCGCCACGTTGCCCGCACGAATCGCAGCAGCCGGCGTCGAGAGCGCCGCACCGTCGATATAGGCGTCCGGGTTCGTGGTCGGGCCGACGTCCAGAACCAGCGTCGCGCCGGTGTCCATGTCGGTCGCGTAGATCACGCAGTCAGTGACCACCGCGCCGACCGGAAGCCAGCCCACGTCCATGGTATCGTTCAGGTCGAGGTCCGTCGTCGCGACGGTGATGGTGTTCGACAGGACGCACTTCTGAAAGCCCTTGAGCGGCGCCGTGTACTTGCGCGCCGCCCCTTCGGTGGACGCCACCGGATAGCGGTAGGTTGCCATTTCGATTGTCCTTCGATGTGTTGGAAGAGCGAGGCGGCGCCAGTGACGGCGCCGCCGTCAGGCTCACGCGCTCGACACGGCAGCAAACCAACCCGTGACAAGGCCCCAGTCCTTCGGGGTCGTGGTGTCCTGGGTCGGATGCGTGCCGAAGCGCAGCTTCTCGACCTTGCGGATTTCCTCGATGCCGATGGGGCGCAGCCGGCCATAGTCGCGCGGCGTGTCTTCCACGCTGCGGGTCGTCTGCGCGTAGGCCATGCCCAGCGCCTGCGCCCCACAGAAGAACGCCGGCGCGATCTGGATCGAAGACGCCACCTTCGGAATTTCGGGGATTTCCTTGATGATGACCCCGTCCCACATCAGGTCGCCGCCGGTGAACAGCGGGTTCTTCTCGCCGCGCGTCCAGGCATCACGGTTTGCCTGCATCAGGTCCGTGTTGTTCTTGAGGTCGCGCATGCCCAGGTTGCTGACGAACAGGACGAACCATTCCTCGTCCTCGTTCACCGTGACCGGCGAGATGTAGGGGTCCGCGTCCTTCGCGATTTCCTTCATCAGCGAAATCGCACCCGGCGTCAGCTTGTCTGCCGAGTTGTCGATCTGCCCCGCCGCCGTCGCCCACACGTTGGACGAAGCGTTGGACTTCATGGCGCCGAACAGCACACGATCCGCGTTGTTCGTGAGCCATGTGTTGCGCGCGGTCGCGTCGGCATCAGCGAACTTTACGCCGTCAATGGACATGAAGGCGTCGATGGTGTCGTCGCGCAGCGTGCGCTTCGCCCAAGTGGAAAGCGCGTTCTTCGCCGCGTTGCGGAGGTCGATGCCAGTCTTGATCTGCTCCGTCTTGGTGTCGATCTCGACGCCGTTGCGAACAAGTTCGACATAGACGCGCTGCGAACGCTGCTTCAGCTGCTCTTCGTTGCCCGCCAGGGTGACGGCGCCGCGCGTCGCAGACTGCTTGAGGCGATTCACCACCGAATAGGTGATGCTGTCGCCGCCCATCTTGCCCAGGCCGTTCTTGACCTGAATGATGCTGTTCTCGCTGGTCCCGGTGTAGCGCACGAAGCGCGACGCCCGGTGATATTCCTCGAAGAACTTGTCGTCCCATACCTGCTCGCGAAGACCGCTCGCAACAGTGGTGACAGCCATAGTCTAGCCCCTTTTCAGGAGCGCCAGATTCTTTGGAAAAGCGATTCCGGTGCGGAACTGTCGGGCTGGCGCGATGCGCCGACGCCGCGTGCGGTCGCCAGGGAGGCGGGCAGAGCGGGCGTGGACGGCGGAGGCGTCTCAGGCTGAGGCGAGGGCGCTTGCTGCTGACTGGCTTTCCATGCCTCGAAGGCTTGGCGCTCCTTGATGGCGCGACCAGTCGTCAGAACCCATTGGCCAGGATCAGGATGCCGGCGCAGCGTCTCGGCAAGCCGTTGCTGCTGTTCCGGCGGCGCCGCCGCGATGGCTGCGCTCACGAGCGCGTCCACTTCCTCGAAGTCGGGCGCCTGCTTGGCGCGCGCCACCGAGAAGTTGAGACGGTCCCTGAACATCTGATCTTCAAGCGGCGCCACCATCTGGCGCGCCACCTGCACCGCCCGTTCCTCCACGAAGCCGTGGGGGTTATCGAGCAATGCGCCCATTGGGTCGGGCTTGTCGGCGGGTGGTTGCGGGGCAGGCTGCGCCTGCTGTTGCCGCTGCCACTGCGCTTCTCGCGCCCGGTATTGCGCTACCTCGGCCTCAAGCGCCTGGCGCTTGGCCCGTTCATCCTTCAGCGCGGCGACGGGGACATTCTGCGGCTCTCGTTCTGCGGCCGGCGGCGCCGCTGTCTCCGCGTCCTTCGCCTTCGGCGCAAACCGGCCTGCTTCGTCGCGGGGCTGGCCTTCGTCGGGCTCGGGGGCGGCTTCGCCCATTTCAGTCGGCGCCGGCTCCGGTGCCTCGGCCGATGGCTGCCCACCATCAGACGCGCTCGGAGGCGGCTCGCTCGACTTTTCGAACGTGCGCGCAAACAGCGAGGATTCCTCGCTGTCGTTTTCCTGTTCCATGATTTCCACGCTGCAAACGCCCGGTGAAGCCCGGCGGCGGCTTGTGCGATGGCGAGCGCCCATCGCTGCGGATCGCCCCTTCGGCCACCGGCCGGGCTGGCGTCGCCCAAACGAAAAGGGCGCCCGAAGGCGCCCCGCTATGTCACTGCATCGGCCCGCGCGGCGGCGGCCGGGTCAAAGCCGCCATGGCGGCCTGCTGCTGCTTCAACGCCAGCGACCCGCGCATGCTGGCCGCCTTCAACGCCATCTCGCCGCGCTGCTTGTTGGCAGCCAAGACCAACTCGGCCTGCTGCCTCTGCTGCGCCAGCGCCATTTCCGCCTGCGTCTTCTGCTGATCCAGCCCGAACTGCGCCTGCGCCGCCTGCGCGTCCTGCTGGACCTTCAACATCGCCGGGTCCGGCCCCGCCTGCTGTGGCGGCGCGTTCTCCAATTCCTCGATCGCCGTCAGCAGCGTGTCCTTGTTCCGCAGCGACGACGCCTCAATCAGAATCTTCGTCAACGGCACTACCAGCGGCGGCATCGCCTGCGCGATCACCGGGAACAGTTCGCCCAGCTTCTGGAACTGCTCGATCTGCAACGTCGCCACGTCCGGCGATTCATCCAGCACGATATCGACGTCGAGCTCCGCGACGTTGTTCATCAGGACCGGCTTGCCGTCCTGGTCGATCACCTGCGCGTCCGGCCGAATGCCGCGCATCTGCATTTGCTGCATCGCGGCCTGCTGCTGATCGGGCGGCAGTTGTTCAAGCGCGTCCTGATAGGTCATCGGGCGATTGAGCCCGACAAACTTCACGTTGCGCTCGTTCTCAGTCACCCTGATCCACTTCTCGGCCGTCCAGAACTGCCGCACGCGGTTCCAAATCGCGCGGTAAACCCGATGCTTCCAAGCGCGGTGCTGGTCCAACAGCGCGCCGTCAACCTCGATGGCGCCGCCCTGCTGCGTAAGGGCGATGGCGCGACCCGATGCCGAACCGCCCTGCCGCCCCTGCATGGTCGCATTGGGGCCGACCGCCTCGAGTTCGCCCTTCGCCTCTTGGAGAAGCTGAAACTGCCCGGCCGCCAGGTCGTTCGTCTGGACGACCTCAAACTTGGACTGCGGCGCGATCTCAATGTAGCCGTCAGGCTTGGCAAGTTCCGCCCGCGCCGCATCCACATCGTCAACCGCGCCCTGTTCGGCCACCACCTGCCGCATCGTCAGCAGATGCAACGCCTTCGACCGGCGCTTGTTGATCTCGTCCTGCGGCCCGATCATGTCGCTAACCGCGCCATAGCGGTTATTATCGCGATCCACGTAGCCGGACTGCATGATCAGCGAGCATTCCGGCTTGCCGGCTTCATCCAGATATGGCGACTTCTCCGGCTTCGACAGGAAACCGCCCGCCGTGAACGTCGCCTGCCACCACTCGCCGCCGCGCGTCCAGTGCATCTGCACCACACGCACACGGCGCCGCTTGAAATCTGACCAGATGGCGCCCTTTGGTTTGTCGTCGTAGGTGTTGCCAGAGACGCTGGCCGAATAGTCGTAGGCGCCCTTGATGGCGTCGGGGTCGGCGTCGGGCCAATCGGCCTCTACGTCATCCTCATCCGCCCAAATGACGCCGCCCTTGAACTTCGCGTCGCTGAAATCCGGCTCGCTCGAATGCGGGTCGTAGAACAGCCGGTCCCATCGGTAATGCACGACGCGAATGCGCGGGTTGCCGGTCGCGTCTTCCACGATGACGTCGGCGCCGCCGAACCCCTCGATCAACAGGTTTTCCCAAACCCGCGACGAAATCTGGTCGAAGACCTCCGCGTCGCAGACATACCGAAGCGAATCCGTCGCAGCCTGCGCGCCCTGCTCATCCCCTGGATTGCGCGGGAACGCCTTCGGGTCCATGCGCGACTTCTTCTCAAGCCCGCGCAGGTAGTTGATCTTCGGCTTGATGCGGTTCGCCGTCATGATCGGCTGGCCGCGCTCAGCAAGGGCGGCCTTCTCAGCCGCGCTCAACTGCGCGTCGTCGTAGTTGTCGTAATAGTCGCGGCACCGCTCCGAGAACGTGCGCGCCGCCTGCGACGTGGTTTCGTAATCCTCGAACCATGTGCGAAGGCGCAGCAGAAGCGCGTCGGTGTCTTCCGCCCCCGCTGCCATCATGCCACCTTCCACGAAACCGCCCGCGCCTTGCGCGTCGCCGCCGAACCACGGCCGTAGTCGTTGATGCCCTCGGCGGTCACGCGCCGCACTGGCGGCACCCACGGGCGCGACATGCAGGCGTAGCGAAGTTCATCCGCCGCATGATCCTCGCCGTCCGTGTCCACGTCCTCGGGGCGGCTTTCGTCGTGCTGCAACGCCGGCAGCGTGCGGATCAGATGTACGCAGGTCGAAAAGACGTAGAGCATCGGCTTGCCGTCGATCCCCAGCAACCGCGACCGCACCTGATCCCAGCCGCCCATGGCGCCAGCGCCAGCAACCCGCTTGTTGTCAGCCGCGCGGGACAGCACGCCGGCCCGCTGCATCCTCTCCGCAATGGACGGCCCGCCGTCACTGGCGAAAATGGCCGGATCGGCCACACCATGCATTTGCCGGCCGGGCATATCCTTCGCCTCAAGCGCAGCGATCTTCGCCGCCACCTGTTCCGCCGGCATCCTCAGCCCGACGTTCGGCTGCCCCTCAGCCATCCCGTAGTATTCGCGGTAGCGGATCAGCGCCCCGCGCGGGAACGCAGGCAGCGCGCCGTCGCTGATCGCATACCATCCGACCGAAAACGGCCTGGCAGAACCCCAATCCAGCGCCCGGAACCGGGCCCACTCGCCGGGCAGCGCCATTGGCGCCACGACATGGCGAGCGCCCCATTCGGGGAAGAAGGCGCCGGCAATGACCGACCAATCGCCCTCAAGCCAAGCCCGCACCAACTGCGCCGAGCCAGACGCCCGAATTTGAGCAACGTAGCCGTCCCCGAGGTAGGCGTTATCCGCCACCCGCGACGGGATGTAGATGCGCTCAAGCCCCGAGGTTTCGTCCTTTATCACGCGCCAACCAAGCGGCGCAGGATCGATATACCGCGCCCTCACCCACTGGTGCCCCGGCCCGCCGGGATTGCCCGTCAAGCGCATACCAACGGGCACACCGGCACCCGACCGAAGGGTGGAGTGCAGCTTCAGGATCGGCGCCGCGTTCGGGAAGTTCCCGGCTTCCTCGACGTAGACTCTGGTGTAGCTGTGCCCCTGGTAGGATTCCGCGTCGCTGTCCCGCTCGAGGTAGGCGAAGGTCAGGCGCGCGCCGTTCGGCATGTGAACGCGCATCGGTGTCGTAGTGAACCGCGCGCCCAGCGGGGCGTAAATCCGCCGCGCCCGCTCGAAAGTTTCCATCAGTTCGACGCGAGTGCGCCGCACCATCAGGCCGATTGCGTCAGGCCCGTATTCGTCCGCGTGAATTGCCCACTCGCCTAGGACTGCGTCTGTTTTGCCCCCGCCACGGGCGCCGCCGAAGAAAATCTCGTAGACAGGGCATGTGACGAAAGCGGATTGCGGGCCGGGTTGCGGTCCCCAAACGGTTACAGGGCCTTCGGCGAGTGCTGCGCTTCCCATTCCTCGATGCTCTCGGCCTTCTCGGGCGCGCGCACGACGTAGCGGGCGTGAACCTCAGACGTGACCCGCTGCTCGGGATCGCCGTCCAGTCGCTTCGCCGCGTGAACAACCATGTCGGCATGTTTCGGGTGCGCCGGATCGCGCAGGATCGCCATCCAGCGTTCGGCCGCGATCTCGCGCGCGCCTTCGAGCGCCATCAACTCCGCAACCGTCTTGCCCGTGATACTGCGCCCCGGCCCCGGCAGCCCCCGCGACGAGCGCCCAGGCCCCTTCGCCGGCCCGCCCCAGCCCGCGCCGTTGCCGCGCCGGGGGTTGTTAGGATCGCCCGGCTTGCGGCCAGGCTTCTTCCGCTCGGCCACTACAGCCCCCAGGCCCCGCGCAAGCGCTCGATGACAGCCTCGTCGGACATGGCGTCGAACTCAGCGGCAGGGATCGTGATGGTGGGCTTATCGAGATTCCGCGCCATGCCGAACCGCACCGGCCCGCCTTTGGTGGACGCGGCGGCCATGGGATGCACACGCGCCGCCAGCGACTTGGCGCGGTCGGTCTGATCGGTCATCCGAGGTTCCAAACGAAAAAGCCGCCATGCGCTAGGCGCAATGAGGGCGGCGCGTGAATGAAGCCCAAATCGAGGGGTGGTGTCAAGGGGTTTCGCGCAACCACTACCGCTTGTCCGCCGGCTTCCGCCAAAGGTCCGCCAAGGCCTTGAATCCGTCCTGCATTTCGTCCGGCCAGTTGTGCCGGGTCGGATACCGCCCACTGGCAACGTCCGCGCAGGTCTCCTGGCAGCGCAGCGGAACAGCGTCCAGTGCCCGACAGTAGGCACCCCACGCCTCGGCGCGCTCGTCACTCATCTCGCCTCCACCGAGACGCCCTGAGCCCGCGTAGCCGCACGCAGCGTGCCGGCCCTCGTGATACATCCGCGCCAGGTCGATCGCAGATTCGAGCCGGCGCCCGGTCAGGCGACCTGTCGCGGCAAGTTGGTCAAGCAGCCCATCGGCGTAGCGGCGGACCTCGGTGCGGGTGAACTGCGGCGTGCCGTCCTCGGCGGCGGTATCGTCCTCGATTGTGACGGTGGCGTGAGGGCGGGACAGCATAGCCTCGCCATCGGTGCCACGATCCGCGCGCGGGTCGGTGGGGCGGGTCGCGTTCATGGGCCTTTGACCTCCACGTATGGCGCATCTGGCGGCGCGGCGCGGACAATGGCGTGGGCGTCAAACCCGTCGCGCCATCCGCTAGCGCGTCCGGCCCAATAGCGGCTGAGAGCAAGCGGCAGCGTCGCAAGAACGCCGAAGCAAAAACCGATCAACGCGGCTTCAATGCAGGCCATCAGTCCCCCTCCCCCAAGATCCCGATGCGCGTTCGCGCGGGCGGCGCGGGCGGGGCGAGGGCGCGGATGGCGGCCTCCATGGCTTCGATCACGTCCGCAAAGGCGATACGGTCCCGCCAGTCTGGCAATGCCAACCACACCCTCTCCGCCGCCGCCTCCCTCGCCGCCATCCACCCCTCGCGGTACGCCTCAGCTTCCGCAAGCGTCATGTCGTCGCGCATGTCAGCGGTCCTCCTTCGCGGCTTCGACAGCGGCGGCGAGGTCGGCGCCGGTCATGGTTGGCGTACTTCCGAAGGCGCCTGCCGGCTTGCTGGTCTCGCGGTAGTGAACGACCGCCATCGGCAGGGCGCGCAGGAACGCGGCGATGGCGTCGGCAGAACGCTCTCGCGCCCACTGCTGGTGATCCGGCATCGCATCGTCCGGGTCGGTCATCCACGCGCGCCAAGCCGCCTCCAGCGCCTTCCTCACGTCATCCATCGGTGCGGGCTCCGGTTAGGGCGGCGCCGTATTTGCGAAGTAGATGCGCCGGCACTTGCGACCAATGCGGATTAAGGCCGAGCGCACGAAGCAGCCGCTCGTTCTCGCGCACCAGACCTTCCGCGATGATCCGCACATCATTCGCGCCATCCCGCAGCCGGTCCCGCTCGGCGACCAGCGCGCGCAGGGTGGCGGCGGTAGTGCGTTGCCCGCGCGTTAGTGCGCCAATCGCCAGCCGCTCCACCGCCGCCGCGCTCGTGTCTACGTCATCCATTTGCCCATCCTCCGATTAACCAAAATCCAGTTACGCGCCCCGGAAATCCGCGCGCGCGTTTTCGAGGCGCGAGGCGAACGCGGGATCGGCGGCGCATTCGGCGCTGCAAACTTGGACCAGAGGCGGCAGAACGCGGGCGGCGAATGAGGCGCCACCCTTGCGCCATGCCCCGCCGCAGACGTGGCATGCGGGCTCGGCGCCATTGGTTGCCGGTTCATGGAATGAGCGTTCAGCGGCAGCGGTGGACTGGCCGGTCATGGGGCTTGAACCCCGCCAGCATCAGAACCCCCCATCCCTTCACCACCATAACCATCAAAACCTCTCTCTAAGTTATTGATATATAGAGTTATGATGGTATTGATGGTATTGATTGGTATGTGTCTCTGGATGATGCGCCCGCTTGTGTGTTGGGATGCTTCGTGCGCGCGCGCCATCAAAACCATCAAAACCTTGAACCCTAGGTTTTCTGCCGGTTTAAGCCTCATTTTGGCTGCCATCATTACCGGTATTGATGGCGTAGCGAGTGGAGGGCTTGCCTCCGTTCGGACCCGGGGGGTGTTCGATGACGATCACCATGCCGCTGGTCACCAAGCCGCGCAGGATTTCGTCCCGCTCTTTGGCAGGCAGCCGCCAGCCTTTACGAAACAGCGCATCGGAACTGACTGGCCCGTGCTTGCGGATGTATCCAAGAGCGCGGTTGACCTTCCGCTCATAGTCGCTGTCGGCGACGTTGTTGGCGGCCTCGCGAAGCAGGGTGTCCACGCAGTGCTGGGCGATGGCGCGACCCCAGGCGACGTCCTCGGCCTCGATGACGGGGGCGGCGGGATCGCGGCTGATGGCGCGGATGAGGGCCAGCTTCATGGCGTTTTCGGCCAGGCGCCCGGCGATGGCGGTGACGTATGTGCCTTCGTGCTGGCGCTGCTGCTTGAGTTGGTCCTGGCGCAGAGCGCGGCGGGCTTCGGTCGCGGCGGCCGTTTCAGGCACCGTGTGCGGCTCCGGGGCGGTGCTGGCCAGCATGAGGGCGCCGAGGTTCCCCGCGCCGTCTGCGCCCTCCCCAGGGCCAGCGGCGATGGCCTGTAGGGCTGCGATCAGGTCGGCGTCGGGCTCGCCAAGGGTGGGCTCGCGTTCGTCGGGGTAGGAGCAAGGCGAGACGAACAGCAGCATGCGAGCGAGAAGCCCGTCATGGAGGCTGGTGCCGGCGACGGCGGTCCAGAATTGGCCGGGAGTGGTGGTGCCGTAGAGGCAGGCGTTGGGCTGGTGAATGTCTAGCTTGGGCTTGCCCTTGTCGCGGCTTTGGTCGGCGTATTCGGTGCCCTGCCACGGACCTGATGCCGAGGAATAGAGTTCCTTGAGCATGGAGGCGATTTGCTTGCGGTGCGCGCTCGCCTTCTCGCCCAAGACGCTGCCGAGCCAATCCCCGAATTCGTCGATCTGGAACAGCATGGAGGGGTGGCGCTGAAGGGCGGATCGGAGGCCGGCGCCGGAGGCGAGGTCAGACCCGCCGAGGTAGTGGGCGAGGTTGGCGGCATAGAGGCACCGGACAATCTGGCGGCGGGCATGGTCTTTGCCGGCGCCGCTGTCCGCTACGCCGATGGCATAGACGTTGGTGCGAAGGTCGGTGGTGGTGCGGTAGCGCCGGCCGGCGAGAGTTCCCACAAGACAGATGCCGGCGGCCAGCGCGAGGAAGGGCTGAGGGGATAGGGCGGTGCGCTCGCAATGGTCCACGAACAGGCGCAGAGCGCCTGGCACGTCCATGAGACCTGGCGCCACGGCTAGGGGCGCGGTGGGTGCCGGCGCCTTCTTCCTGGCCAGCATGGTTTGGGTGATGTTCCACACGGCGGGGGCGAGGGGGCGGTCTTCCTCCGGCGGATCGACGTTCTGCGGCTTGTTGACCCCTTCGCGGAACGCGCGGTGCAGCGTCTTTTCGGCGGCTCGCTGGTCTTTGCAGCGCGGAAGAATGGCGGCAAGGGCGTCGCGAAGGGCGGCAATGGCTTCACCCTCGGTGTAGTGCCCAGCGTGAACTAGACCACCGACTGCGAAAGCAGCTTCGTTGATGGCTCGGTGCTTGGCGCCATCAGGGGCGAAGCGGATTTCGTCGCACCTATCATCGAGAGTGCTGCGCCCGAGGCGAGAGATGCCGTCAGCAGAGCGGCGTGGTGTTAGGAGCGGCGCAGGCGCCGGTTCCGGGGCGGCGGGCGGGATCAGGACGGCCAGCAGCCAATCGGGCGCATCGGCAACGGGCGCGTCGTCCGCGATGGCGTAGCCTGGCGATGGCGGGACGATGACGTATCCACCGTCTCCCCGAACGTCGATGCCGGGCGCGATCTTGCTGGCGCTGTTCTTCACCGGCTGGTCGGGCCAGCGGAGGTAGAGATGCAGCCCCCCGGTGCCGGTGCGGATGGTGCGGGTTTGGGGCAGGCGATGGGAATTAGCATCGAGCCAAGCCCGGCCCTGCGCGCCGTCCTTTACGTCCACGTCGATGATGACCCAGCCGGTAATGGCGCCGGTCGGCACGCCGATCATCACGGCGGCGGGGTTGGCGAACATGCGGCGGATCTGGACAGGATCGGTGGTGGCGTCCTTGAAGCCGTGCGTGGTGAGGGGGCGCTTGTTGGCGTCGCAGGGGAACACCGGCACGGCCAAGGCAATGGCGGCGTCTGCCAGGGTGGGGGCGGCGTTGCGCGAGCGCAGATAACGCTGGAAGGGGCTGTCCATGTCCTCGCTCATGGGATGGGCTGCACCTTGGACAGCGCGGCCATGGCTTCGGCCTGCGCGGCGCAAAGGCTGTCCACGTATCCGCCGCAAATGGCTTCAATGAACCCGGACCATTCGGCCTGGGTCCATTTGGCCATGTCGGTTTTCTTGAGGGCTTCGATGTATTCCCCGGCGCGGTCGGACGCATGCGCCATGGCGGCCAGTTCGATGGTGTTGGGGTCAGTCATGGCGCGGGTGTCCCCCCAGATGGCGGCGCAGGTTGGAGAGCAGGTTGGCGCGGTCATGTGGACGCGCTGCGACCGCGCGCGGTCCCACCATTTCCAGTGCCAGGCGATGCGGTCGCAATTCCGGCATTTCACGCGACCTCCGGGAATCGCACGGCGCTGATCTCGGTGTATTGGCCGACTGGCCGGACCTGGATCGCGGCGGGCTGGCGCAGGGCGGGCGTGTTGGCGAGCGCGGCCTCGACAGTGCCGGGGATGGGCGCGTCGGTCCTGCGACGCCACCACGCTTCCGCCTTCTGGCGCGGGTAGCCCTGATGCTCGAAGCAGACCCATTCGCTGTGCGACGCGAGGCCGCATTGGTAGGTGACGCGCAGAGATGCGGGCTTGCCGGGCTTTTCGTGGCGAGCGTAGCGGACGCCAGTGACCTCGCACCATTCCGCGCGCATCTGTGTGGACAGCAGGGCATTGGTCGCGGCGGTCTGCGCCACCTTCACTTCTGGCGGCGGGAAGCCGTAGCCGCACGAGACGCAATGCCGGGCGGCGGCATGATTGATGGTCTGGCACTCGGGGCAGACTTTGATCGGTGCCTCGCCCGGTTCCTCGGATTTCTCCTTCTTGCGGCCGTCCACCTTGTCGATCGGCCCGTGGCGGGCGGTGTTGCCGGCGAAGTCGAGAACGAGGCAGTCATCCTTGCCCGGCGCCAAGCGCGTGCCGCGCCCGACCATCTGGACGTAGAGGCCGACGCTTTTGGTCGGACGAAGCAGCGCGACCAGATCCACGCCGGGCGCATCGAAGCCGGTGGTCAGGACATTGGCGTTGGTGACGCACCGCAGCCGGCCAGCCTTGAAGGCGGCCAGAATGCCGTCCCGTTCCGGGCCCGGCGTGTCGCCGGTTACGGTCTCAGCCGTGACGCCATGCTCACGGATGGCATCACGGACGTGGCGCGCGTGAGCGACACCGGAGCAGAACATCAGCCAAGAGCCACGGCCTTCGCCGTGCTGAACGATCTCGGCAACGGCGGCCTTGGTGACGTCCTCCCGATCTACGGCGGCTTCAAGTTGGCCGGCGATGAATTCCCCGCCGCGCGTGCCAACGCCGGACACGTCGAGTTGGGTGGTGGTCTGCTTGGGGATGACGGGGGAGAGGTAGCCTTGCTGGATCATGTCCAGCACCGGGACGTCGTAGGCGATATCGGTGAAAAGCCGGTCCTTGCCTTCGTGCAGCATGCCGGAATCAAGCCGGTAGGGCGTGGCGGTGAAGCCCACGACCTTGAGAAGCCCGGTATTGATCTCGTTCAGTTCCTTAAGAAAGGCGCGATACATGCCGCTGTCGGTGCGCCCGAGAAGGTGCGCCTCGTCGATTAGCACCAGGTCGCACCGCTGCACCTTGGCGGCGCGCTTGTGGATGGACTGGATGCCAGCGAACAGGACTTGGGCGTGCAGATCGCGGCGGGACAGCCCGGCCGAGTAGATGCCGGCTGGCGCGTCGGGCCAGGCGCGCAGCAGCGCCTGGAAATTCTGCGCGATCAGTTCTTTGACGTGGGTCAGCACCAGAATGCGTGTGCCGGGATGCGCGGTCACGGCCTCGCGGATGAAGCCGGCGATGACGACAGACTTCCCGGTGCCGGTGGGCATGACCACCAGCGGGTTGCCGCTGCTGGCCGAGAAATAGTCATACAGCGCCTCAATGGCGGCGCGCTGATAGGGGCGCAGTTCCATCATGCGCTGGCCTCCTGCACCCCATCCCGCCATTCCCCGCCGTCGCGCATGCGGTAGC
The DNA here is from genome assembly GCA_002482865.1 of Porphyrobacter sp. UBA7686. Taxonomy (GTDB): domain Bacteria; phylum Pseudomonadota; class Alphaproteobacteria; order Sphingomonadales; family Sphingomonadaceae; genus Erythrobacter. Next base: position 30,033 of record DLGU01000067.1, read on the forward strand.
TGACCCAATCCTCGCCAGCGTCGATCTGTTCCCCGTGAATCAGGGCCGGGATGAACAGATGGGCGGCGCAGCCCTGCCGCTGTTCGCGGATGCCCAGCGCCATGCGCTGGCGCTCGCACGTCCACGCGCCATCGGCGGCGGGCGTGGCGTGCAGGCAGGACCGGCAATGGCGCTCGGGCACCGCGTCGCCATGGCAGGCTTCCGCATGCGGGCAGAAGCGACATTCGAACCACGACGGATCGGCGCTGATCCGGGCCGGCGGGCTTGGGCTGGCGATGATGCGCTCGGCCTTGGCCAGAATGCGAAGCGCGGCTTCCGCGTCGTAGCGAATGCGCTCCTGGTAAAGTTCGTCAGTGTCCTTGTTGCAGGCGAGGTAGAAGGCGCGCTCGATGCCGGCCAGATGCATGTAGGCTTGCATCTGCGCCCAATGCAGCGGCTTGGACTTCTCAACGCCATCCTTCGCCAGCGCGGCGAAGGACTTGGCTGAATGCGTCTTGAATTCGCAGACGTGCCACGCCTTCGGCGCCTCGGGGAAGCCGATGCCAACGGCGTCCATGGAGCCGCCGAAATGCCCGCTGCTGTCGCGCAGCGTCCATTGCCGGCCGGTCGCGGGGTCCACGTCCATGACGGTCACGCCGATCCGGCGAAGGTCCGCGACAAAGCGCGCCTCGGCCAGATTGCCGGTGTCGAACAGGCGCAGAAGGCGGCCAGTGTGGCGGGCGCGGGTTGCCCAGCGCCAGGAATACCAAGTCGCGCGCTCGCATGATCCGCCGATCAGCGAGGCGCCTAGGTGGTCGCGGTATCCATCCCCCTGCCCGGCCTCATACGCCGCGTAGATGGCGGTGACGGTCGGGGTGGACGGCTGCGGTAGCGGTGCCATGCTGATGGCCTACCCTTGTGCCGAAAGGTGCGGGGTGGGTGCCGGGGGCGGCTTTGATGCTTTGCGGGCTTTGGGGTCCGCCCCCGGCGGCTAGATCACGCGCTGCGGCGCCACGGCGGGGCAGCGGTGGCGGGCTTGGACTGCGCGGGCGGCGGTGCCGCCTGGCGCTGCTGAGGCTGTCCAGCGGGCGCCGGGCGAGCCGATGCGGAGCCGGCCGGCTTGTAGCCGCTGACCTCGTTCTGCGCCTCGCGGTAGACGCCGAACTTGTCGTTGCCGGCGGGCTTCACCTTCACCGCCGCGACCATGGGCTTGAAGTGCAGTTGCTCGCTGTCGCTGACGGTCAGTTGCCCGGTCGCGTGGCAGATGGCCGAGAGGGTGCGCTGGGCAATCTCCACGGCCTGCGCGTTCGGGTTCACGAGGTTGAGCCGATCCCACAGCTTCCGGCCGGTGTGCGGTCCGTCGATGATATCCATCGTCAGCTTGAGCATCTGCCCGTTGCCGGCCTTGGTGTCGGCCATTTCGCTTTCCACGATCTGGACCGTGTAGTCGCCGGGCGGGAGGATTTCGCGCGGCGCGGAGGGCTCGACGGCGTTGGCGTCGAAGGTGCCACCAAGATTTGCCATGGGTTATGCCGCCTTCTGGTTTGCGTTTGTGTTGAGGTAGGGGATGGAGCTGGACAGGTCGGGCCAGGACAGCGGGATGGTGTCCGGCATGCCGAAGCGGTTCTTCGCGAGAAAGGCGGGGCGCTCGTTGGTGAACAGCAGGCGATCCCCGCCGCCGACACCGCGCACCGCCTTCTTGTTGAACCCCAGGTCTGTCTTGACCGTGCTGACGCGGTAGTTCGCGAACAGCACGGCATCGACGTGTTCCTGCACCAGAGCGGAGGCGCTGCGGTGCAGTTTGATCTGGTATCGGTCGTAGGGCTCGGTCTCGGGGCTGTCGAACCGCTTGATCTCGCAATGCGCGATCAGCAGGATGGTCATGCCGCGTTCGTCGCGAAGGGCGTTCATGCCGTCCAGCAGCGTGCGCCACAGGTCCAGCGCAGCAATGTAGCCCTTGCCGTAGCCGGCGGCCTCGATGCTGGGCCAGTTGTTGACCCGGCACGCTTCCGCCCACACCAGCGGTTCCAGCCAATCCAGGCTATCCAGAACGAGGGTGCGATGCTCGTGCGCCTCGCTGTAGAGCGCGCCCACGGCCTCCATGACCTCGCCATAGGTGCGGAGAAGGCCGAAGGTCGGGCACTCGACCTCGGAATCCTCGGTCTGTAGGAACACGGGTGCCGGGGCGGCGGTGCCGAGCGACGTCTTGCCGATGCCGGCGGTGCCGTAGATGAGCAGGCGCGGCGGCTTGCTCTCGGAACGCTGGCGCAGGGACGCGAGGGAGATTGCCATCACGCAGCCCTCCGCTTCGCGCGCTCGACCTTGTAGGTCGGGCGGCCGGCCGCGACGGTGCGCGCGGGCTCGAACAGCTTCTGGATGACGGGCGGCCAAGCCTTGTAGCGGCTTTCCGAAACCTTGACCTCGATCGCTACGTAGTCCTTGGGTTCCTCGTTCCAGGACCTAATAACTTTGAGTGCTTCGACCAGCTTGTCCTGATCCCACTCGACCTTGGCGGGCAAGTCCGCTTTCACCACAAAGTCGCCATCGGTGATGGAGACGGTGCCGGTGTTCTTGCCGGCGGCTTTCCGCAGGAGCGAGGCTTGCTGCGAATAGCGGTAGTTGAGGGCACCGTTCAGCAGGTCGTCGCAGTGCTTGAGCGACGCCTTCTGGTCGGCGACCTCTTCGAGCAGCATGGCAATCTGATCGACGGGCAGGCTTGCGGCCTGTTCGGCGGTCAGTTCGCGAAGCTGCGCCAGAGTGACGCGGTTCGAGTTCACGGTGTCGGTTCCTTTCGCGCAGATGCCCGTTTCCGCCTTGGCGCGTGCAAGGGCGGGGGAAGCTCGGTCAGGTGGATGCGGCAGATTTCCGCCGGCATCGTGTCGTCGATCTCGACGCGCAGGGACCGGCAGTCGCGGTCGTTGCCGATAGCGCCAGCGTCCTGGCACGCGTCGAGAAGCGGCTTGATCCGCGCGTCAATGTCGGCGCGGGTTTCGGGGAATTCGATGACAGCAGCGAAGCGGCCGGGGATGCGCGCGTCACCGCGCGCGGCGCGGATGATGTGCGCGGCTTCCATGCACCAGTCGGCGGGGCCGGTGCGCTTGACGAACTTCGCACCGCGACGCGTGCGAACAGGCGCCCACAGCTTGTTGACGACGGGCGGGATCGGCAGCGCGAAAGTCAGATGCTTCCGCCTGCGCTCGCACGAAGCGGGGCACGGGCTATGCGGCCCACATTCGCAGGGCAGCAACGCGCCTTCCTCGCCTCCCGCGCGATGCGCGGTCGAGGCGTGTGAACCAGAGCGTAATTTCTGCTCCAAAAAAGGGGCAGCGGCGTCACCCGACAAGCGCGCGGGCTCGGCGGTAGCACCAGGACGCGGCCTCACGAAGCCG
>DLGU01000051.1 GCA_002482865.1 Porphyrobacter sp. UBA7686
ATCGACGAGCATGAATTCCTGCGGGCGACTTCGGGCACTTTCAAGCTCGGGATCGAATTCGTCGACTGGGGCAAAGAGGGCAGCCGCTATCTCCACACCTTCGGCGATACGGGGATGAACCTCAGCAATGTCGCCTTCCATCACTATTGGCGGCGCAGCGTGAGCGGCGAGGCGGCGCCCGATCCCAAGGGGCTGTGGGACTATTCGCTGCACCAACAGGCGGCAGAACAAGCGCGCTTTGGCAAGCTCGACCGGGTCGGCAATACCGCGATGACCGGGCTCGCCTATGCCTATCATTTCGACGCAAGCCGCTATGCCCTGTTCCTGCGCGCCTATAGCGAAAAGCGCGGGGTGACGCGGACAGAGGGGATCGTCGACGCCGTTGAACGCGACAGCGAGTCCGGTGACCTCACCGCCATTACCCTCAAGAATGGCAAGCGCGTCGCAGGCGATTTCTTCATCGATTGCACCGGCTTCCGGTCGCTCCTGCTGGGGGAGACGCTCGGGGTGGGTTACGAGGATTGGTCGCGCTGGTTGCCGTGTGACCGCGCGCTGGCCGTGCCGAGCGAACGGCTACCGACGCTGGTGCCCTATACCCGCGCCACGGCGAAGGACGCAGGCTGGCAGTGGCGCATACCCTTGCAGCACCGCACCGGCAACGGGCACGTCTATTCGAGCGGGTTCACCAGTGACGAGGCGGCGGCTGATGTGCTGCTTGAAGGTCTCGACACCAAGGCGCTGGGCGATCCGCGCCCGATCCGCTTCACTACCGGGCGGCGCGAGACGTTCTGGGCGCATAATTGCGCGGCGATCGGACTGTCGAGCGGGTTTCTCGAACCGCTCGAATCGACCTCGATCCACCTGATCCAGTCGCACGTGAGCCGGTTGATCCAGCTCTTCCCGCGGGCCGGCAATCCGGCGGCGATGCGGGACGAGTATAACCGCCGCTGCACCGCCGAGTTCGCGCAGATCCGCGATTTCCTGATCCTGCACTACCACCGGACGGACCGCGAGGATTCGGAGTTCTGGCGGTATTGCAAGCACATGGACGTGCCGGACAGTCTCACGCACAAGCTGGAGCTGTTCGCCGCATCGGGCCGTGTCGGGCGTGATCACGATGATCTGTTCCGCGATGCGAGCTGGGTACAGGTGATGCTGGGCCAGGGCATCATGCCCGCCGATTACGATCCGATGGCCGATCAGATCGCGCCCGAGCAATTGACCGAATTCCTCGCCAATTTGCGCGTCTTGATCGCGCGCGGAATCGCCAGCTTGCCGACACACGAGGACTATTTGCGCCAGCACTGCCCCGCCGACGCAAGCCTGCTGGCCGCCTGAGGCTTGCTCCGCAGCGGGGTCGCCTTGCCTCACCGAACCGCCCACGAAAAAGGGCGGCGCAGTTTCCCGCGCCGCCCCATCATTCTCGCCCGGAGGCGATGAATTACTTCGACTGGGCTTCCAGATAGGCGACCAGGTCAGCGCGCTTCTGCGCGTCCTTGACGCCCGGGAAGGCCATCTTGGTGCCCGGGATGTAGGCCTTGGGATCTTCAAGGTACGCGAACAGCACGTCCGGCGTCCAAGTGATGCCGCTGTTCTTGTTGGCGTCCGAGTAGCTGAAGCCAGCGACCGAGCCCGACTTGCGGCCAACGATCTTGTGCAGCGACGGGCCGACGCGGTTCACACCTTCGTCGAACACGTGGCAGGTGCGGCAAGCCGCGAACACCTTTTCGCCGGCAGCGGCGTCAGTGGTGAAGCTGGCATATTCGACCTTGGCACCGTCAGCTGCAGCAGCAGCCGGAGTTTCGGTCGCCGCCGGGGTTTCGACGGCCATGGCATCTTCAGTAGCCGCCGGGGCCGGAGCATTGGCGTCGCCGCCAGCACCGCCACCGCAAGCCGAAAGGGTGACGAGGCTCGCCAGCGCGGCCGCGCCCATCAGGAAATTACGCTTCATGGTTATCTGTCCTCTGAACAACTTGTTCCTCCCGCATCCCAGCGGGCTTTAAACCAGATTTTCGGGCATGGAAAGCGGGACTTCACGTGTCGCCAAGGCCCTCTCCCCAGATACCGTAATTCAGCAACGCACAGGCCCGCAAAGGGTTTCAGGCCTGTGCCACAAAGATTGCCATGCGCGCACCCGGCGTTATGACTGCGGGCATGACAAACCTGCCCAAGCACACCAAGCTCGTTCTCGCCCTGTTGGCGTTCATCCCGCTCTATTTCGCGATTGCCGCGCTGGGCACGAAGTTCGGGATATGGGGGTGGCAGTTCGGGTTGATGACGCTGACCTTCTTCGGCGGCATGATCGTGCTGGGGGTGACCGCGCTGGTCGCGCTGGTTTCGCTGATCCTGTCCGCCCGCGCCAAACCGCGCCGCAACGGCCCGCTGGCCGCAGCGATTCTCGGCCTGCTGGCGCCGGGCGCCGCGCTGGTGATGTTCTTGAGCGCTGGCGGCAAGGCCGAACAGAACCCGATCCACGACATCGCCACCGATACCGGCAACCCGCCGCTGTTTTCCGCCGCAACGCTGGATGCGCGCGCTGAGGCGGGGGCCAATCCGCTGAGCGATTACCAGATCCCGCTGGGCCAGCTGGAACTTTACAAGGAACGGGTATCGCCTGAGCTGGCGGTTAAATCCCACGCGCAGATTATCACCGATCGCAAGGATCGTCCCGCCCCGCTGCCCCTTGGCGGCGCGAGCAAGCAGGAAGGCCTCGCCGCCGTTGCCGCCGCCATGGCAGCGATGGGCCTCACCGACATCCGCACCGATAGCGAAATCGGCATCGTCGAAGGCGTCGCAAGCAGCTTCTGGTTCGGCTTCAAGGATGATGTCGTCGCCCGCGTGGGTGACAGCCAGATCGACTTCCGCTCGGTCAGCCGCGTGGGAATCAGCGATCTCGGCGCCAACACTGCGCGGATCATCAAATTGCGCGCACAGACCGAAGCGTTGCTAGGCGCGGCCAGTCGCTAATCGCGAAACGTGCTGACCGCCATCGCGCTGCGCTGGATCACGGTCAGGACGCATAGGCCTGCATAGGCATAGGCCAGCGCGCCGAACCACGCGGGTATGGCGCACATGGCGATGAAGATGATGATCGTCTCGGCCCCTTCGGCGAGCCCTGTGGAATAGAAGAAGCTCTTCTTCCCATGCGCCTCGGTGGTCGCCCCGCGCTTACCCGCGATCACGGCGAAGGCGAGAAAGCTCACCCCTGTCAGCACAAAACTTGCCACCAGCACCAGCGCCGGCAGGGTATTGGCGGGGCTGAGAATTCCGAAGCCTACGGGGATGCTGACATAGAAGGCAAAGTCGGCGACGATGTCGAAATAGCCGCCGAGGTCTGAAGGCCCTCGCACCCGCGCCACCGCCCCGTCGAGCCCATCGGCGATGCGGTTGGCGATGATGAGCGCGAGGCCCCAGCCGACATGGCCCAGCGCGATGACCCCGGCTCCGGCAAGGCCGAGCGCGAGGCCGGTGAAGGTCAGCGCGTTGGCGGTCACCCCTGCGCCTGCCAGCACGCGACCGATGGCGTTGAGCGGCGGATCGATCAGGGGGCGAATTTTGGCGTCTAGCACCTTCTCAATCCCCCCGTCCCGGGCTTGACCCGGGACCTAGCTTCCTGTTGCGACAGGCGGAGGGCGGATGAACAGCGGGGCCCCGGGTCAAGCCCGGGGTGGGGGTGAAGGGATCGCCCCCCCTCACCATGTCACCAGCCCGATCCACGCCCCCGTCATCGCGCTGGCGAGGTTGCCGGAAATCCAGCTCTTCATCCCCAGCCCAGCAGCCTCCGCACGGCGTTCCGGGCAAAGGGTGCCAATGGTCGAGACCAGCAGGCCGACGCTGGCGAGGTTCGCTACGCCGCACAAGGCGTAGGTGACGATCAACAGGCTCCTCGGTCCCAGCGTCCCATCCGGCAGCGCGGCGAGTTCGAGATAGGCGACATATTCGTTGAGCACCGCCTTGGTCCCCATCAATCCCCCCGCCGCCTGCGCCTCGCTCCACGGCACGCCCAGCAGCCACATGAAGGGCGCCAGCACCCAGCCGAGCAGCCGCTTGAGGCTGAGCGGGTCACCGTCCACCAGCGGCAGCAGCGCCAGCGCCATATCCACCAGCGCGACCAGCGCAAACACCGTGATGATCACCGCGATGACGGCGAGGAACAGCTGCATCCCATCCATCGTGCCTTTGACGATGGCGTCGATGCTCGACTCGTAACGCAGGCCGGGGTCTTCCTTTTCCACCTCGGTCGCAACATCGTCAGGCGTGCCCGGCACCATCAGCCGCGCGATCAGCAGCGCTGCGGGGAGCGAGATCAGCGAGGCGGAGATCATGTGGCCGACCGCGTCCGGCACGGTGTCGCGCAAGGTGGTGGCATAAAGGATCAGGATCGCGCCGCTGATGGTCGCCATGGTCAGGGTCATGATCTGGAACAGCTCGGTCCGGCTGATCCGCGCGAAATAGGCGCGGGTGACCAGCGGCGCCTCGACCACGCCGAGGAACACGCTCGCCCCGCCCGACAGGCCCACGACACCTGAGACGCCAAGCGAGCGGCGCAGCAGGAAGCTGAGGCCGTTCACCATCCAGCGCAGCCCCCCCCAATGCCACAGCAGCGCGGCCAGCGCGGAGAAGACAATCACAAGCGGCAGGATCTGGAAGGCGATCACCAGCGGCGGCTGCGCTCCGTCTTTCAGCGCGAAGGGCAGCTCGGCCCCGCCAAGATAGCCGAACATATAGGACGAGCCTTTGAGCGTCGCGACTTCGACCGCGCTCACCGCATTATTGACGAGGCCGACCGCCGCCCAAACCGCAGGCACCCGCACGATCAGCACCGCGAGAAGCCCCTGAAGCGCCAGCGCGCCCACGATCCAGCGCCAGCCGGGATGGGCCTTGCGGTTCTCGCTAATGGCCCACGCGATCCCGACCAGCACCGCAATGCCGATGATCCCACGCAATTGGTCGAACAACTCCACGCCGCGTTAGCCCCGCATCCAGGTGTGATAGCGCTCGACCCATTTGAGCAGGCCTTCTGGCTTGTGCGCCTTCTTCCAGTTGCCAGCAGCAAACTTGTTGGCTTCGACCATCGTGGGATAGGCGTGGATGGTGCCGAGGATCTTGTTGAGCCCGATCCCGTGCTTCATCGCCAGCACATATTCCGCCAGCAATTCGCCCGCATGGGCGCCGACGATGGTCGCGCCCAGCACCGTGTCCTTGCCGCCCGCCGGGGTCAGCACTTTGACGAAACCCTTGGTCTCGCTCTCCGCAATCGCGCGGTCGAGATCGTCGAGGTCGTAGCGGGTGACTTCGACCGCAATGCCCTGCTCGGCTGCCTCGCGTTCGTTGAGGCCGACGCGGGCGAATTCGGGGTCGAGGAAGGTGACGGCCGGGATCACGCGGTAATCCGCCTTGAATTTGCGGAACGTGCCGAACAGCGCGTTGACGCTGGCGTACCACGCCTGATGGCTGGCGGTGTGGGTGAACTGGTAGGGACCGGCCACGTCGCCAGCCGCGAAGATATTGGGGAATTTGGTCGCGAGAAATTCGTCGGTGACTACAGTCTTTGCGGTATCGACGCCGATGTCCTCCAGCCCGAACCCGGTGAGCCGCGCCTTGCGCCCGACCGCGACCAGCAGCACGTCAAACGGCACGCGCACCTCCTGCCCGCCTTGCTCCGCGATCAGCGTGCGGTCTTCTATCCGCACCGCCTTGTGGCCCGTCAACACGCGCACGCCGTCCGCCTCCAGCACGCTGCGCGCAAGGTCGGAGACATCCGCATCCTCGCGCCCCAGCAATGCGTCGGCCATTTCGACCTGCGTCACCTTGGAACCCAATCGCGCCAGCGCTTGCGCCAGCTCGCACCCGATCGGCCCGCCGCCCAGCACCGCGACGCGCGCGGGGGCTGTGTCCATCTGAGCAAAGGCGTCCCACATCGTCTCGCTGGTGAGGTAGCCACTATCCGCCATGCCGGGGATCGGTGGTACCACCGGCTCCGCACCGCTGGCGATCACGATACTGCGGGTGGTGAGGCGCTGTGTCCCACCATCATTGCGCGCGATCTCGACCGTCCAGGGGTCGATGATTGTCGCATAGCCCTTCACCACATCGACCCCGAGACCCTCGTAGCGTTCGACCGAATCATGCGGTTCGATCGCCTTCACTGCGCCCAGCACGCGGGCGATCACCGCGCGGAAGGGCACTTCGGGTTCGGTCGGGGTGAGGCCGTACTTGTCCGCCCCGCGCATCATCGCGGCGACCTTGGCGCTCTTGATCAGCGCCTTGGACGGCACGCAGCCGGTGTTGAGACAATCGCCGCCCATTTCGTTCGCCTCGACCAGCGTTACCTTGGCCTTCACCGTTGCCGCAATGAGCGCCGAGACGAGGCCCGCCGAGCCTGCGCCGATCACCACCAGATTACGGTCGAATGTCTTGGGGCGTTTGAACCCGGCATAGACTTTGCGGCGCTTGATGACACCGATCACCAGCTTTGCCAGCCACGGCGCAACGCCCAGCAGCACGAAGCTGCCCAGCACGCCGGGCGAGGCGATCCCCGACAGGCTCTCGATCCGCGCCAGCTGCGTGCCTGCATTCACATAAACCACAGTGCCCAGCAGCATCCCGATCTGGCTCACCCAGATATAAGTCAGAGTGCGGATGCGGGTGAGGCCCATCACCAGATTGACCACGAAGAAGGGGAAGGCCGGGATCATGCGCAAGCTGAAGAGGTAGAACGCCCCGTCGCGCTCCATCCCGGCGTTGATCGCCTTCAGCCGCTCACCGAACCGCGCCTCGATAGTGTCGCGCAGCACATAGCGTGACGAGAGGAACGCTAGCGTGGCTCCGAGCGTGGAGGCGAAGGATACAAGGATCGTCCCCGTCACCACCCCGAACAGCGCGCCGGCTGCCAGCGTCATGATCGCCGCACCGGGCAGCGATGCCGCCGTCACCGCGACATAGGCGGCGAAGAACCCGGCGATAACCATCACCGGGTTGTCAGCATAGAAGGCCTCCCACTGGGTGACCAGCTGCTTGATCCCCTCAAGCGTCAGAAATTGCCCGAGATCGAAGACAAAATAAGCCGCGATGACGGCGGCCAGCACGGCGAGGATGGCAAGCTTTTTCACATGATCTCCTGCCCGCACATTCGCGCAGGCTGCTGCGAGGGTTACGCCATCTGCGCAATGCGGGCGTATTGCGCAATCCAGCGCTTGTCGATCCAGTGCTTGAGCGCCAGCACCCAGTGGCCCTCGGCGGCGAGTGGGCCATAGCTGGCAATCGCGCTCCCGTCGCCGGTGTTCATCAGGTAGAGATTGTTCCAGCGCGGGCGATAGGTGCGACGTGGAGCATCACCCGCCAGCACAGCGCGCAGGTTGGCAGCAAGTACCGGGCCGGCAAACACGGCATGGACGCCGGAATGGACGAGCGGGCGGTCCATGCGCGCGGCGACATCTCCGGCGGCGAAGATATGGGGGTGCGAGGTGGCGCGCTGATGTGCGTCCACCGCGAGGAAACCGGCTGCGTCCGTGGCGATGCCACTCTCCCGCACCCAGCCCGGCGCGGCACTGCCGGTGGCGGCGATGATACAATCGGCGGGTCCCAGCGATTGCTCGCCGGCGAAGATTGCGCCGCCTGCAAAACGCGCATCGGCGGCCAGAACCGTGACGCCCTGCCGCGCCAGCGCTCGGGCAGCGCGACGTTGCACGGCGGGCGCGAAGCCGGGGAGCAACCCGCCCGGCCCCGCCGCAAGCGTGACGTCTGGGCGCGCGGTGGCCCCAGCGCGATTGCGGAGTGCAAAAGCCAGCTCCACGCCCCCTGCCCCGCCGCCCACCACCACGATCTGCGCCAAGGGGCCAAGCGCAGCGAGACGGTCGACAAAGGCGCCGATGGGGCGGACATCGATCAGGCGGGGATCTTCACCTAGCAGCCTCGCCGCTTGCCCTTCCCCACCGGTATCGAAGGAGGCAATGTCAAAGCGGATCACCTCATCCGCTGCGGTGCGGACCACTCGCGCCTCCGGGTCGAGGCCGTTGCAGCGATCCAGCACAAGCTCCGCGCCTGCGCGCGCCGCCAGCGCGGCCAAGTCGACCAGCCCGTCATCCTGCGCGTGCTGCCCCGCAATCCATCCGGGCACCATGCCGGAATAGCGCAAGTACCGCTCCGGCGTCAGCAGCACCCCCCGCACGCCCGCAGGCGCGCCGCGCTTCGCCCAATCGGCCAGCACCGCGACATGCGCATGGCCGCCGCCCACCAGCAGCATCACGGTTTCTGCACCGACCGAGCTATTTTGCCGTGTTATCACCCTCGCCTCATCGGCCTTGGTTCAGCTATCCGCAAGCTTTGGACGCTAACGGGGCCGCCACACGACATTGCTTCGCATTAGCCTTCAATACTTCATATCTTCAAGAAGTTGCAGCACTCTTTTTGTCGCTGGAACCGTCGGCGAGTTGAATGATTGATCGCTTGCGGCGCGGTAATGTTGCAAGAGATGCACTCACGTTCGGTCGCGTGTTGTCCAAGCTGGGCAACCCGGTTCTTGAACGCAGATTTCGGATTGAAAGGCTGCCATGGCAGGAGAAGGCCAAAGTTACGGCTCGCAGATTTCGCTGGTAAAATTCTTCAGGATTTTCTTCGATATCCTGAAGCCCGAAGCGAATTTCTACTGGCTCGCGGCCGTCTACGGGATCGGCATCAGCTTGCTCAGCTTGGCGACGCCGATTTCGGTGCAGATGCTGATCAACACCATCGCCAATACCGCGCTCACCGCGCCGTTGGTGATGCTGTCGCTCACTCTGTTCGGCCTGCTGTTCATTTCCAGCATGCTTTACGCGCTGCGGGTCCACCTGATGGAGCTGTTCGCGCGGCGCTTTTACGCCCGCATGGTCGCCGAGATTTCGCTGATCTCGGTCTATGCGCAGAACCCGTTTTTCGACGACGCCAAGAAGGGCGATCTGTTCAACCGCTATTTCGACGTGGTCTATGTCCAGACCGCGATCCCGATTCTGTTCATCGGTGGCTTCACCACGCTGTTGCAGATCGCGGTCGGGTTTGTGCTCGTGAGCCTCTACCACCCCTATTTCCTCGGCTTCACATTGATCATGATCGCGCTGATCTGGGTGGTGTGGTTGACGTGGGGCAGCCGCGCGCTGCGCACCGGGGTCGATCTCAGCCACGCAAAGCACAAGACTGCCGCGTGGCTACAGACCATCGGCGGATCGAACGGCTTTTTCAAATCGCAGCGCCGGATCGACTACGCGCTCGACAAGACCGATGATTATACCCGCCAGTACATCACTGATCGCAAGCGCCACTTCCGCCACCTGTTCGCGCAGACCATCGCCTTCTTGCTGATGTATGCCGCCGCCAGTGCGGCGCTGCTGGGCCTGGGCGGCTGGCTGGTGATCCAGAACCAGCTGACGCTCGGCCAGCTGGTCGCGGCCGAGCTGGTGCTGTCGGCGGCGTTCTTCGGGGTCGCGCAGCTCGGCAGCTATCTGGGCTATTTCTACGATCTGTTCGCCGCTGTGGAGGAAATCTCGCAGTTCTACGATGTCGAGCAGGAACAGCCCAAGGGTGCCGACCCGTTCGAAGGGCCGGATCACGCCATCGTGATGAAGGGCGTACGCGGCAAGGCGCGGCATGAAGAGGCGCAGTTCGATCTGGAGGTCCCTTCGGGCTCGATCATCATGGCGGCGGCCAGTCAGCACGGGGTGCAACGCCTGTTCACCAACCTGCTCAAGATGCACGCCCTTCCGGAGTCTGGCTTCGCGACGCTCGGCGGGGTCGACATGAAGGCGATCGAAGCGCACCACTTGCGCAAGAACGTCCATGTGCTTGATCGCCCCAGCATCGTCGAAATGACGATCCGCGAATATCTCGCCCTGTCCTGCCCTGACACCGCGCCGCAGCGGATGATCGGCGCCTTGGAAACGGTAGGGCTGGCGACGATGATCTCGACGCTGGAGAAGGGGCTCGATACCCCGCTGGCCGCCACGGGCTATCCGTTATCGGCGGTGGAGTTGCAGCAGCTGAAGCTCGCCAATGCCCTGCTGGAACGCCCGCGCATTCTGGTGCTCAGCCGCCTGTTCGATCTGATCGACCCCGAACCCATCTCTCGCGCCGTGACGGAGTTGCGCGCACAGGCCTATTCGACAGTGATCTATTTCTCCAACCGTCGCATCGATCTGGGCTTTGACCGCTTCCTTTATCTCGAAGCGCACCAGCAGCGTTACTTCGCCAATTTCGAGGAGTTCAGCGCCGCGATGAACCGCCCCGCGCCTTATACCGGCGCCCCGATTGCTCAGGGAGGCGCATGACCATGGCGACGCTCAAGGAGGACATGGCGCATTTCACCACGCTGGCGTCGATCAAGACGCCGCGCGTGATGCGGGCGGTGTTTTTCATGCTGCTGGCGGCAATCGTCATCATACTCGCTTTCCTGATCTACGTGCCGTGGGTGCAGACCACCTCAGGCCGCGGGGTGGTGACAACGCTCAGTCCCAACGAACGCAGACAGGATATCAACGCGCTGGTGCCGGGTCGGATCGAGGAATGGTTCGTGCGCGACGGCAGCACGGTGAAAAAGGGCGATCCGATCGTCCGCATTGCCGATATCGACCCGCAGCTGATTGACCGTTTGCAGGCCGAACGCGGGCAAATGGTGCTGCAATTGCAGGCCGCCCAGTCCGCGCTCGCCACCGCGCAGATTGACGAGCGGCGCAGCCGTGAATTGTTCGAAGCCGGGCTCGCCGCGCGGCGCGATTACGAATTGGCGCAGATCAAGGTCGCCGACATGCAAGGCCGCGTGGCCGCAGCCCAGGCCGATCTCAATCGCGCCGACACCAACATCGCGCGCCAGTCCGAACAGATCGTGCGCGCGCCGCGTGACGGCTTCATTCAGAGCCTCAATGCCGGGGACGCCGCCACCTACATCAACGCCGGGGACGTCTTGGCGACCTTTGTGCCCGCCAACACCGGACGCGTGGTTGAGATCTTCATCGACGGCCGCGATGTCGCTTTGGTCAAGCCGGGCGATGCGACCCGCATCCAGTTCGAAGGCTGGCCCGCAGTCCAGTTCAGCGGCTGGCCCTCGGTCGCGATCGGCACCTTCGGCGGCCGGGTTATCTCGGTCGATCACTCGGCGCAGGTGGATGGTCGTTTCCGGGTGCTGATTGCCGAGGACCGCAGCGAAGTCGGCGCTTGGCCAGAAGAACGCTACGTCCGCTTCGGCGCGGCGGTGCAAGCCTGGGTGCTGCTCGAAACCGTG
>DLGU01000095.1:0-2340 GCA_002482865.1 Porphyrobacter sp. UBA7686
CGCCTGCAAGCGGTTGTCTTCGAGTACCAGTGCGGCGACTTCGTCTGTCATCGCGGCGAGCAAGGTGTTGCGCTTTTTGGGGGCGAGCTTGCCCGAAGCGGTCGCCGCCGCCAGCGCGATCTTGATATTGACCTCGTTGTCCGAGCAATCGACGCCTGCCGAATTGTCGATGAAGTCGGTGTTAATACGGCCTCCCGCCAGCGAGAACGCGATGCGTCCGGCCTGCGTCACGCCGAGGTTTGCGCCCTCACCGATCACGCGGGCGCGCACTTCGGTGGCATCGACCCGCAAGCCATCATTGGCCGGATCGCCGACCGCGATGTTGTTCTCCTGGGGCGCCTTCACATAGGTGCCGATCCCGCCGAACCACATCAGGTCAACCGGCGCGCGCAGGATTGCGCTGATCAGCGCTTCAGGCTCAATCTCTTTCGCCTCGATCCCCAGCACTTCGCGCGCCTGCTTCGACAGCTTGATCACCTTGGCCGAGCGCGGGAATACCCCGCCGCCCTTGGAGATCAGCGAGGCGTCGTAATCCTCCCAGCTTGACCGGGGGAGTTCAAACATCCGCTTGCGCTCTTTCCAGCTGGCGAGCGGATCGGGCGAGGGGTCGATAAAGATGTGGCGGTGATCGAAAGCGGCGACCAGCTTCAATGCCTTGGACAGCAGCATCCCGTTGCCGAACACATCGCCCGACATATCGCCGCAGCCTGCCACGCTGACGGACTGGGTCTGGACGTCGATGCCCATTTCGCGGAAGTGGCGCTGGACCGAAACCCAGGCGCCGCGCGCCGTAATGCCCATCGCCTTGTGGTCATAACCGTTCGACCCGCCACTGGCGAAAGCGTCGTCCAGCCAGAAATAACGGCTTTGCGCGATCCCGTTGGCGATGTCGGAGAAGGTCGCCGTGCCCTTGTCGGCGGCGACCACGAAATAGGGGTCTTCGCCGTCGAGCACCTGCACGCAGTCGGGGTGAACAACTGTCCCGCCAACGATATTGTCGGTGACCGACAGCAGGGTGCGGATGAAGATTTCATAGGCGGCGCGGCCTTCAGCGGCCCAACCTTCGCGATCGATCGCGGGAGACGGGAGCTGCTTGGGATAGAACCCGCCCTTCGCGCCGGTCGGCACGATCACGGCGTTCTTCACGCGCTGCGCTTTCATCAGGCCCAGAATTTCGGTGCGGAAGTCGTCGCGCCGGTCGGACCATCTGAGGCCCCCGCGCGCCACCGCGCCCGAGCGCAGGTGAATACCCTCGACCCGGCGCGAATAGACGAAGATCTCGCGCCACGGCACGGGCTTGGGCAGGCCGGGCACGAGCGCGGAATCGATCTTGAATGCCAGCGCCTCGGCAGCAGCAGGGGCAAAGGCGTTGGTACGCAGCACCGCGTCGATCACCGCACGGTAAAGCCTGAGCAGGCGGTCGTCATTGATCGCGGTGACCTTGGCGAGGCCGCGGGTGAAGGCGCTTTGCGCCGCGGCAATCGCTTCGTCCCGGTCACCGGCGAAGGTCGGGTCGTGACGTGCGGCGAACAGGTCGATCATCGCCCGCGTCACCTGCGGCGCGGCGACCAGCGCGTCGACCACGGTGTAGATCGTGTAGCTCACCCCGGTCTGGCGCAGATAGCGATAGACCGCGCGCAGCCAGTTGGCGCTGCGCGGGGCGAGACCGGCGGCGGGGATCAGGCGGTTGAAGGGATCGTCCTCGCCTGCGCCATTCAGCACCTCGGCCAGCGCGCCTTCGATCAGCGCGGCGCGTTCCAGCAGCGCGCCCGCATCACGCCCGGCGGGCACGGTCAGGATGAAATCGTGGATCGAGCCGAGGCTCGCATCGGTCAGGAAGGTCGGCACTTCGGCCGCGACGCGGAAGCCGAAATTCTCCAGCGCCGGAACCGCATCGGACAGGGCGAGCGTGCCGGTCATCACATAGACCTTCAGCCGCAGCGTATCGGCCCCGTCACCCTCCAGCCGGTAGAGCCGCACCGTACGGGTGGCGCGGGTCACTTCGCCTTCAGCCACCACCAGCGTGCGCAGCTTGGCGATGTCGCGCGCGGCTTCCTGCGGGCCATAGGTCAGGCGATAACCGGTAGGGAAGGCAGGCGCATAACGCGCGGCGAGCGCGGCGGCGCGGCCTTCTTCCTCGCTGGCAGTAAGATGGCCTGCGACAGCCTCGTTCCAGCCGCGCAAGAGATCGACCAATTGCGCTTCGATCGCAGCATCATCGGGCAGATCGGCGCAGGCGCGCACATCGACGAGGAAGCGCAGCAGCGCGAGCGAGGAGCTTTCGACCTCAAGGCTCCAGTCGAGCAGCGCCGCACCGGGCGTGCCGAGCAGCATCGCCTG
>DLGU01000095.1:2456-2787 GCA_002482865.1 Porphyrobacter sp. UBA7686
CCATCTTGGCGGTCACCAGATCGGCGACCCGCGCAGGCTCGAAGGCGGTCAAAAGGTCGTTGGGCAGCGAGGTGAAGGCATGCACCAGCGCCTTGCCATTATGCCCCGCGGGATCGAAGCCGAGCCGGTGGATCATGTCCGCCACCATCGCGCGCAGCACCGGCACTTCGCTCGGCCGGGCGTTCAGCGCCGCGCTGGTCCACAGCCCGGCATGGATCGACAGCGCGATGATCGCCTGCCCCTCACGCACTGGCACGATGAACAGATCGAGCGGGCTGAAGCGGTGTACCCGCGCCTGCACATTGGACTTGATCGCCAGCAGCGCCTTGGG
>DLGU01000095.1:2857-4473 GCA_002482865.1 Porphyrobacter sp. UBA7686
TTCGAACGCGCGGGCATAGCTGACTTCAGCGAGCAGTTCGCTGGCCGAAGCGCGGCAGATGCCGAGCTGCTGGGTGGTCGTCCCGTCGCGGTGGCGGGTGAGGTGGCCGAGCTGAGTCAGCATCCCGCCGCCCAGCCAGCCGAGCAGCGCTCCTGCCTCGGCATCAATCGCCCCGGCCAGCGCCGCATCGGCGTTGATCGCGGCCTGCATCGCGGGCCAGTCGCTAACGGCGGCATGGACATCGGCGAGCGTGGATTGCAGCGCTTCGAGCAAGTCGCGCCGCTGACGGGCATCGACGCGCGGGGTTTCGATATAGATCAGCGATTCGCGCTTGCCGTCCTTGCCCAGCCCAGTGATTGCACCTGCGCCATCGCGCTCGACCGGGATGACGGGGTGCAGCAGCCGGTCAATCGCCAGCCCTTGCGCCGCAATCGCCGCCGCAATCGAATCGACCAGAAACGGCATGTCGTCATTGATGATGGCGATGCGCAGGTGGCGCCGGTCGCCGGTCGCGGATTCGATCAGGACCAGAGATTGGCCGGGCGCGCGGGTGGCGGCAGCGGCGAGCAGCCATGCGGCGGCTTCTTCCAGCGCAGCCTTCTCTACCGGGGCGTCACCGGGAAGCAGCGAAGCTTCAAGCTGTAGGCGCAAGGCCTTGATCAACGCGCGGCCCGTGGATTTGGGCGCCGCAGCGGCAACGGTCTTGGACCCCATTTTTGGCTCCTGCTCATCCTGCGTTCCGGCTGCGCTTCACGCGCAATATTGTTGTTCCGGATTGTTGTTATCGTGTCTGGCGCGATACCCGCTTTCGTGCGTCTGGCGCAAGCGTGATGATTGCGCAGTGTTACGCCGCGAGGACGGTTTCGCAGGCTTCCAGAGTGAGTTCGAGGCTGCGGATACGCGCCGCTGCGTCATAGGTCGCGCCGCACAGCAGGATCTCGTCCGCGCCGGTGCGGGCGACGAAAGCGGCGACCTGTTCACGCACCTGTGCGGGCGTGCCGACGGCGGCGGCCTGCCCGATATGGGCGAGCATCGCCTGCGCCTGCGCAGGCAGCGTGTCGGTGTAACCCTCAATCGGCGGGGGCAGCTTGCCGGGCGAACCGCTGCGCAGCCGCACGAAGCTTTGCTGCTGGCTCGATGCGAGCAGGCGCGCCTCAGCCTCGGTCTCGGCGGCGAACACGTTCATCGCCACCATCACATGCGGTTTGGCCAGCGCTTCGGACGGCTGGAAATCGCGGCGATAGACGGCGAGCGCGGCGTCCAGATGATCGGGCGCGAAGTGGGCGGCGAAGGCATAGGGCAGGCCCAGCTTGGCGGCGAGCTGCGCGCCGAACAGGCTCGATCCCAGCATCCACAGCTCCACCTGCGCGCCGAGACCCGGCGTGGCGTGGATCGGCAGGTCGTAATCCCCCGTCAGCAGCGCGCGCAGTTCGACCACGTCCTGCGGGAAATATTCGGCGGCCTGATGGAGGTTCTTGCGCAAGGCCCGCTGCAATTCCGGCCCAGCCCCCGGCGCGCGGCCCAGCCCGAGGTCGATCCGCCCGGGGAACAGCGCGTCCAGCGTGCCGAACTGCTCGGCGATCTGGAACGGCGTGTGGTTGGGCAGCATGATCCCG
>DLGU01000095.1:4535-15891 GCA_002482865.1 Porphyrobacter sp. UBA7686
CGCGTGATGTTCGGCGACCCAGAAGCGGTCGCACCCCAAGGCTTCGGCGGCGCGGGCAAGCGCGGTGGTGTCGGCGAAGGCTTCTGAGAGCGTGCCGCCTTCGCGCACCGGCACCAGATCGAGCACGGAAAATCGGGTCATGACGCGGGTTCCTTCTGCGGGGCGCCAGTCTCCCCTGCTTGCCCGAGCTGCGCAAGGTAATCCTTGGCTGTCACGGCGGCAGGACTTTCGGGCGCGAGAGCGAGCACGGATTGCCAGCTTGCCCGCGCGGCATCATCACGCCCGGCGAGAATAGCGATCACCCCGGCCTCAAGCCCGATGTCAGGATCACCCGGAGTGAGCAGGGCGGCGCGTTCAATCGCAGTCTGCGCCTCGGGAAGCCGATCGAGCCGGCGGAGCAAGGTGGCTTTCAGCAGCCAGCCCTCGGCCCGTTCCGGCGCAAGCGTGGTGGCCGCTTCCAAGGCGCCAAGCGCATCTTCGCCGCGCGACAGGGCCACCAGCGCGCGGGCACGGTCGGTCGCCGCGATGGCTTCAAGCGGGGCGAAACCGGCGGTGCGGGCATCAGCCTCGGCTTCGGTCAGCAGGGTGAGCGCGGCTTCGGCATCCCCGCCCACCAGAGCGGCATTCCCGGCCAGCGCGGCAAAGCGCGCGCGGGTGCGGGTCTCGTCCGCAGGCGTTTCATCGCGCGCGGCGAGGAAAGCGGTGCGCGCATCCTGCCACAGCCCCAGCTCGCTCGCAGCGGTGCCGAGGCAGTGATTGGCGAGCACGCGGTCCGGTCCCTTGGTCTCGCTCCGGCGGATCTGCGCCATGGTGTGTGCGCGCGCCGGGTCTTCCGCCAGCTGATCGAGGCAGGTCTGGAGCCATGCGCTGGTGGCATTGATATCGCCCTTCACCCCATCGGCACGGGGCGGACGGTCGCGCACCAAGTCGTCACCCGCCATCCCTCCGGCCATAGGATTGGGGCCAACCTGAAGCAGCAGTGCGAGGAGCAGGGACAAAGGATCTATCCGTAAAATTCGGCCACGATGGCCTTGAGAGCGGCAATGTCGGCGGGGCGCGACAGGCGGTGGTCGCCGTCTTCTATCAGAGTCACCTGAACATCGTCCGACCGCAGCGCCGCTTTCAGCTTGAGGCTGATCTCCCACGGCACCTCGGCGTCCGCCTTGCCGTGAAACAGCCGCACCGGGCAGGTGATGTCGATGCCGCTCTCCAGCCGCAGGTGGCATTCGGCGTCGGCGAAGAACTTGGCATAAGTCGGCGTGGGTTCGGGGCCGTAGGGGTTGGGCTCGAAGATCGTCTCGCCCGCCGCCAGCGCCGCGCGCTGTTCCTCGGTATAACCCCAGCGGGTGAAATCCGGCGCGGGCGCGATACCGATCAGCCCGGCGAGGCGATGCTTCAGATGCTCGGCCACCAGCAGCATCAGCCATCCGCCCATCGACGATCCGACCAGCAGCACCGGTCCGCGCGTGTAGCTTGCGACCAGCGCCAGCACCTCATCGCGCCAGCCGCTCAACATCCCTTCGGCAAAATCGCCGTCGCTCAACCCGCAGCCCGAATAGTCGAGCAGCAGGCAGGCCCGACCCTTTTCCTGCGCTTCGGCAAACAGCGCGGTCGCCTTGCTGCCGCTCATGTCGGACATGTAGCCCGGCAGGAACACCAGGCACGGCCCCACTCCATGCGTGTAGCGGAAGGCCACGCGGCGGCCATCATAGAGGGTGTGGTGCAGATGATCAGTCATGCGCGTAACCATGCCTTGCTAGGCTGCGTAAAGGCAACCATTGTCGGCGTGCGACTGTCACAGCAGCGCAACGGGAGAGGATTACGCGACACGCCATGTTCAAAACCGACTCTGCCGCTCAGCCGGCCCCCTCGTCCGCGGCTCTCACCCGCAGAAACCTGTTCACGCTTGCGGGGGCTTCCGCCGCATTGGCAGCGACCCCGCTCGCCGCGCGCAGCTTCGGCACCGGCTTCACGCACAATGTCGCCAGCGGGGAGCCTTCGGCGACCAGCGTGTTGCTGTGGACCCGCTACGTCGCCGAAGCGGAAACCGCGCTGACATGGCAGGTGAGCGCAACCGAGGACTTCGCCAAACCGGTTGCCGAGGGCAGCGTGGCAGCCTCCCCCGCGCGCGACTGGTGCGCCAAGGGCGTGGTGACGGGCCTGTCGCCGGATCGCTGGTATTTCTATCGCTTCCTCGCGCCTGATGGCGCCGCTTCGCCCGTGGGCCGTACCCGCACCCTGCCTGAAGGGCCGTCCGCGACATTCCGCCTCGCGGTGTTCTCCTGCTCCAACTTCGGGTTCGGCTGGTTCAACGCCTATGGCCACGCCGCTGAAGCGAATGACGCCGACCTCGCGGTGCATCTGGGCGATTACATCTACGAATATGCGGCGGGCACCTATCCCGACACCGAGCAAGGCGTGGCCGAGCGGGTGCTGGCGCCCACCACAGAAATCGTCGCGCTCACCGATTACCGCCTGCGCTACGCCACCTACCGCGCCGATCCCGATTGCCAGCGGCTGCATCAGGTGCTGCCGATGATCGCGGTATGGGACGATCATGAAAGCGCAAACGACGCCTATAAGGACGGCGCGCAAAACCATCAGAGCGAGACCGAGGGCGATTGGGCCGCGCGCAAGGCCGCCGCCAAGCAGGCCTACCGCGAATGGATGCCGGTCTCCGACGCGCCCTATGCCGCCTATCAGGTCGGCGATCTGGCGACGCTGTTCCGGCTCGACACCCGGCTGGAGGGGCGCGAGAAGCAGTTCAGCCTTGAAACCGTGCTGGCGGGCAAAACCGATCCGCAAGCCGCCATCGCCGCCCTCGACGCCTTCCGGACGGGCGAGTGGGCCAATCCCGAACGCCAGCTGCTCGGCGCGGCGCAGGATGCGTGGCTGGCAGAAGGCCTCGCCGCCTCCACCGCTAAAGGCACCGCGTGGCAGGTGCTGGTGCAGCAGGTGCTGATCGGCAATCTCAAAAGCCCGCAATCGCTTTACGCCCAGATCGGCGACGGCTTGCCCGATTATGTCCGCCAGCGTCTCATCGCCGCCGCCATGGCGAGCAAGGCGGGCCTGCCGCTCAACATGGACGCGTGGGACGGCTATCCCGCCGCGCGCGAACGGGTGTTCAAAGCCGCGCTGGCGGCGGACGCAAACCTCATTGTGCTGGCCGGCGACACCCACAACGGCTGGGCCTTCGACCTGACGCAGGACGGCGCGAAGGTCGGTGTCGAGCTGGGGGTCTGCTCGGTCAGCTCGCCCGGGTTCGAAAGTTACCTCAGCACCATCAAGCCTGATGTGCTGGCCGCTTCGCTGGTGGCGGAGAACGAACAGCTCAAATGGGCCGATACCGCGCAGCGCGGTTACATGGTGGTTGAGCTTACCCCCGCCCGCGCGACGACCGAATATCGCTTCAGCACCGGCGTGAAGCAGCGCTCGACAAAGCTCGCAGGCACGAGGCGGATCGTGACCGAGAAGGGCTCGGGCACGCTGACGGTCTAAAGGTCCGCCTAGGGCCCGGCCCCGCGACCGCTCGTTAAGTTTTCTCCGCTATTTTCGCGCCTGATCCAACGCGGAGGGTGCATGCATGCGGATGTGGATGATGGCGGGCGCCGCAACAGTGGCTGGCGGCGGTGCATGGCTGGGCGGCGCGTTTGATCGCGGCGAATACTACCCCATGGCTCCCACAGCCGTCGAAGCGCGGCTGGCCGGGCTGCAGCTTGGCTCAGAGGCCGGTGATTTCAACGGTGAGAGCGACATCCGGCTGGTGCTGCGCAGCCGCGGCCCGGCCTTGCTGCGCTGGGACATCATGGCAGGCGGCGACCGCTTGGCCGAAGTGCGCGCCAATCTCGCGCCCGAAAACGCCGGCACGCGCGTCGAAGTCGAATTCCAGTTCACCGACGGAGACACAATGGTGGGGATGGATGAAGACCCGCTGGTCAATGAAATGGCCCAGATCGCGATGAGCGAGAAGATCGACTCCGCGCTCGAAGGCCGCGCCTTCAATGTCGAGATGGTCCAGGCCAAGATGGCCGCTGCGGTCGCGTCCAATCCGCAAGGCCTCGTCACGATGCAGAAGACCCTACAAGACAATGTCGCCAACGAGCTTGAGAACATCGAACGCGACCGGATGTTCGACCCGGCTTATTCTCCCCCACCCAAGCCCGGCAAGCCTGTGGCGGCGCCCGATTTCAGCGAAACCCATGCCGATGGCGGCTGGGGCAATAACAACTGACGGCCCTCGCCCCGCTGGGTGTTATTCCGCCAGCCCTGCGCGCAACGCCGCTTCGAAAGCCGCAGGCTGATCGAACATGATGAAGTGGAAACTGTCCTCGATATAGGTCAGCTTCACGCCCGGCAGCCCGGCATAGGCCGGGGCGAAAAGCGCCTCGACCCGGTCGCGCGGGGCATAATCGTTGGCGGCGGCGAGCACGGTGACGGGCACGGTGATCTCGCCCAGGCGCGGGCGCAAGTCGGTGGTCATCAAGGTGTGAAATGCGCCTGCAAAGCTCGCGCGGTCGCTGGCGAGTGACCACCCGACCACCTGCTCGTGAAAGCTCGTCTCGCGCACCAGCGATTGCACGCCTGCGCGCTGGCCAGCAGCAAAGGCCGCATCGTCCATCGCCAGCATCGAATCGCGGATGACGCCCGCTTGCCCGGCGGTGCGCTCGGGCGTGAGCGTGGCATCGAAAATCAGCGGATAGAACGGCAGCGCATCGACCACGACCACGCGGGAAATCCGGTCGGGGTGGTCAGCGGCCAGCATCAGGCCGAGGAATCCGCCGAGCGAATGGCCGGCATAGGCAGCGCGGGCGACCTTCTGGCAATCGAGATGGCGGATCACCTCCGCCTCGGTGCGGGCGACCAGCGTGGCCGGATCGCCCTCGGGTGCGCGTCCGGCAAAGCCTGCGACGTGGACGAGATGCACGCGGTAATCCTTGGCGAGACTTTCCTTTACCCCGTCCCACACGGCGGGCGACGAACCAAGACCGGGGACCAGCACCAGATCGGGGCCGGTGCCGGTCACTTCAAAGGGTGGGCAGGCATCCTGGGCTTGGGCGGCGGCGGCGGGGAGCATCAGCGCGGCGAGCGCAGCAAAGAAAGCGCGGGTCATTCGGAATCTCCGTCTCTCAGGAAAATCGCCTCGATCGGCAGGCCGAAAAGGTCGGCGATGGTGAAGGCAAGCGGAAGCGAGGGATCATAACGGCCGGTCTCGATGGCGTTGACGCTCTGGCGGCTGACGCCCAGCCGGTCGGCCAGATCCTGCTGGCTCCAGCTGCGTTCGGCCCGCAGCACCTTGAGGCGATTGTTCATTCGCCCCGCACCTTCATCCACAGCTGCGCGAGGCCAAGCCCGCCCGCCCAGACTGGAAGCACCCACCACGCCCAGATGTGCGGGACCAGTTCGAACATTTCCAGAAAGCCCCAGAAAATGCCGATGGCAAGAACCATGCCAAGGCTCATGATCGCGGCGCGTACCATGCGGTAACGCAGGTATTCGTCAGTCTCCTCGACCAGATAGCGGCCCATCGCCCAGATCATCGCGAAGGTTGGCAAGGTCGGCAGCAGCGCGATGACGAAGACCATCGTACTCGTGAGCTTGTAGCTGTTCCACACAGCAATCGCGATGCCGAGGCCGAGGACATAGCCGAAGGATGCGATCAGAAACCGCCGGTTGTAACGGATGATGACGGGGTTGGCGCAGTTCCGGCGCTCGCCCGCCCGCACCAGCGGGATCAGCAGCCCCATCGCGCCCAGGAACAGGATCATGGCGACCGGGGCTGGGATCGCGTCGGTCAGCTTGAGCACGACGATGATGGCGGACGAAGCCAGATAGTTTCCGGCCCAGAACCACGGGCTGCGCCCTGAAGGAGTTGTTGCCTTTTCCATGGTCAGCACGCCCTACCGGCGCAGGCGTTACGGCGGCGTAGGACTAGTGGCACCACCGCCAGCGGGGCGTATTGGGCGACAGCCTCGGGGATCACATCAAACACGGCCAGCAGCGCGACGGCGATCAGGGCGGCACCGAGCAGCAAGGCTTCTTGTATAGGCGACATGGAAAGCTCCTTTTGCATAATGGCAAGTGTACTTTACATATGAGTCGTCGATCGTGTCAAGGACGCTTTCCATTGATGCGCCCAAAACCCCGGTTCACGGTGTGTTTCGTCAACTTGCGCGTGACTTATCGCAGTGGGAGGCCTATTTTCCGGCAATGGCCATGCTGCCCACCACAACCCGCACCACAACGACCCGGACTACCATCCGGGGGCGGCGGCGCGCGGGTTAGACCTGACGCCTGCCGCCCGGCTCGGGGCGGCGCGGTGTCTTTCCCGATCCGGTTACTCGCACAACACCGCTCTTCCGGTGCGCCTGCCTTTGCCCTAAGGCGCACCCCAAATTGGCCTTCCCGCTTCGCGCGAAGGAGGCAAACGAGACGGAACTACGACGATGACCGAACTGCTCAAGATCAGCCTGCCCGATGGATCGGTGCGCGAAGTGCCTGTGGGATCGACCCCGGCGGATATCGCCGCCGCAATCGGCCCCGGCCTTGCCAAGGCGGCGCTGGCCGCGCGCGTCGATGGCGAGCTGCGCGATCTTACCCGGCCCTTCGATGGCGACGCAGAACTCGCGCTGGTGACGAGCCGCGACGAGGCCGATGCGCTCGAACTCGCCCGCCACGATTATGCCCACGTGCTGGCCGAAGCGGTGCAGGCGCTGTTCCCCGGCACGCAGATCACCTTCGGCCCCTCGACCGACGATGGCTTCTATTACGACGTGAAGGCGCCCGACACGCGCGAGCCGTTCAGCATGGACGATCTCCCCGCGATCGAGGAGGAAATGCGCCGCATCATCCGCGCCGACAAACCGCTGCGCCGTGAAGTGTGGAGCCGCGAGGCGCTGATCGCCAAGTGGGCGGGTGAGGGCGAGACCTTCAAGGCCGAATGGGCCAAGGAACTGCCTGAAGGCGAGGAACTGACCGTCTACTGGAGCGGCAACGACTGGCTCGATATGTGCCGCGGGCCCCATCTGCCCTCGACCGGCAAGCTCGACCCCGACGCCTTCAAGCTGATGCGCGTCGCGGGGGCCTATTGGCGCGGCGACCAGAACAATGCGCAGTTGACCCGCATCTACGGCACCGGCTGGCTCAACAAGAAGCAGCTGCAGGCCCACCTCACCCGCCTTGAGGAAGCCGCCAAGCGCGACCACCGCAAGCTGGGGCGCGAGATGGACCTGTTCCACTTGCAGGAAGAAGCGCACGGGAGCGTCTTCTGGCACCCCAAGGGCTATCGCATCTGGCGCGAGCTTGAGAGCTATATGCGCCGCAAGATGGACGGTTCTGGCTATCGCGAGATCAAGACCCCGCAGCTGATGGACGTGCGCCAGTGGACGCAATCGGGCCACTGGGGGAAGTACGCCCAAAACATGTTCGCGGTGCCGGACATCGTTCCCGAAGTGGACGAGGAAAGCGGTGCCGCCTCCCCCAAGGTGGCGGATGATGCCGAGTGGCTGGCGATCAAGCCGATGAACTGCCCGGCGCACGTGATGGTCTTCAAGCAGGGCATCACCTCTTACCGCGATCTGCCGATCCGCCTCGGCGAGATGGGCTGCTGCCACCGCAACGAACCCCACGGCGCGCTCCACGGGCTGATGCGCGTGCGCCAGTTCACGCAGGACGATGCGCATATCTTCTGCATGGAATCGCAGGTCGTCTCCGAAGTGCAGGCCTTCATCGCACTCGCCGACTCGGTCTATCGCGACTTCGGCTTCACCTATGACATCAAGCTCGCCCTGCGCCCCGAAAAGCGCTTCGGCAGCGAAGCCGATTGGGACAAGGCGGAACAGGAACTGCGCGACGCGCTGACCGCCAATGGCCTCGCATGGGAAGAACTCCCCGGCGAGGGCGCGTTCTATGCCCCCAAGCTCGAATGGCACCTCACCGACGCGATCGGGCGCACCTGGCAGGTCGGCACGATCCAGTCCGACCGGGTCCTGCCCGAGCGGCTCGATGCGAACTACATCGGCGAAGATGGCGACAAGCACCGCCCGGTGATGCTCCACCGCGCGATCTTCGGGAGCTATGAACGCTTCATCGGCATCCTGATCGAGCACTTTGCCGGACGCCTGCCCGCATGGCTCGCGCCGGTGCAGGCGGTTGTGGCGACCATCGTTTCGGACGCGGACGGCTATGCCCTTGATGTCGAAGCCCAACTGCGTGCTGCCGGGATCCGCGTCGAAACCGACACTCGTAACGAGAAGATCAACTACAAGGTCCGCGAACACTCCCTCGCCAAGGTCCCGCACCTGCTGGTCGTCGGCAAGCGCGAGGCCGAGGAAGGCACCGTTGCGGTCCGCACGCTGGGCGCGGAGCACCAGAAGGTTATGAGCCTTGCCGACGCCATCGCGATGCTGCGCACCGAGGGCACGCCGCCAGACTTGAAGACGGAGAACTGAGTGATGAAAGCCCCCACCCTTCTTGCCGCTGCCGCGCTGCTGCTGGCCGCCTGCGGTGCCGAAACACCTGCGCAGGATGCCGCTGTCGATCATTCGACCATGGACCACTCCGGCCACGACATGGGCGGCGAAACCAAGGCGGAACTGACCGAGGCGCAGGCCGCTTACAAGGCCGTCAATGACAGGATGCACGCCGGCATGGCCGATATTCCGGCCAACGCCGATGTTGCCTTCATGCAGGGGATGCTTGCCCACCATAAGGGCGCGGTCGAAATGTCCGAAGTCGCGCTGAAATATGCCAACGACGCCGAAGCCCGCGATCTCGCCACCCGCGTCATTGCCGCGCAGAAGGCGGAAATTGCGGAAATGGAAGCGTGGCTCAAGGCGCGGGGGGCGCTGTGAGCCAGTAGGTTAAGCCTCGCGCCGATCTGCGCCACTGAAGGGTAACGAAGCCATGGCCGACATCGCCTCCATCAAGCGCGAGTTGCAGCAGCGCGATTATCTGCGGTTCATGGGGGCGACCCTATCGGACGGGGTGCTGAGCAACATCGAGACGACCTTCGGGGTCACGCTCCCGCCCGATTACCGCGCGTTCCTGCAAGAAATCGGCAATGGTGGCCCCGGCCCCTATTACGGCCTGCTCCCTTTCGCCAATGCGCTGGATTACGACAACCGTCTGTGGGGGGAGGCCGTCCCTACCAGCCACCTCGCCGCGCCCTTCCCGCACACGGCCATGTTCGATCCCGCGCCCGCACAGGAGCTGGCAGGCGAACGGACGGACCGGGGTGAGATCACCGACGACGAATTTTCCCGCATCGTCCATTCCGCGACCGGGGGCACCCTCGGCCTCGCCCATCAGGGTTGCGCCTATTACGATATCCTCGTCGTAACCGGCCCGACGCGCGGGACGGTGTGGACCGATGCCAGCGATACGCGGCAGGGCTTTCATCCCTTGGGGATCGGCTTTCTGGACTGGTATCAGAAGTGGCTGGACGGACAATATCCGACGATGTGGGGTCAGCGCGAATTCACGGGAGCCTATGGGGCAGTGGAGATCCCCGCCTTGGGCAGACCGAAGGGATAGGCGTGGAGGTCTTCGGGGGCTTCACCGGGCTGCAAATCGCGGTCGCTTTCGGCGCGGCGCTCGGCTCGGCCTTTGTGCGGGGCCTCACCGGGTTCGGCATGGCGATTTTGTTGGTGCCGGTGCTGGCTTTGGCGCTTCCCCCGGTCGAAGCGGTGGTGCTGACAAACGCACTGTCGCTGATGATCGGCGCGACCGAGATCCGCAGCCTCGTCCGCGATGCCGAGCCGACCGCCTGGGTGATTGGGGCGCTCGTGGTGGTGACAACGCCGATTGGCCTTTATGCCCTGTCGCTGACCGGCAAGGACGTGGCACGGCTGGTGATCGCGCTGATCGCTCTCAGCGCCTTCGTCGCGATCCTGCTCCCCCGCCGGGGCGAGGGCGTGCCGGGTCGGCTGGCGACCGGCGGCGTCGGGGTGCTGAGCGGGCTGATGACAGGCTATGCCGGGATGCCGGGGCCGCCGGTGGTGCCTTACTATGCCGGACGCGAACTGCCGCGCCCGACCATCAGGGCGTCGATGCAGCTGATCTTCACCATCGCCGCGACCGCCGGTCTGGCAAGCGCGACCTGGCTGGGAATTCTGCGGTGGGAGCTGCTGCTGTTCGCGCTGCTGATGCTGCCGATGATCATCGCCGGCAACCGGCTGGGTGCGCGCGTATCGGGCAGGATCAGCGACCCGGTCTGGCGGTTGAGTGTGGGAGCGATCCTCGGCGGCGCTGCGGTCGCAGCATTCGGGCGCCTGATCTAGATCAGAACGGCAGCGCCTTGCCGGCAAGGATCAGCGCAGCCGCGCAGCCGATCACAATCGCCCGGCGTGCCAATTCAAGCGAATCGGTGCGGATCGCAGCGGCGAGCGGCAGGGCAAGAGCTTGTGCGCGGTTCATGGCCTCGCACTCTCGCCCCAAATCCCTAACGAAGCGTTAATTCGGGCCGGCGCGCTTGCAGCCGCCCGCGCACCGACCTAGTTTCGGCAAGGCTTTGGAAGCAAAAGGGGGGCTCGGTGCGTCGGCAGATTCTGGCATTTTTGGCGGTGGGTGCTGCCGTCTTCGCGCCTTACGCAGTCCATGCCGATCCCGCACCGCCGCCAGCGTGCGAGCTCCATGTCTGGCCAGCCGATGTTCTGGACGTCGGCACCGTCGGAACACAGGCCAACCGGGACGGGGTCACGGATCGCGGCGGCCTGATCGGGGGCATGTTTTCGAGCACCAACCCCGATCGCCTCGAAGTGCTGAACGCCACCCTTTATCAGGCACGGCAGGCGGCGCTGGTTTCCGAAACCGGCCCGGCAGAATTGTTGTCCCTGCCCGCTGACTGCGCTGTGATCCTGCACGCCGACGTAGCTTACGACCGGGACAAGAATGCACGAAACGCCAATTCCGCCGCGTCCGATTATCACGAGCTCAGCATCGACGCGGTCTACTTCAACTCGCACCCGCTCTACGGCAAGGATATCCTGACCTATTTCACCTATCGGCGCTTTGGCGACCAGCCGAGCTACACCAGGCAGATCAGCAAGATGAAGCGGGTGAAGATGAAAGGCATCGCTTTTGCCACCAAGGAGGAAGTCGCGCTATCCGTGGCCGCCATCGAAGGCGCCTTTGCTGACACCTTCCGCAAGTTTGCCAAGGAAAGCGTAAAGCCTTGATCCCGGCCCGTCGCTAGGCCGGCATTTGCTGGCTGGCGCAGTGGAACCCGCCGCCACCCGCCAGCACCGCCTCGCCCGGCAGGCCGATGGTGTCACGGTCAGGGAACAGCGCAGCAATCGCCGCCACCCCGTCCGCATCGTGGGGCGAACCGAAGGTGGGCACCACCACCAGATGGCTGGTG
>DLGU01000060.1:0-142 GCA_002482865.1 Porphyrobacter sp. UBA7686
CCTTCCTGCTGAAGAAGAACAAGATCGACGCGTTCCACGGCACGGCCTCGATCCCGGCCGCCGGCAAGGTCGTCGTCACCGCCGAGGACGGCAAGACGCAGGAGATCGCAACGAAGAACATCGTCATCGCGACGGGTTCGGA
>DLGU01000060.1:263-12089 GCA_002482865.1 Porphyrobacter sp. UBA7686
CTCGGCGCCAAGGTCACGGTCGTCGAGTATCTCGATCGCATCCTGCCCGGCATGGACGGCGAGGTCGCCAAGCAGTTCCAGCGTATCCTGGAGAAGCAGGGCTTCACCTTCCAGCTCGGCTCCAAGGTCACCAAGGTCGAGACCGGCAAGAAGGGCGGCGCGACCGTCACCGTCGAGCCGGCCGCTGGCGGCACGGCGACTACGCTCAACGCCGATATCGTGCTGGTCGCGATCGGCCGCCGTCCGAACACGGATGGCCTTGCGCTCGACAAGGCGGGCCTGACCGTCAACGCGCGCGGCCAAATCGAGATCGACCACGATTTCCGCACGAGCGTGCCGAACATCTGGGGCATCGGCGATGTCGTTCCCGGGCCGATGCTCGCGCACAAGGCTGAGGATGAGGGCATCGCTGTGGCCGAGAACATCGCCGGCCTTACCGGCATCGTGAACCACGATGTGATCCCCAGCGTCGTCTACACCGCGCCCGAAATCGCAGGGGTCGGCATCACCGAGGAACAGGCCAAGGAACGCGGTCTCAACGTCAAGGTCGGCAAGTTCCCGATGATGGCCAACAGCCGCGCTAAGGCCAACCGCGACACCGAAGGCTTTGTGAAAGTCATCGCCGATGCGGAGACCGACCGCGTGCTCGGCGTGTGGATCGTCGCCAGCCTCGCCGGATCGATGATTGCCGAGGCCTGCGTCGCGATGGAATTCGGCGCGACCTCCGAGGATATTGCCTATACCTGCCATGCGCACCCGACCCACGCCGAAGCGCTCAAGGAAGCGGCAATGGCGGTGACGGGCAAGCCGATCCACATGTGATCCGGCGAGGGTGAGCGCGCGGGCCTTTGATCGCTGGCGGCTCACCCTGCCCCTGTTGCTCCCGTCATTGGGCGGGCTGGCATACCTCTATGCGTTTGAAGCGCCCACACGGCTGATCGCCGTTAACGCGGGCGCGTTGGCGTTGGCGTTGCTGTGGGTGCTGTTCGGGCGAATGCCAGCAGAGCGCAACCCGCGCCTTGCGCTTGCGGGCGGCGCTGTATTGGCGCTGTTTCTCCCGCTGCTAACCGGGCCTGAGATGGGCGGGGTTGCCCGCTGGCTTCCTGCCGGTCCAGTAAGTCTGCACTCGGGCGCGCTGTTGCTGCCGCTGATTACCGTGCTGGCCGCGCGCGAAGAGGCCATCGGCGCAGGCCTGTTCGCGCTGGCGGGCGCGGCGTATATACTGCAACCCGATGCGGCATCACTCTTTGCGCTCGGCGTGGCGAGTGCGACGCTCGCCGCTACATTGCGGCGTGTTTCCTTTGCGGTGGTGAGCCTCGCCGCGATTGTTTTTGCTACGGCGACATTCGGCGCAGGCACGCTCGAACCCCAGCGTTTTACCGAGGGCGTGCTTGCGGAGGTTTGGCACAGCGCACCGCTGGCGGCACTGGGCCTGGGCGGGCTGTTGTTCATCGCCCCGCCCTTGCTCATAGCGCGCGAACCGCAGATTCTCCGCGCCGAAGGCACGGCGCTTGCCGCACTGCTTTGGGGGTTCGGCATCGCCGCCATGCTCGCCCCCTTCCCCTACCCGCTGATCGGCTACGGCGCAGCGCCCATCCTCGGCTATGGGCTCGCCCTTGGCGCAGCGGCGCGCAAGGCTGGCCATAGCGCTCGCAATCTGCCAACATCCTGATCTGTTGAGACAACGCCCAAGAGCAGGCGAGAAGGGGCGTCAGTGAACGCGGTTCGCAGAGCCATGACCGCATTGGCAGCCGCCAGCTTGATCTTGCTGGTGGGCTGCGGCGCGTCCGACGATACCGCTTCCGTTGCGCCGCCGCGCGGAGACGATCCGATCATCTTCCAGCAGCAGGCATCACAGATCGCCGTCGACCTGAAGCTCGATCTGGCCGAGCTTGAACGCACGCTCGAACGCGAATTGCCGCGCGAATTGTGGCAGATAGACCGTCCGGGGAGCGAATGTGTCGCCTCCCAGAAGGTCGATCTGGCGCTGTTCAAGGTCAAATCGCCCAAGATCGAATGCCACATTGTTGGTAAGGTCACGCGCGGCAGGCTGCGGCTGAGTGGCAAAGGCGAGGTGCTGACGGTCAATTTGCCAGTCAAGGGCACGCTGGCGGCGCGCGATGTCGCCGGGATGTTCAAGGGTGAGACCGGCACAGGCGCGGCCGAAGTCGCGCTGTCACTGCGGCTTGATCTGACGCCGGACTGGAAGCTCGCCAGCACCGCCAAGCTCGATTACCGCTGGACGCGTGAGCCGGGGATCGACTTCCTCGGGCGGCGGATCACCTTCACCAGCGAGGCCGACCGCGAGCTGCGCCCCGTCAAGCGTGAGGTCGAGCGGATCGTCGCACGCGAGCTGGCCCGCCTGCCGGTCAAGGCAACCGCGCAGGATGGCTGGACCAAGGCCCACGGCGTGTTCGTGCTCAACCGCGAGAACCCGGCGGTGTGGGGGCGGATGACCCCGCAGCAGTTCCGGTTCGGCGGCTACACGGTGCAGGGGCGCGAGCTGATCCTGCGTCTGGGGCTTGATGCGATGTTCGAAAGCTTCGTCGGCATCAAACCCGATGCGGCCGCGCCCGCCCCGCTTCCTCCACTGGCGCGGCGTGACAAGGCGCAGGCCAAGTCCATCCTGCACGTACCGGTGGTGGCCGATTACGCGGTGCTTGAACCGGTGATCGCCAAGGCGCTGGCCAAACGCGCCCAGCGGCCGTTTGTGATCGCCGATTACGGCTCTGTCACCGCGCAGTTCGACACAATCACGGTCTACGGCACCGGCGAGGGGCGCATCGCGGTAGGCGGCGAGTTTACCGCCAACTCGGACCTGCCTGTGATCGAGCAGGCCAAGGGGCGGATCTGGCTGACCGCTCGTCCCGTAAACACCCGAGGATCGCGCGCGGTGAAGTTCACTGAGGTGAGGATCACGGGAGATACCGACATCGTGGGTGAGGAATTCCTGTTCGCGCTCGCCAACTCGCCCGATTTCCAGGGCGCGATCACCGATGCGCTGGCGCAGAATTTCGAAGGCGACTTCACCGATCTGCGCGGCAAGATCGACCGCGCACTGGCCAAGCGCACAGGCCGCCTCACCGATTACAGCATTACGATCGAACGGGTCGAGACGGGGATCATCACCGCGCACGGCCAAGGCCTCTACCTCCCGGTCGACATCACCGCGCAGATTGATGCCAGGCTGCGGCGGCTGAATTGAACAGCTAACTTTTCAGGCAGGGTTTTGCGCAGGCCTCTGTCTGGGTAGACCCCTGCCCGAGAGAGAGGAACGCACGCATGGCCTATCCGCAATTGACCGACAAAGCCGGGGTGCTGGCGACCGCGCTGGCGATCCGCACGCGCAAGCTCAGCGTGGCCGAAGCGGTCGATGCGGCGATCACCCGGGCCGGGCGGGATGATGCCGCGATTGATGCCCTCGCCGTCCCCGATTTTGAGCGCGCGTGCGAGACCGCGCGGGCAATGGACAGCGCGCCACGCCAGCTGAACCAGCCTTTGTTCGGCGTGCCGATGACGATCAAGGAAAGCTTTGACGTCGCCGGGCTGCCCACAACCTTCGGCCACCCCGAGTTCCGCGATCAGCTTGCCACGCGCGATGCAGCGCTGGTGCGCCGCTTGAAGGCGGCCGGCGCGATCATCATCGGCAAGACCAATGTGCCGGTCGATCTGACTGACTGGCAAAGCTTCAACCCAATCTATGGTCGCACCTCCAACCCGCATGACCCTGATCGCTCCCCCGGCGGATCGTCGGGCGGCAGCGCGGCAGCTGTGGCGAGCGGAATCGTGCCGGGCGACTTCGGCACCGACATCGGCGGATCGGTGCGGGTGCCGGCGCATTTCTGCGGGGTGTGGGGGCACAAGACGACCTGGGGCCTCATCCCCAAGCACGGCCATGATTTCCCCGGCATGTCGCGCCGCGAAGGGTTTATTGCTGCGCATGACAGCCCGCTGAGCATCGCCGGGCCGCTTGCACGCAATGCGCCCGATCTTGCGGTGCTGACCGAAGTGGGCGCCGAGGTACCGCTGCGCCGCCGTCCCAAACCGCTGAAGGAATGCCGTCTCCTCGCCGTCACCGCGCTGCCCAATGCGCAGGTCGACGCCAGCGTCATGGAACCGACCGAAGCCGCGCTCGAACAGCTGGCCCGCGCGGGTGTGCGGATCGACCGGACGAGCGATCTGCTGCCCGATCAGGCGCAGCAATATCGCCACTATCTCAAGATGATGAACGTGGTGATGGCGCGCGGCGCTCCTGCGCCGGACGGCAAGCGCGCAACCGCGACCGACTGGTTCGACCTGCTTGACGCGCAGGCCGCCTGCATCGCGCAGTGGGAGGCTTTGTTTGCGGAGTATGACTTCGTCCTCGCCCCGCCCGCTCCGGTGCTGGCGGTGCCGCACAGTGACAGGGCAGTGTTCCGCGGGACGCTGATGATCAACGGCAAGGAAGAGCCGGGCGGCAATGCGCTCGCCTGGGCCGGGCTGGCGACCTTCCCGAACTTGCCCGCCACCGTGCTCCCGATTGGCAGCGGCACGTACTTCGGCAGCACGCTGCCCTGTGGGATACAGGTGATCGGGCCGCGCTGGAGCGACATCGATTGCATCGCGGCGGCCGAAGCCATCGGGAATATCTTGCACGGCTGAGCCGGCTTGGTCATGGCGGCGGCATGAAGACGCTCTCGATGCTCACCCTCGCAAAGTGGCACATCTGGCTTGGCTGGCTGATCTGCGTACCGATCGTGATGTGGCTTGCCACCGGTCTGCTGATGGTCGCGCGCCCGATCGAGCAGGTGCGCGGCGAGCATTTGCGGCGCGAAAGCCCCCCCGCCGCATTGGTGCTCCCCGGCAGCAATCTCGCAGCGCCCGAAGCCAAGTTGGCCGAGATGCGGGTGCAGATGCAGGGCAACCGCCCCGTCGCGATCCTGACCGGGCTGGATGGCAGCGTCCGCCGGGTCGATTTCGAGAGCGGCGCGGCCCTCCCATCGCTGGACGCCGCTGCTGCGCAGGCGCTGGTGGCGCGCGAGATTACCGGAGGCGATGCGGTGGAGCGCGTCACGCTGTTCCCCGCCGACCGCACCCCGTTCGATTTCCGCCGACCGCTCGCCGTGTGGCAGGTGGCGCTGGCGGATGGCACCAATGTCTATGTCGGGCGCGATACCGGCGCGATCGAGGCGGTGCGGACGCGCTGGTGGCGGGCGTTTGACCTTGCCTGGGGCCTGCACATCATGGACCTGTCCGAGCGGGAGGACACCAGCCACCCGGTGCTGATCATCTTCGCTGCGCTCTCGCTGACTGGCGCGCTCATCGGCTGCGTGCTGATGTTCCGCCGCCGCAAAGCGCGCCCGGCCGCCAAGTCCTTATGACCCCGACCGTCCTCACCCCGATCCTCGACTGGCTCGACCTAGCCGGGATTGCGCTGTTCGCGCTGTCGGGCGCCGTGCTGGCGGCGCGGCTCAAGCAGACCTTTGTCACCATGGCTTTCTTCGCACTGGTGACGGGCGTTGGCGGGGGGACGGTGCGCGATCTCCTGATCCGCGCGCCGGTGTTCTGGATTGACGATCCGTGGGTGGCAGCGGTGTGCCTCGGCACTGCGCTGATCGCGTGGTTCACGCCGGTCCGTTGGTGGGAGGGCAAGGGCTTCGATTATGCCGACGGCGCGGGCCTCGCCGCCTATGCCGCCATCGGCAGCGCGAAGGCGCTGGCCTATGGCATCCCGCCAATCCCGGCAGCGCTGATGGGCGTGATTACTGGTTGCGTTGGAGGGATCATCCGCGATGTGGTCGCCGGGCGGCCGTCGATCATCATGAGCCCCGAACTTTACGTCACCCCCGCCGCACTCACCGCCGCGCTGACGGTAGCGGGAATGCTGGCCGCGCCGTTGCTGGGTGTAAGCGACCAATGGGCTTGGGCGCTGGGCTTCACTTGCGGCTTTGCCCTGCGCGCCGCGGCGATCCGCTGGGAATGGGGTCTGCCGAGCTATGGCGAGCGGGAGGGTGCCTAGGCCCCCTCCCCCGCTTTCGCCTTAGAGATCGCTGTCGACAGTTTCGGGAATGACTTCGCCCGGGATCGGCCCGCCGGGATAGGCAGGCATCGCCGTCGTCGTAGCGCGAGCGGCCGGAGCCTGCGCCATCGTCATCGAGGCTTCCTGCACCGCAATGTCCGGGCGAACGGTGCCGCCGACCGACGCGCGGGCGTTGGCGTAGCCCTGATCGTCCCACTGCCCATCGGCGCGCAGGTCAGCGTTGCCAGCGGGTGCCGAGGAGTAGCCGATATCGCGGAAGCCATCGCCATAATCGATTGCGTCGATCTGACCATTATTGCCGATCCGGCACTGGAAGGACGCACCGTTGAACAGCGCGCCGCTGACTAGCCAGCCTGCGCCGGTGCGTTCGACATCGTCGACCGTATCGACGCGCACATCCCGCTCGATCCGGTCAAGGCACTGGTTCACGGCGTTATCGAGGCCCGAGGCCCCGGTGCCGCGCGGCGCGCTGGCCCGACGATCATCGCGGCGGTCGTCGTAACGGCGGTCATCATTGCGCCAGTCGGGATTGCGCACTTGGCGGTCGACAATCACGACATCGCGTTCACGCTCGCGGCGGTTGTTTGAGCTAACGATGGCGGCGATCCCGCCGATGATTGCTGCGCCGATGATCACGTCGCCGGCATCGACCCGGTTGCGCCGCCATCCGCGCCGGTGACCGCCCCAGCCACAGCCCCAGCGGCAGCGCCGCCATTCGGTCGTGGCACTGACGGGATCATAGCGGCTGAAATCGAAGGTGCCCAACGGCGCGGCGGTCAGCGCAGCGCCCGAAGGCATCGGCGCAGCGGCAGCCGGGGCGGCAATCATGGTGGTACCGGCAAGCGCACCCGCCAAGGCAAGCGCGCGGAATGTCAGAGCCATTGCTGCTCTCTCCTGTTGCTATACGAGCGGCCACCAAACGCCCCAATGGCGGCAGGATTAACCGTGCGAGGCTTGCGCCAGGCTGAACCAACCGGGGCAAAACAAAACCGCCCCGCCGTCCCTGATACGGGAGGCGGGGCGGCAGGTTCACGCGCAGTCGTGAAGGAGACAGGCTGCGCGTAGCTCAAACGGGTCAGCGCAGACCGCGGATGCCGCTGAAGTCAACGAAGGGCGCGCCGCGACCATCGAAGCGGCAGGTGAAGTTGCCGCGATCATTGCCGCGGTTGTTCCAACCACCGCCCACGTCGATCCGGCCCTTGACCCGGAAACCATCGCGCGTGCGGTCAATATCGCGGATGTCGATCACGTCGGCGAAACGATAGCCGCCATTGCGCCGTGCCTGATTCTCGGCTGCACGAACGCAGCGATCCACCGCGGTGCGCGGGTTGCCGAAGCCGCCGCGATCCCAGCCACCGCGGTCCCCGCGGAAGTCGCGGTCGCGGTAGTTATAGCGGCGGTCGTCGCGGTCATTGTCGAAAGCGCCCGCAAGCGCCGCAAGGCCGCCGATCACGACCGCGCCGGCGATGATCTCGCCCGCGCCGATCCCGCCACGATCGCGGCGGTCATCAGCCATTGCAGGGGTGGCAGAGGCCGCCGTCAGCGCAGTCGCAGCGACCGCACCGAAGACAAGCCGGGCTGCTTTGCCGGAGGCCAGCAGGTTGGTCTTGGTCGTCATCGAAGCATTCCTCGTCAGGCACCGCGGGCGGGATTGCTTGCGGTGTCGAGAATGCTTTTGCGCGATTCGGGGTGTTACGAAGCTGAATTGAGATGACAGGTTTTGTTAATCTAAAACCGGCCTAGTATGAACGATTCTCGATTATCTGGTCGGAAGAGCCGCCAGCACGTCCCGCGTGAAAGCGGCGATGTCGAAGCCAGAACCTGCCGGATCTTCGCCCCGCCGGACGATCACGACACCGCGCGAAGGGACAATCACCACATATTGCCCTCGGTTGCCGAAGGCTGCGAAGGTATCGGCGGGCACACCTTCGGAGCGATTCATCAGCCAGAACCCGGCCCCATAGCCGAATGCGCCGTCAGGCTGCGGGCCGCTTGGGGTCGATACGTACGTCGTCCAGTCTTCAGGCAGAACGCGTTCACCGGAAGGGAGCACGCCATCGTTGAGATATAGCTGACCGAGATCCGCAAGGTCGCTCGCCGTGCTCCATACCTGCGATGACATCACGTGATCACCGCGAATATCGGTCTCGGCCACCGTCTCCGCCATTCCCAGCTTGGCGAAGAATAGGTGCGGCGGGTAAAAGGACAACCATTGGGCGATCCCCTTCAGCGCCAACAGCGTATCATTATTGGCATAGCGGAACACTGTACCCGGCGCATGGAGCACGGGCCAATTCACCGCCGTTTCATCAATGGTCGATCCGCCAAAATAGAGCGGATCGGTGCGGTTGCCCGGGGTGTCGGAATAGCGGCCGCTCGCCATGCGCAAGGCGTGATCGATGGTGATGGCATTGCGCGGATCAGTCCCCCCGCCGGCGGCCCAGTAATTGAGCGCGATGGGGTCTGCGACGTTGGCCTCGCCAGAATGGACTGCCGCACCGATCAGCGTTGCCGCGATGCTCTTGGCGACGGACCAGGTGCGCTGGGGCGTCTTCTCGTCAAATCCGGGCGCATAGGAAGACTGTTCGGCCAGCCCGCCTCCGGCGCGGTTGAAGCGCACCAGAGTGGCGGTTGTGCGGGTGCCATCGCCATATTGCCCGGCCAATGCGCTGGCGAAGACCCGGTCTAGCGAGTTCGGCGCCTTGGCTTTGCTGCGAGGCGCTGCCGGGAGGGTACCTGTGCCGAGTACCTTCGGCTCTGGCCTAGCTGCCACGGGTAGCGGTTGGTCGGGATTGCTCGAATCCTCCGGCGCACCGATTGGCAGCACCGAACAGCCCGTCTCTGGCCCGAAATTGGCCGCAATCCGTGGCGGCATGTCGTCTGCCCAGCGGACCGCGACATGGGCGATCTGGCCGCTCGGTCGGCGCACGATCTCGTGAGGCAGCGTGCCAATGATCGCATCCAGCGGCGCCTGAATGCCGGTCAGCTCCCATTGCTCGACGCTCTCGGGCGTGCGGGTTGCCCCATTGCGCTCGGCATTGGCGATCGCCCCGCACAGCATCAGCGCCTTGTATCCGGCCGCGAGCGCACGGTCGTAGCGGGCTTCGAGCGCGGCCTGCTGGGATTGCGCAAAAGCCGGGACGGCGGCGAGGAGCAACGTGGAGGCTGCAAAAGCGGAGCGGATCATGGCTGCGACACTAGGCTGCGCGGCTCAAAAGGAAAGGGCCGGAAGCGTTTCCGCCCCGGCCCTTTCGCTAACTCTGCACGTGACGCGGCTTACGCGTCTTCGTAGTCTTCAGCGGTCTGCACCGGGCCAGAATCCTGACCCTTGGCAGCTTCGTCGCGGTCGACGAGTTCGATGATCGCCATCTGCACGGCGTCACCAGCGCGCACACCGGCGCGCAGCACGCGGGTGTAGCCGCCTTCGCGATCCGAATAACGCTCGGCCAGAACTTCGAACAGCTTCTTAAGCTGCGCTTCGTCACCCAGACGGCTCATGGCGAGACGACGGTTCGAAAGCCCGCCACGCTTTGCCAGCGTGATCAGCTTTTCGACATAGGGACGCAGTTCCTTCGCCTTGGGCAGCGTGGTCTTGATCTGCTCGTGCTTGATCAGCGCGGCGGCCATGTTGCGGAACAGGGCGTTGCGGTGACCCGTCTTGCGGCCCAGCTTACGGCCCGAAATACCATGACGCATATTCTTTACTCCGTTCGAAAAGGACCCGTGTGAGGTAGCCCAGTGCTGGTTCGGGATCAGGGCTCCGAACCTTTGCCCATCTCTTCCGCCAGTGCCGTCACGGGAGCAAATCCCGTGACGTCAGACGAGCTTCGCTCGCTGGCCGGCAGGCCGCCGTCCGTCGGCAACCTGCGGTTGCCTCAGGCGGCCGCTTTTGGGCTTAGCCCAAAAGCTCCTGCTCGAGCTTCTTGGCCATTTCTTCGATGTTCTCGGGCGGCCAGCCCGGGATGTCCATCCCGAGACGCAGACCCATGCTCGAGAGCACTTCCTTGATCTCGTTGAGCGACTTGCGGCCGAAGTTCGGCGTGCGCAGCATCTCGGCTTCAGTCTTCTGGACCAGATCGCCGATGTAGATGATGTTGTCGTTCTTGAGGCAGTTGGCCGAACGCACCGACAGTTCCAGCTCGTCCACCTTCTTGAGGAGGTAACGGTTGAGCTGGTTCGCGTCGCTTTCTTCCGGCTGAACGGCGTGGCCGATCATGGTGCCGACCGGCTGCGGGATGCCGTCTTCGAAGTGGACGAACAGGGTCAGCTGGTCCTGAAGGATACGCGCAGCATAGGCCACGGCGTCTTCCGGGGTGACGGTGCCATCGGTTTCGACGGTCAGCGAAAGCTTGTCATAGTCAAGCTCCTGCCCGACGCGGGCGTTCTCGACCTTGTAGCTCACCTGACGGACGGGCGAGTACAGCGAGTCGACCGGGATCAGCCCGATCGGCGCATCGGCCGGACGGTTCTGCACGGCGGGCGAGTAGCCCTTGCCGGTGTCAGCGGTCAGCTCCATGTTGAGCGTCGCGCCTTCATCGAGCTGGCAGATCACCAGATCCTTGTTCATCACTTCGATGTCGCCGGTGACAGCAATATCGCCAGCCTTGACCGCGCCCGGGCCAGTGGCAGAAAGCTGCAGACGCTTGGGGCCTTCGCCTTCCATGCGCAGCGCGATCTGCTTCACGTTCAGCACGATGTCGGTGACATCTTCACGCACGCCAGCGAGGCTGGAGAACTCGTGCAGCACGTTCTCGATCTTGATCGAGGTGATCGCCGCGCCCTGAAGGCTCGACAGCAGCACCCGGCGCAGCGCATTGCCGAGCGTCAAGCCAAAGCCGCGTTCGAGCGGTTCGGCCACGAAAGTCACCTTGCGCTGACGATCGCCGCTGTCCTTGATTTCGAGGGTGTTGGGTTTCTTGAGTTCCTGCCAGTTCTTGGTGTTGACGGACATGGATTTCCCCTAATGCGCCCGGAGGGGGCGGTTCAAACTTGGGCGGGCCCGATGCGAACGCGAAACGCGGCATCAGACCCGATCGGGCGGCGAGAGCGCGCAGCGCCCCCGCCATCCCGGCGGATCAGACGCGGCGACGCTTGGAGGGACGGACCCCGTTGTGCGGGATCGGAGTGACGTCGCGGATCGAAGTAATGTTGAAACCCACAGCCGCAAGACCCCGAAGCGCGCTTTCGCGGCCCGAGCCCGGACCCTTCACTTCGACTTCGAGCGTGCGGACGCCGTGTTCGGCAGCCTTCTTGCCCGCATCGTCAGCAGCAACCTGAGCAGCATAGGGAGTCGACTTGCGGCTGCCCTTGAAGCCCATCGCGCCAGCGCTGGACCAGCTGATCGCATTGCCCTGCGCATCGGTGATGGTGATCATGGTGTTGTTGAAGCTGGCGTTGATATGCGCAACGCCGCTGGTGATGTTCTTCTTGTCACGGCGCCGAATACGGCCTGGTTCGCGTGCCATCGTTATCTGTCCTCTAGATCGTCAGAAGGAAAAAGCGTGCAAAGGGGGTGAGCCCCGCTCGCTTACTTCTTCTTGCCCGCGATGGGCTTGGCCTTGCCCTTGCGGGTACGGGCGTTGGTGTGGGTGCGCTGGCCACGGACGGGCAGGCCCGAACGGTGACGCAGGCCGCGATAGGCGCGCAGATCCATCAGGCGCTTGATGTTCATCGCGGTGTTGCGACGCAGGTCGCCTTCCACGGTGAAATCGGCGTCGATGGTTTCGCGGATCCGCAGCACTTCCTCATCAGAGAGGTCCTGCACACGCGCAGAATGCGCGATACCCAGCTTGTCAGCGATCTGGACG
>DLGU01000158.1:0-907 GCA_002482865.1 Porphyrobacter sp. UBA7686
GATCATCGCCGGGGCCGGGGGCGTCCTTGTGTTTGCCTATGCCTGCAACGATTTCACCGTCCCAGCCGCGCTGCTGTTCATGGCGCTGTGGGCGGGGATCGCCGCCGCCGCGCTGACGGCGCAGTGGCGCGGGGTGTTCCAGCTCGCCGTCGGCGTGATTGCGCTGCGGCTCATCATCCTCAGTTTCGAGCTGGCGGGCGACCTGCTGACGAGCGGCTTCGGGCTGATCCTGTCGGGGGTCATGATCCTCGGCGTCGCATGGGTCGCGGTGCGGGTGTCCAGGCGCTTCGCCCCGCGTGAGGAGTCCGGCGCATGAACCGCCTGATCCGCCTTGCCGCTGTCGTTGTCCCCGTGCTCGGCCTCGGCGCGTTGTGGGCGCAGAGCGACCGCACCTACCATCAGGGCACCGAATGGGAGGTGCCGATCCAAGGCTACGACCCGCGCGATTACTTGCGCGGGCACTATGTCGAGTTCAGTTACGATTGGCCGGGGTTCGATGCCAGAGAGCTCGACCAGCAGCCCGAAGCATTGTGTCTTGCCGGGAAGCCGCCGCGCCTTGATGCGGTGGTCGCGGCAGATGATGCGGCGGCGTGCACCCATCCGATCACCACCGATGGCAACGGGGTCTATGGCATCTATGCGCTGATGACCGGCCGCCTCTATCTCGGACAAGACCGCGCCGCCCAGCTTGAGGAACAACTCCGTAACGGCGACCAGCGCGGCATCGTGACCATCCGCCAGCGCGACGATGGCAGCTTCACGCCCATCGGCATCCGCTTCCGCCCACTCACCCCCGCCGAAATCGCCGAGCGTGATGCGCAGCGGGCGGAGGAATTGCTTCCCCCGCCCGCCATCATGTCCCGATAAGGCGCGGTCAGAACTTCGCGGTCACTTCCACCCCGTAGAA
>DLGU01000158.1:966-2036 GCA_002482865.1 Porphyrobacter sp. UBA7686
TTGAAG
Source organism: Porphyrobacter sp. UBA7686 (assembly GCA_002482865.1). Taxonomy (GTDB): domain Bacteria; phylum Pseudomonadota; class Alphaproteobacteria; order Sphingomonadales; family Sphingomonadaceae; genus Erythrobacter. The sequence goes on from DLGU01000158.1 coordinate 973, forward strand.
GCGTTGCGGATGAAGCCGGCGATCTCGTACCGCTCATCGGCAAAGCTGAGCCCTGCTCGCGCGTTCACCAGCGTCACCGCTTCCTGCGCGATCAGCGGATTGTTCGGCACTTCGAAGAAAATCCGGCTGCGGTGCGTCACGCTCGGCGTGGCGAAGAAGCGCATCCCGTTGCCGAATTCGTAATCGACCGTGAAGCCGCCCGCGGCCTGAATCTCCGGCTGCAACCGGAACCGCGCGCCCGAGAAGGCGGGCGAGAACGCGCCGTCCTCGTCAATCCCGCCGTCGATATAGCCGACATTGCCGAACACATTGAGCCAATCGGTCACGTCGACCGCCAGCTCCGCTTCGACCCCGAGGTTCGAGGCCTTGCCCGCGCTCTGGGTGACGAAGGCGCCGGTCGGGTTGCCATTGGCATCAAGCTGCGCGACCGAGACCTGGAAGTCGTTATAGACCTGATAATAGACGCCGATCGATCCCGACACGCGCCCGGTCGCCAGCTTGATCCCGCCTTCGTAGTTCCAGACGGTTTCCTCGGCGATGGTCTGGACGTTGGGCACCGGACGCCCGCCACTGCGCGCGGCGGCGACCTGCACCACTGGCGAACGGCGACCCTTGGAGATGGTGGCGAAGACGTTCACGTCATCATTGATGCGATAAAGCGCGTTGACGCGCGGCAGCCATGCCTGGAACCACTTGTCCGCGGCGAAGGTCCGACCGCCGGTGTCGATCTGACCGGGGATCAGCGCCGCACGGCTGATCTGGCTGTTGGGCACGCGGGCGAAGAATTCCGAGCCGCGATATTCGGTCAGCCAGCGGATGCCCGCGGTCAGCTCAAGGCTTTCGAACGGGATCCAGGTCGCATCCGCAAACAGCGAATAGGCTTCGTTGCGGCCCTGGTTCTCGAACACCGAGGTGTAGGGGATCGCAGTCGCCGCTCCGCCAGTCAGTATCGCGGTCACGCCGCTCGCCGGGACCGAGCCGTTGGGCGCGACGCAGGCGATGCCCGGCACCAGCGGCGCGCCGAACAGCGAGGAGAGGCACTGGAGGAAGGTGCCTTCCTCGGT
>DLGU01000158.1:2116-4510 GCA_002482865.1 Porphyrobacter sp. UBA7686
TGGCTGACCTGCCAGCCATCGGCGATCTCGGCAAATTCGAGGAAGGGCGCGGCCGAGCCGTCGGCGTCGAACACTTCGGCGCTATCGAACTTGCGGTAACCGTTGACCGTGGTGAAGCTCCAGTCGGTGTCAAACTGGTGGTCGATGGTGAGGTTGATGTCATAGACCTCACGGTTGAGGCCGAGCTGGTCATCGCCCAGCGCCGCCGCGCCCGCCGGGTTGCCGCCGAGATTGGCATCGCGGAAGGCGTTGGCCGACCCGCCCGGTGCGCCAGTGAAGGCCGGGAAGCGGCCCGAAATGAACGGCGTGCCGCCATTGCGCTGCTGGTCATAGGTGCCGACGAGGTCGACCGTCAGATCCTCGGTCGGGCGCCAACGCAGCGAGGCGCGCAGGCCGAGCTGGTCCTGCGCGTAGAGTTCTTCTTCCTGATTGGGGGAGAGGTTCTCGACATAGCCATCGCGCGTGCGCCATTCGCCCGCCAGGCGGAAGGCCAGCGTGTCGCTGCCGACATTGACGAAGCCGCCGAGCAGGGTCTGGTTGAAGTTGCCATAGCCGCCGCGCACTTCAGCCGAGAAGCCTTCACGCGGGCGGGCCGAAACGATGCTGATCGCACCGACTGCCGAGGCCGTGCCGAACAGGGTTGCCTGCGGGCCCTTGATCACTTCGACGCGTTCCAGATCATAGATCGCCTGATAGGAGCCGCGCGAGCGCGAGATATCGACGCCGTTGTAATAGAGCGTGACGCGCGGGCCTTGCTGGGCCGATCCGCTATCCGAGGTGATTCCGCGGATCACGATGCCGGGGTTGTTGGCGCTCTGCTCCTGAATCAGCAGGCCGGGGACGTAGCTTGAAAGCTCATCCAAATCGGTGATGCCGAGATCGCGTATCCGCTCGCCGGTGGTGGCAGTGATGGTGATCGGCACGTCGACCGCGCGCTGTTCGATCTTCTGGGTGGTGACGATAATCTCGTTGCCAGAGGCGGTGTCGCTGTCCGCCGGGGCTTCGGCGTCCTGCGCGAAAGCGGTCTGCGGGGCGGCGGCGAGGATGGTGGCGACTGCGACGAGCGAGACGCGCGAGAGGGTGGTGCGGTTCATGTTCTGGCTTCCCTGTTGCATGAGAGAGGCCTTGCCCGTGGCACCAATGCGTGACGCAGAGGCGACGGGTGGATGAAGCGCGCGTTACAATAGATTTACAATTTGAAGGCGTTGCCAAAATGCATCTTGTTTGGAAACCTAAAGCGGATTGCCGTCCTTGTCCCGGTAGATCTCGCGGCGACCGACATGGTTTGCCGGGCCGACGAAGCCGTCTTCCTCCATCCGCTCAATCCACTTGGCTGCCGTGTTGTAGCCGACGCCCATCTGGCGCTGGAGCCACGATCCTGATGCCTTCTGGTTTTCGAACACGATCTGGCAGGCCTGCCGGTACTTGCGTTCTTCCGGGTTATCCGACGCGGTGAATTCATCGTCGAAGCCGAACCCGCCGCCATCCTCGGGCTCTTCAGTGACGGCATCAATATAGGTCGGCGATCCTTGCGCGCGCCAGTGATCGGCCACCGCCTCGACCTCCTCGTCCGACACGAACGGCCCGTGTACGCGCACCATCGCGCCAGTGTTGGGCTTGTAGAGCATGTCGCCCTTGCCCAGCAGCTGTTCGGCGCCCTGTTCGCCAAGGATCGTGCGGCTGTCGATCCGGCTCGTCACCTTGAAGCTGATGCGGGTCGGCAGGTTCGCCTTGATCACGCCGGTGATGACATCGACCGAGGGGCGCTGGGTCGCCATGATGAGGTGGATGCCAGCGGCGCGGCTCTTCTGGCTGAGGCGCTGGATCAGGACTTCGATTTCCTTGCCGATGGTGACCATCAAGTCAGCCAGCTCGTCGACGATCAGCACGATCTGCGGCAGCGGCTGGTAATCGAGCTGTTCCTCCTCGAACAATTGCTCGCCGGTTTCGGGGTCGAACCCGGTCTGCACCCGGCGCCCCAGCGGCTTGCCCTTGGCGATCGCGGCGCTGACCTTTTCGTTGAACGAGGTGATGTTGCGCGACGAGATCGCGCTCATCATCCGGTAGCGTCGCTCCATTTCCTCGACCGCCCACTTCAGCGCGCGCACCGACTTGGCAGGCTCGGTCACCACCGGCGAGAGCAGGTGGGGGATGTCGTCATAGGTCTTGAGTTCGAGCACCTTGGGATCGATCAGGATCAGGCGCAGTTCGGTCGGCGTGAAACGGTACAGCAGGCTCAGCAGGATCACGTTCAATCCGACCGACTTGCCCGATCCGGTGGTGCCCGCGACCAGCAAGTGCGGCATGGCTGCCAGATCGGCGATGATCGGCTCGCCCGCGATATCCTTGCCAAGGATGATCGGCAGGTTGCCCTTGGCATCGGCAAAATCGGCG
>DLGU01000205.1:0-1811 GCA_002482865.1 Porphyrobacter sp. UBA7686
AACCTCCGGCCCCTGCCTCCCGAAGACAGTGCTCTACCAGGCTGAGCTACTCCCCGACCGTGTCGGTCCCGCTTGGGCAAAAGCACCACGCGGGTCGAGGCAAGGCGCGCCCTATAGGTGTGGAAGACGAGGGTGGCAAGCGGGCAATTGCGGCTTATGATGCGCTCCATGGCCAGCGCTGCGATTCCTCTTAATGAAACCGCCTTGCCGCATCCCGAGCAGCAATATCTCGATCTGATGCGCACCATCTGGGAAACCGGGAGCGAGCGGGTCGACCGCACGGGAATCGGCACGCGGTCGGTGTGCGGGGCGATGTTGCGATTCGATCTGGCGGGCGGAGCGATGCCGCTGCTCACCACCAAGCGGGTCTACTGGAAAACCGCGACCCGCGAGCTGCTATGGTTCCTGACCGGGAGCACCAACATCCGCCCCCTGGTGCTGCAAGGCGTGAAGATCTGGAACGAGTGGCCACACGCCAATTATGTCCGCGAAGCGGGCGACGCGATCACCCTTGATGAATTCGTGGCGCGAATCGCTGACGATGAGGCCTTTGCCGCGCGCTGGGGCGACCTTGGGCCGGTTTACGGCAAGCAGTGGGTCGATTGGCCGACCTATCGCTATCGTGCCGATGGGCTCTACGAGAAGGGCGAGGGCATCAACCAGATCGCCGCCGTGATCGAATCCTTGCGCACCAGCCCCGGCAGCCGCCGCCACATTATCGAAGGCTGGAACGTCGCCGAGTTGGACCGCATGGCGCTTCCCCCGTGTCACAAGACCTACCAGTTCCATGTCACGGGAGAAGGCGCAGACGCACGTCTCAACTGTCTGCTCTATCAGCGTAGCTGCGATGTCGCGCTGGGCCTGCCGTTCAACCTATGGTCTGCAGCGCTGCTCACGCGGATGATCGCGCAGCAGGTGGGCATGCAACCGGGCGAGCTGGTGTGGATGGGCGGCGATGTTCACCTCTATCTCAACCACGCGCATCTGATCGAGGAACAGCTTGGTCGCCAGCCGCAGGGCAGCCCGACGCTGGAGATCACACGGACACCCGAAACAATATTCGAATATACCATCGATGATTTCGTGGTGCATGATTACGCGCCGCTACCTCCGATCAGCGCGCCTGTTGCGGTTTAGCGGCACCGACCGCGACGCGCTTGACCGCTTGACGACGTTGAAATAAAAATACGTATTCAAGCAATGATTGCATCGGCGTGACCCGGTGCCACGCGAGGGGAAAGCGCAAGGATGGCCGAACCAGCGAAACCGGCGGACACCAATCGCCCAGCGCTCGCGTTGCACGTGCCTGAGCCGAAATACCGGCCCGGTGACCGCGCGGATTTCTCGCATCTCGAAATCGGCCAGCCCGGGGATCAACCGCGCCCCGACGAAGGCGTCCACCCCTCGGAAATCTCTGGCCTCGCCTTTGGCCTGATCCGGGTATTGGGCGATGACGATCAGGCCCACGGCCCCTGGAACCCCCGCCTCGCGCCCGAAACCCTGCGCGCCATGCTTGGCCACATGGCAATGGTGCGGGCCTTCGACGAGCGGATGTTCCGCGGGCAGCGTCAGGGCAAGACCAGCTTCTACATGAAGTGCACCGGCGAGGAGGCGACCTCGATCGCGCCCGCGATGGCACTCGCGAGCGATGACATGGTGTTCCCCAGCTATCGCCAACAGGGCATCCTGATCGCGCGCGGCTATCCGCTGCTGGACATGATCAACCAGATCTATTCCAACCGGGCCGACAAGCTGAAGGGCCGCCAGCTGCCGATCATGTATTCGAGCCGCGCGCACAGCTTTTTCAGCAT
>DLGU01000205.1:1876-6698 GCA_002482865.1 Porphyrobacter sp. UBA7686
GCGGCCAAAGGCGATAGCCGGATCGCCGCCTGCTGGGTCGGCGAAGGCTCGACTGCCGAGGGCGATTTCCACTCAGCGTGCACCTTTGCTGCGGTCTACAACGCGCCGGTGATCCTGAATGTGGTCAACAATCAGTGGGCGATTTCGAGCTTCTCGGGCTTTGCCGGGGGCGAGCGCACCACCTTTGCCGCGCGCGGGTTGGGGCATGGCATCGCCGCACTGCGGGTCGACGGCAATGACGCCCTGGCATGCTATGCTGCGGCCGAGTGGGCGGCGAACCGCGCGCGCGGCAATCACGGGCCGACGCTGATCGAATACTTCACCTACCGCGCCGAAGGCCACTCCACCTCTGACGATCCGAGCGGCTATCGCTCTGCGCAGGAGCGTGAAGAATGGCCGCTGGGCGATCCTGTCACGCGCCTCAAAAAGCACCTCATTGCGATCGGCGAATGGGACGAGGAACGCCACGCAGCGATGGATCTCGAATGCGCGGAACTGGTCAAGGCGACCACCAAGGAGGCCGAGAAGAACGGCATCCTCGGCCACGGCCTCCACCACCCGTTCCACACCATGTTCGAGGACGTTTACGAGGAGCTGCCTTGGCACCTTGAGGAGCAGGCCGATCAGGCGATCCGTGAACGTATCACCAAGTTCGGTACCGAAAGGCCCTTCGGATGAGCGAGAACCCGGCAAACGTGGGCGAAGCGGTTATTGCAGAACGCCGCCTCAACATGATCGAGGCGATCAACGAAGCGCTCGACATCATGCTGGAGCGCGATCCCGACGTGATCATCATGGGCGAGGATGTCGGCTATTTCGGCGGCGTGTTCCGTGCTACGGCGGGGCTTCAGGCCAAGCACGGCAAGAACCGCGTGTTCGATACCCCGATTTCGGAGTGCGGGATCATCGGCGCAGCGGTGGGGATGGGGGCTTACGGCCTGCGACCGGTGCCGGAAATCCAGTTCGCCGATTACATCTATCCGGGTCTCGACCAGCTGATCAGCGAAGCAGCACGCCTGCGGTATCGCTCGGCGGGAGACTACATCGCGCCGCTCACCGTGCGCTCGCCGTTCGGCGGGGGCATCTTCGGCGGCCAGACCCACAGCCAGAGCCCCGAGGCGCTGTTCACCCATGTAGCGGGCCTCAAGACCGTGATCCCCTCCACTCCGCACGATGCCAAGGGCCTGTTGATTTCCGCCATCGAAGACAATGATCCGGTGATCTTCTTCGAGCCCAAGCGCATCTACAACGGCCCGTTCACCGGGTTCTACGACAAGCCGGTCGAGCCGTGGAAAAAGCACCCCGATTCTGTGGTGCCCGAAGGCTACTACAAGGTACCGCTCGGCAAGGCGCGCCATGTGCGCGAAGGCGAGGCGCTGACGGTTCTCGCCTATGGGACGATGGTTCACGTCGCACAGGCGGTGTGCGAGGCCAAGGGTGTGGATGCCGACATCCTCGATCTGCGCACGCTGGTGCCGCTCGACATCAAGGCGATCGAAGCTTCGGTCGAAAAGACGGGCCGCTGCATGATCGTCCACGAAGCGACCCGCACTAGCGGCTTTGGCGCTGAGCTTTCAGCGCTGGTCACCGAACGCTGCTTCTACCACCTCGAAGCCCCGGTCGAACGCGTCACCGGCTTCGACACGCCCTATCCCCACAGCCTCGAATGGGCCTATTTCCCCGGCCCTGTCCGCATCGGCGAGGCCATCGACAAGCTTCTCAAGGACTGACCCGACCATGGCCAAGTTCATTTTCAAGATGCCCGATGTGGGCGAAGGCGTGGCTGAGGCGGAAGTCGTCGAATGGCACGTCAAGGTCGGTGACCGGGTCGAGGAAGACCAGCACCTCGTCGATGTCATGACCGACAAGGCAACCATCGACATCGAAAGCCCTGTCGCAGGCACGGTGGTTGATGTCGCGGGCGAGGTTGGCGACGTGATCGCCATCGGCTCGATGCTGCTGGTGATCGAGGTCGAAGGTGAGGGCGCGGCTGATCGGGAAGCCGAAGCGGAAGGCGATGCTGAGGAGCAAGCCGAGGCCGAAGCCGAAGCGGCGGCCGAGCAGATCGAAGACGAAATGTCCGACGCCGATGGTGCCGAGGGTTCGGAAGAGCCTGACCCGGCGCCTGCGCCTGCGCCTGCGCCTGCGCCTGCGCCTGCACCGGCTGCCGTCCACGCCAAAGTCCTCGCCTCCCCGGCTGTCCGTCAACGCGCGCGCGACCTGGGTGTTGATCTCGCTGAGGTGAAGCCTGCCGAGGATGGCCGGGTGCGGCATGGCGATCTCGATGCCTTCCTCGCCTATAACGCCGGCAGCGGTTTCGGCGCAGCCGGCAAGGTGCGCGGTGATGAGGTGATCAAGGTCATCGGCCTGCGCAAGCGCATCGCCCAGAACATGGCCGCGGCCAAGCGTCACATCCCGCACTTCACCTATGTCGAAGAATGCGACGTCACCGATCTGGAAACCCTGCGTGCTCAGTTGAACGCGGCACGGGGTGACAAGCCCAAGCTCACCCTTCTGCCGCTGCTGATCACCGCGATCTGCAAGACCATCCCGGACTTCCCGATGATCAACGCGCGCTATGATGACGAGGCCAATGTCGTCACGCGTTATGGCAGCGTGCATCTCGGCATGGCGGCGCAGACTGACAATGGCCTGATGGTGCCGGTGATTCGCGACGCGCAGAGCCGTAACCTGTGGCAATTGGCGCGCGAGATTGGCCGTCTGGCCGAAGCTGCACGCACCGGCAAGGCGACGTCGGAGGAGCTCTCCGGCTCGACCCTGACGATCACCTCGCTCGGCCCGCTCGGCGGAGTTGCGACCACTCCGGTCATCAACCGCCCGGAAGTCGCGATCATCGGCCCCAATCGCATCGTCGAGAGGCCGATGTTCGTCAGTGACGGCATGGGCGGCGAACGAATCGCCAAGCGCAAGCTGATGAATATCTCGATCTCCTGCGATCACCGCGTGGTCGATGGCCATGATGCGGCGAGCTTTGTGCAGGGCATGAAGAAGTTGATCGAGACGCCGGCGCTGTTGCTGGTCGACTGACTGAGGTAATGTCGGTGCCGGGAGGTGCCGACATGACTCACGATCCGCGCATCGACGATTATATCGCCAAGGCCGCGCCTTTTGCGCAGCCGATCCTCACCCATGTCCGCGCGCTGGCGCACCAAGCGCTGCCGGGGGCGCAGGAGACTATCAAGTGGGGGATGCCGCACTTCATGGTAGGCAGCAAAAATGTCATCGGCCTCGCGGCGTTCAAGGCCCATGCGTCGGTCGTGATCCACCATGAGGAGCGCGGGGAGGGGATGGGTTCGCTCGGCAAGCTGGTAAGCCTTGCTGACCTTCCTGCCGACGAAGAGTTGATCGCGCGTTTTCAGGCGGGCCATGCGGGCGTCGGAATGCCCAAACCGAGGCGCGCACCCAAGCCCGAACTGCCCGTGCCACCCGCATTTGCTGCTGCCTTGGAAGCTGCGCCAGAGGCAAAGCGGGTGTTCACCGACTTCGCCCCCTCGCACCGGCGCGAATATGTTGAATGGGTCGCTGAAGCGAAGCGTGAAGAGACGCGCGACAATCGTATCGCGCAGGCCATTGAATGGTTGGGAGAGGGCAAGAAGCGCTATTGGAAGTATGAAGATTGTTGAGCACGTCGGCGTACTCGTTTTTTTGCCGATCTGACCGTTGACAGCCCGAACGCCCGCGCCTAATGGCGCTGCTCCACGGGCGGGACGGCACAGCCGGAACGCTCGGAAGGACAAGATGCGCGGGTGTAGCTCAGTTGGTTAGAGCGTCGGCCTGTCACGCCGAAGGTCGCGGGTTCGAGCCCCGTCACTCGCGCCACTTGTTCCTCAAGGAAGCCGAAACGGCATTGATAAAGGCGGGCGTCAGTCCGCCTTTTCTTTTGTCTGCGGTGCGGCAGGTGGACTCCAGCTGCCGGTTTCCATCCAGATCAGGAAGCGCTTCAAGGGCAACAGCCAGATCAGCCCCAACACGACATAAACGACAGTCTGCGCGCCGCCAGACCAGCGGCCGATGATTTCCGGCGCATAGCGGGCGATCACCACGCCATAGATAATCAGCGCGATAAACAGGCTGACAATGCCGAACGGGATTCGCCAGGTTGGGGTTTCACGCATCAGGGCTATCCTAAGTTCAGGCCAAATATTCGGGTCGGGGTGACGACCGCGTCGAGCGGCACATCGTGAGGTTCGGTCGGCAAGGCGTCGCAGGCTTGCGCATCCCATGCCAGCCCAATGGCCAGCAGCGGCGGATGTTCCGCCAGCCAGCGATCATAGTGCCCACCGCCCTGACCGAGCCGCGCAAGCGTCGGGGTAAAGCCGACCAGCGGAACGAACAGGATTTCAGGCACCAGCGCCTCGGCCTCGGCAGACGGTTGCAGCACGCCGAACGGGCCGGCCTCGAGATCATCCTGACCATAGGGATCGCTGTGGCGCCGGAATGTCATTGCTGCATCGGGTGCGGAGAAATGGGGCAGGGCGATGGGGTGCCCCGCCTCATGGAAGAACCGCGCATAGGCCGCTGCGGGGGCTTCCCAGGGACCGGCGTGATAAACGCCGATCACCGCCTCCTGCGGAATGCGGGTGAGGAGCGGCGCGGGCGGGCGGTGGAACAGCAAGCCGCGAATGTGATCGGGCAAAGCTTCGACATGCGCCTTGCGGGCAACGCGAAGGGAGCGGCGGAGCTCAGATTTGGAGAGTTCGGTCATCCATCAAGGCGGTAGACTTCAGTCTGGACGGCGGCAAGATCAACCACCTGCTCGCCCCTCCACCATCCTGCGGATGGTCCCCCTCCCCGTTCCGGG
>DLGU01000050.1 GCA_002482865.1 Porphyrobacter sp. UBA7686
GCGTGAACGGCGGTCTGGAAATTGTCCATCGCCGCGCGGCTCATCAGGTTGCGTAGCTGGGCGGGGGTGAGCAGCGGCAGGCCCTTGGCGCCCGGATCGTCGTGATAGGGTGCCTTCAGGCTCGCCCCGCGGGATCCTAGTGCGCCATCGAGATAGAGCTTGATCCCGCCCATTCGCAGCTTGTCGTCATAGAGCCATACGGTCGGCTCTGGCCCGGCGACCGTTTCCAGCGTCTCGAACGAATTGGCATAGGACATGATGCGGATCTGCAATCGGCCCGCATCGCCCGCGCGGCGATAGGTCGTCCAGTCGGGCATCTTGGTGCCCATGTCGGCAACGGCCGTCACGCCGTAGCCGAGCAGCACGTCCTGCGCCTTGGCAAAGGCGAGGTCGCGGTCTTCCGGGCGGGGCGGGGGGACGACCTTGCCGACCAGTTGCACTGCGTAGTCGACAAACACGCCTGCTGGTGCGCCCTTCGCATCGCGGATGATCTTGCCGCCTTCCGGGTCCGGCGTCTTGGCGGTCACACCCGCCGTGGTAATGGCGAGGGTGTTGCCCCAGTTGGCATGATTATCCGCGCGTTCGAGCCACACCGGGCGGTCTGAGACCACCGCGTCGAGTTCCGCCGCGGTGGGGAAGCGGCCCAATCCCCACTTTTCCTGGTTCCACCCGCGCCCGATGATCCACGGCCGGCCCGGATTGGCTTCGGCGAAGGCCTTGATCTTGGCCAGCGCATCTTCGAGCGAAGTTGTGTTCGACAGATCGAGCGTCAGCGCGGCAAAGCCGATGTCCATCACGTGGACATGCGCGTCGATCATGCCGGGGATCATCACGCGCCCTTCGCCATCCAAGCGGTAATCGACCTGCGGGCGTTTGTCGCTGCGGGTCAGGACCTGCGTGATCTTGCCATCCTCATCGAACACGAGGCCGTTGAAGCGTTTGACCTTGCCCGCTTCGTCGATTGTGATCCCATCGACATTGTCGACCAGCGTATCGGCCCAGGCAGGCGCGGCCAGCGCCAGAGCGGATACGGCGGCAAGAGCGGCGGAAACGGTGCGGAGCATGGCGGTCCTTGAACTTTCAGGAAAACACGTAAGGCAGCGGTGCCTATCGCTTTGCCGCGCGCTTGCCAACGGGGCTTGCCAGAACGGGGCGCATACGAAATCCGCGCAGGCCCGATTGCCCTTACGGCTCCAAGCCTCTAATCGCCCGGTCGCTATGTCGACACAAACAGCCTCTGCCAGCCCCAAGGGTGCCGCCGCTTCGCCGGCCGACCTGACCCTCGATCACGTGCGCGCTGCTGCGGCCCGCATTCGCGGCGCGGTGGTCGAAACGCCGATGATGCGCTCGATCACGCTGTCGGAGATTACCGGCGCGGATATCTGGCTGAAGTTCGAGAACCTCCAGTTCACCGCCGCTTACAAGGAGCGCGGGGCCCTTAATGCGCTGTTGCTGCTGACCGAAGAACAGCGGTCGCGCGGCGTGATTGCGGCTTCGGCAGGCAATCACTCGCAGGGCCTCAGCTATCACGGCACCCGGCTGGGCGTGCCTGTCACCATCGTCATGCCGAAGCCCACACCGACGGTGAAGGTGATGCAGACTGAAAGCGTCGGCGGCAAAGTTCTGCTCGAAGGCGAGACCTTCGATGAAGCCTATGCCTTTGCCCGCAAGCTGGAGGGCGAGCTTGGCCTGACCTTCGTCCATCCGTTCGATGATCCCGACGTGGCCGCCGGTGCTGGTACGGTCGCTCTCGAAATGCTGGAAGTGAAGCCCGATCTCGATTGCATCGTCACGCCGATTGGCGGGGGCGGGCTGATTTCGGGGATGGCAACAGTCGCCAAGGCACTGAACCCCGATATCGAGGTGGTCGGCGTACAGGCGGCGCTGTTCCCCAGCATGTTCGACCGGATCAAGGGCGCGAACCTGCCGTGCGGCGGGGACACGCTGGCCGAAGGCATCGCGGTCAAGGTGCCGGGCGATTTCACCGCCAAGGTGATCGCCGAAAAGGTCGACGACATTCTGCTGGTTGATGAACCCGCGCTGGAAAAGGCGGTGGCGCTGCTGCTCCAGATCGAAAAGACCGTGGTCGAAGGCGCGGGCGCTGCGGGCCTCGCGGCGGTGCTGGGCAGCCCCAAGCGCTTCAAGGGCAAGTCCATCGGTCTGGCGCTGTGCGGCGGCAATATCGATACGCGTCTGCTCGCCAATGTGCTGCTGCGCGATCTGGCGCGGCAAGGGCGTCTGGCACGGCTGCGGATCACCTTGCAGGATCGTCCCGGCGCGCTGTTCAAGGTGATGCGCCTGTTTGACGAGCACAACGTCAACATCATCGAAATCTATCACCAGCGCATCTTCACGACGCTGCCGGCCAAGGGCCTGATCACCGATATCGAATGCGAAGCGCGCGATGCCGAGCAGGTTGAGCGGCTGGTCGAAGGCCTGCGCGCCAAGGGCTACACGGTTCAGCTCGTCGAGCTGGGCTGAAAATCCGGGCCAGAACGGAAGGACGGGACGCGCGATCGTCCCGCTTTGCGCCTGCATATCCGCACTTTTGCGGCGGGTTTCGCGTGTGCCTGCATAATTCGCGATATTTTCATGGTTAAAGGACTTTTACCGGAGCACGGGTGCGGGCATAAGATTTTCTTAACGATTTAGATCCCGCGATTCAGCGCAAGAAGGACTGGCCCCACACGTGACGGCACCAATCCGCTTTCCCCGGTTCTTCGTGACCAGCCCCGCGCCGTGTCCCTATCTTCCGGGTCGGAGCGAGCGCAAGGTCTTCACCGAACTGAAGGGGCCGCACGCCGATCAGCTTAATGAAGCGCTCGGGCGGATCGGGTTCCGGCGCAGCCAGACGGTCGCCTATCGCCCGTCCTGCCTCGATTGCCAGGCCTGCGTCTCGGTGCGCGTGCTTGCGACCAAGTTTCAGCCTTCGGCCACCCAGAAGCGCGATCTGAAGCGCAATAGCGATTTGATCGTCACCGAATGCCGCCCTTGGGCAACCGACGAACAGTTCGAATTGCTGGCCCGCTATCTCGGTCACCGTCATCCCGATGGCGGCATGTCGGCGATGGACGAGCTCGATTATGCCGACATGATCGAACACACGCCGGTCTCGACCGTGGTGACCGAATATCGCGAGCCGCTGCCCAACGGAAAGCCCGGACGGCTGGTGGGTGCCTGCCTGACCGACCGGCAGGGCGACGGGCTGTCGATGATCTATTCCTTCTACGAACCCGATTACCCGGCGCGTGCAGGCTTGGGCAATTTTATTATCCTCGATCATATTCGCCGGGCCGCGGCTGAGGCATTGCCTTACGTGTACCTCGGATATTGGGTCGAAGGCAGTCCGCGCATGCAATACAAGGTTCGCTATCGCCCCCTCGAACGCCTGACGCGTGAGGGCTGGCTGCTCATGGAGCCGGGGGAGCAGCACCGGCTGATCGCGGCTGCCACAGCGCCGCGGCAGGCGCAGGACGAAAGCCCGGTCGAAATGGGTGCGGGCGTTCGGGGCAAGGATGGCCAACCTGTCAAGTTCTCGGCCAGTTGAAGCCCAGCGGCTTCTCAAACTCGGTCTCGCCATTGTTGCCGGATTGGGTCAGGGAGCGCTGGCGTTAAGCGCCTGTCCGGCGGCCGCGCAGCAGGCTGCCCCGGATGATGAACCGCGTCCGCTGCCCGCTCAGCCACCCGAAGGCGAGGCGGAAGGCACGCCTGCACTTGCGCCGCTTTCGATCCTCGATCCTGAGCCTCAGCCCGAACCCGTGCCGCAATCGCTCGACGATCTGATCCCTGCTGACGCTGTCACCAACCCCGATATCTGGGCCGGCGCCGGAGTGGCTGATCCCTCACCGGTCGTGGTGCCCGATAGCGCGCAGGCCGATGCCGACAGCCCGCTCTCAGATGACGTGTTAGCCGAGTTTTTGCCCCCGCCAGACCCGGCCTTGCAGCCTGCGATTGATGGCATTTTCGCCGATTTCGCGCTGGAGGAACCGCAGCCGCTCACCCCCGATCCCGAGCTTGAGGCGCTGGCGTCGATCGCCGCCCCGGTGCTGGGCGAATTGCCGGAACTGGCCGAAACGAAGATCGGCAACACGCTCGTGCTCGCTTTGCCGGCAGCCGCCGATGCCTTCCCCGAGAAGGACGAGTTCATCGAACGTTTCAAGGATCTCTCGACCTTGCGCGAATTCGATGAT
>DLGU01000163.1:0-6404 GCA_002482865.1 Porphyrobacter sp. UBA7686
TGCTGAGCTTGTCGAAGCACCGCACTTTCTTCCGCCCCGGTGTCCCTCAAGAAGGACGGCCCTTCGACAAGCTCAGGGCGAACGGAGTTTTGGGTTCGCAATGACGAATAGGGGGAAGGGCCGGGGAGCGCACCTTGCCAAAATGACGGGTTGCCGGAAGCCGCGCGCAGAGCGTCTAACCGCCCACATGGAACACGTCGACGTCATCATCCTTGGCACCGGCGCGGCGGGCATGACCGCTGCGCTTGCCGCCCATGAAGCAGGCGCGCGCGTCGCGCTGATCGAACGGGGGGATCGGATTGGCGGCACCTCGGCCATATCGGGCGGGGTGATCTGGGTGGCCGACAACCCGCGGATGCGCGAAGCGGGCATGGCCGACAGCCGCGAGGATGCGCTCGCCTATTTCCGCAGTCTGGACCACGGCGATCTGGTGGACGAAACGCTGGAGGCCTTTGTCGACAAGGGGCCTGAGGCGCTGGCCTTTCTGGAAGGGATTGAGGCACTGAAGGTCGCGGTGCTGCCGGGCTATCCCGACTATTACCTCGACCGCCCCGGCGCGAAACCGGAGGGGAGCCGCGCGCTCGACCATGATCTGTTCGCGCTGGGGGAACTCGGCGAGTGGGCGGCAAAGATCTACGCGATCGAAGAACCCAAGCCGCTGATGCTCCGCGAAACGCCTTTGGGCGGCGCGACCGCGATGCCGCCGATGGAGGTGTTGGGCCAGCGCATGACAGCCCGAAAATGCGGGTTCGGGCAGGCGATGGTGGCGCGGCTGCTGAAGGCGTGTCTGGCGCGCGGGATCGCGCCGGTGCTGGGTGTCGAGACGCACCGGCTGGTGCAGGACGGCGAGCGTATCACCGGCATCGAAGGCACCCGCGACGGCCAGCCTTTCGCCATGACCGCCCTGCGGGGCGTGATCCTCACCACCGGTGGGTTCGAATGGGACGAGGACTTGCGCCAGACCTTCCTGCGTGGCCCCGTCACCGCCCCTGCCAGCCCGCCAACCGGCAAGGGCGAGGGGCTGAAGCTGGCGATGGCGGCAGGCGCAAAGCTCGGCAATATGACCAGCGCGTGGTGGGCGCCGACTTTGGTGACACCCGATGCGCCGTGGGCCAGCGGCGAGCAGCGCGCGCAGATTATCCTGATCGAACGCACCGTCCCGCATGGGATCATGGTCAATCGCTCTGGCAAGCGGTTCTGCAACGAGGCGGCGAATTACTCGGCGCTGGGCGGGGTGTTCCACCAGTTCGATCCGGCCAGTTATGACTACGCGAACCTCCCCGCCTATCTGATCTTCGATGCGCAATACGCCGCGCGCTATCCGCTGGGCACGCGCCAGCCGGGCCAGCCGATCCCCGACTGGGTGAAGCGCGCCGATACGCTGGAGGGGTTGGCGGCTGAGATCGGCATCGATGGTCCGGCGCTCACCGAAACCGTGGCGCGGTTCAACGTCCATGCGGATGAAGGCCACGACCCCGATTTCGGGCGGGGGACGAGCGCCTATGATCACTTCTATGGCGACCGCTCGCGGGAAGGCACCGCCGTTACACTCGGCGCGATCCGCGAAGCGCCGTTCTATGCGGTGGAGATCGCCTCAGGGTTGCTCGGCACCAATGGCGGCCCGCGCACGGACGGGCAGGCGCGGATTCTGGGGCACGACGGCGCGCCGATCCCCGGCCTGCTCGGTGCGGGCAATGCTATCGCGTGCCCGACGGGCGGGATTTACGCGGGTGCGGGCGGGACGCTGGGGCCAGCGCTGACCTTTGGCTATATCGCGGGGCGGACGGCGGCTTTGGCTAATCAGTAAACCCGTTCGTGCTGAGCTTGTCGAAGCACCGCACTTCTTTCTGCACCGTCGGATGAAGCGAAGAACGGCCCTTCGACAGGCTCAGGGCGAACGGGTGTGGGTTGTGCCCTACTCCCCCACCCAGCGATCAATCGTATCGTGGAAGAACCGCACCCGCGCCTCTTGCCCGGCGAGATGCCCACCCTTGTAGCCCCTTGAGCGCAGGCCCTTTTGCTGCTCGCTCCAGATGCTCACGTCCTGATCGATTCCCGGACCGCAGCTCAGTTCGCCAACCTTGCCGCGCTTGTGCGGGACGGGGATGGTGCGATCGACCTCCTCGCCCATCGAGTAGGAGTAATAGCGGTCCGCGCCCTCGGGGAACCAGGTGAAATACCACATGTCGAAATAGCACCGCTCGGGATCGGTCGGGTGCGGATCGGCGCGCAGCCAGATGCAGCCATCGGGCTTGAGGCTGAAGCTGATGTTGGGGAAGATCGTGTAGTGGAAATGATCGGTCAGCTGCGCATCGTGGAAGTGGCTGAAGTCATAACCCTTGTCCGCGCCGCGCTCACGCTTGGCCTGCTGGAGCGCCTCGCGGGTGCGCAGCGGATCATCGCGGAAATCTTCGGGGTCGAGGCCCCAATAGGTCAGTTCCTGCGCCATCATTTCGAGCACGGTGTCGGTATGCCCACGCAAGGACCGCGCCGGGCGTGATCCCGGCATGAACATCCGCGCGTGGCCCTCAGGCGCGTAGAGATCGAATTGGCAGTCCTTGTAGCTCTGCTCCATCACGAAACGGGTTTGCGGGTGGACGAAGGGCAGGTGATAAGACTCGTTGAAATTGTCCTGCACGCACTTCCAGTTCCAGTCGCCTTCCAGCGTGACCCAGTGGGTCCGGTGCATCTGCTCCATCCGGTAGCCTGCGATCTGCGGCGCGACGGGGCCGAGATGCTCGGCAAGCGGCGTGGCGTGTGGATCGAGATTGACCCAGACAAAGCTGGCAAACACCTCGCACCGCACTTCTTCCAGCTTGACCTTGCCGCAGGGGGAGCCGCCCGCGAAATCCTCCGGGCAGGGGACGAAGTTGAGTTCGCCTTCATGGGTGAACCGCCAACCGTGGTAGGAGCAGGCGATCCGCTTGGAATGGCCTTCCTCCTCCATCACGAGGCGTTTTCCGCGGTGCGGGCAGACATTGTAGAACGCGCGGATCTGCCCGTCATCGCCGTGGGTGACGAGGATGCTTTCGCGGCCGATGTCATAGGTGAAGAAATCGCCGGGCTTGGCGACCTGAGCCGCGAGGCCGCCGATCAGCCAGCTTTTGGTCCAGATCCCCTCCCACTCGCGGTCCATGAACTCGCGCGACCAGTAGCGGCTGCCCTCAATCGGCTTGGCCGACAGTGCGGGCATCGGCTGCGGGGTGGTGTCGATCCGCTGGGGAGCGGTGTCGGGGCGGAGTAGAGTGGCCATATCAGCGTGCCTTCGCTTCAAAAGTGATGTGGAGCTGCTTGAGGGAGCGCAGCAGGAAGTGCGGGTGGTAGCTGAAGTCGTTCAGCCCCTCGGCAAAGTGCATGTCCTCGAACCGGTCGACCACGGCCTGGAAGCCCCAGGTCAGCTCGCGCCGGGCAAGCGGGGCACCGAGGCAGTGGTGCGTGCCGGACCCGAAGGCCATGTGTGCACCGGCCTTGGGCCGATCGAGATCGAGCTTTTCGGGGCATTCGAAAAAGCGCTCATCACGGTTGGCCGCGCCGTAGCGGACGTTGACCACCGAGCCTGCGGGGATCGTCACCCCGTCCAGTTCCACGTCCTTGTGAGTGAAGCGCATCAGGCTTTGCACCGGGCTTTCCAGCCGCAGCACCTCCTCGACGAAATTGCGCATATACTTGTCGGGATCGGTCTTGAGTTTGTGCCACACGTCCTTGTTCTCGATCAGCAGCTTCATCCCCGCTGCGAGCGCATTGGTGGTGGTTTCCGAGCCGCCGACGAAGGTGTCGGCCATCATCTCGGCGTGGAGCTCCTCGTTGTTGAGCGGGCGGCCCCAGCCTTCGATGACGGTGTTGACCAGCACCGAGATGAGGCTGCCATCCGGGTGTTCGCGCAGGCGTTCGAAGATCGGCTGGAAGTGATGCTGCGCCTCGATCTCGCGGTCGACCATTTCGAGGTGCTTGTCCTCGGGCAGCATCAGCGAGATGCGGTGGAAGAAGGCATCGGTCCAGCCCTTGATGCGCCACATGTCTTCGCGCGCGGCGCCCATCTGTTCGCCGATGATGAACAGCGGCAGGGGGACACAGAATTGGCGCACCCAGTCGCAGTGGCCATCGTCGGCGAATTCATCGATCAACTCGTATGCGAGGGTCTCGACGCGCGGGTCGATGTCCTTGATGCGGCTGGGCTTGAACGCCTCGTTGAACATCGCGCGCATCTGCTTGTGGTTGGGATCATCCCGCCCCGCCAGTGTCGGGGCAGGGAGCCAGCCTTTCTCGCGGAAGCGTTCGGCCACCTTGCGCCCGCGCTCCATGTCGGTGGGATTCGCGCGCATCAACTCATTGGCAGCGGTCGAGGGGAACCGCGCGGGGTCCATCAGCACCTCGCGCACATGGTCATAGCGGCTGACGACGAAGATCTGCGTGCCCGGAATGTTGTAGACCGGGGCCTCGTCGCGCAGGGTTTTGTAGGCGTCATAGGGGCACTGCTGGAGCGCCGGGTCGAACAGGTTGATCTGCGGCTGCGAGTTCATCAGCGCACCTCGATCTTTTCAGCGCCCCAAGGCGCGATTTTCTCGGCTGTCTGGAACGCCTCGGGCAGTTCCTCGACCATGTGATACGTCGCAGCCAGCCTGCCGAAGCCGACAAAGAACGCCACCGTCATGCCGAGTTCGACAATCTGCGCCTCGCTGAAATGCGCGCGGAGATCGGCATACATCGCATCGTCGATCGCCAGGTGATCGGTCGCCATCAGCTCGCCGTACCGGATCGCCACCTTTTCGGCGGCGGTGAGGTTTTCGGCCTCCTGCGGGCGTTCCAATGAGCACACCAGCCCCTCGGTCACGCCATCCGCCACTGCGTCCGAATAGCGGATCGCCATGCAGGAACGGCACTGGTTGAAGAATGCGACCCTAAGCCGCACCAGCTCCACCAACCGGTCAGGCAGAGTGCGGTTGCGCTTCAACGCGCCGCCAAAGCCCATCAGCCCCAGCGCCTGTTCCGGGCAATGCGCGAAATAGCGGGTGAGACCCTGTTCGAGATCGGTCAGGTTGTCGGGCTGGATCGCTGTGACCAGCCGTTCGTCCCATTGCTCCGGCGCCAGTTTGGCAATTCGGCTCACAGCGGTCTCTCCCATTGGCGGGCCTCACAAAATAGCCCGTTTCCGTAAGGTCGACGCTGCGGGACAAGGTGGACAGGAGCAATTGGCGGATTCGCTAAGCGAAGCGCCCCGCGATGGGAGAGGCGGCCGTGCAGTCTGGTATCGAAGGCGCGCCGCAGAGCCTTGCCGAAGTCGATCTGTTCGCCCCCGGCGCGCAGGAACATTGGTATGCGGCCTATGCGATCTTGCACGAAGAAGCCCCGGTGCAGCGCTTGGCCGGAGAGGGTCTGACGCCCGATAGCGATGCTTTCGTCCTCACCAAATATGATGATATCAAGCGGGTGGTGCGCGATTGGGACCGCTTCCCGCCGACGCTGTCGCTGCTGGTCGCGCATATCCAGCAATCGGGCGAGATGCCCACCCACCTGCCCGATATCGACGCGATGGTCGCCTCGATCGTGTCGCTGCGCCCCGATCCGGAGATGTGGCGCGCGCATCGCAAGGAGCTGACCGATCCGTGGGTGGGGCCGGGGTGCACGCGGCACGCCGCAATGATCGCGGGCCACGTCGATGAACTGATTGCCGGGATGCTGGAGAAGGCGAAGCGCGGCGAGCCGGTGGACTTCGTCGCCGATTTCACCCGCCCGTTGCCGCAGCGGGTGATGGCCGATGTGCTGGGCTTCCCGCACGCGGATATCCCGCGGCTGGAGCAATGGGGCAATGCGCAGGTCATGTCCTATGTGATCGGGACGACGCACAAGAACATCCTCACCCCCGAACAGAGCGCCGAGAAGTTCCGGCTGCTGGCGGGAATGAAGGAATATGTGGCGGAGAAAACGCGCGAGAAACGCGCGGCTCCGCAGGATGACATGGTGAGCTTCCTCACCCAGATCGAATATGCCCCGCTGGGCCGCAAGCTCACCGATGATGAGATCAACGGCGTGGTCTATGCGATGGTGATCGGCGGGCTCGAAACGACCCAATATGCCATTGCCGAGCAAGCGCAGTTGCTGTGCGATCGGCCGGGAATGTTCGGCACTTTGCGCGGCGACCGCGCGGCGATCCGAACCTTCATTGAGGAAGGGATGCGGCTACGCTCGCCCACCCAAGGCCTCTCGACCCGCATCTGCGCGCATGACGAGGTATTTCAGGGCGTCGAAGTGCCTGCCGGTTCCATGCTCCACCTGCGCTGGGCGGCGGCGAATATCGATGCGGACGAGTTCGAAGACCCGCTCGACCTGAAGCTCGACCGCAAGGCCGCCACCCGGCACCTCGCCTTCAGTCAGGGGCCGCGCTCGTGTCCGGGATCGAACATTTC
>DLGU01000163.1:6455-12965 GCA_002482865.1 Porphyrobacter sp. UBA7686
CCGGCAACGACTTCCGCCATCAGGGCGGGATCATGCTCGGCATCCACCGGCTGTTCTTGAACCTCACACCCGCCTGAACGGAGACGCTTCGATGGCCACATTGCTCGCTCATATCCAGATCCAGCCCGGCAAGGAGGAGAAGTGGGAGGCGATCATGCGCGACATGGTCCACCACACCTTCGGCACCGAAGAAGGCGTGATCCGCTACGAATACTGGAAGGGGCAGGAGCCGCTCTCCTATTACTGCCTGCTCAGCTTCAAGGACAAATGGGCGTTCTATCACCACCAGATGTCCGACCACCACGAAGGCCACGATTTCGCCGACGTGCTGGCGGGGATAAGACTTGAATATATCGACCCCGTCGATGGGGCAGGGGGAGGGCTGCCGCCGACCGAAGATCCGGCGCTGCCCGCTGATGCAAGCGAGGCGATGCGGACGGCGCAGGAGCGCTTCCCACTCGACATTCCGGCCTGGTGGGGTGCGCGGGCATGAACGTGGAGGCCGTGCTTCAGGAACTGCTCGACAAGCAGGCGATCCAGGAACTGATCGCGCGTTACTCACGCACCCTCGACTGGGTCGATGATGCAGGGCAGGCTGGTTGCTATTGGCCCGATGCGGCGATCGATTACGGCTTCTTCAAGGGCACCGCAGCGGACTTCGTGCCGGTGGTGATGGCGGTGGAACGCTCGACCGGGCGGCGCTGGCACCTGCTGTCGTCGCTGGCGGTGAAGCTGACCTCGGCGACCACGGCGGAGGGCGAGTGCTACGGCATCGCACTGGGCTTCCGGCGCGAGGATGAGGCGGAGCCCTACCGCGGCAACATGTATGGCGGGCGCTATCTCGACCAGTATGAGAAGCGCGACGGGGAATGGCGGATATCGAGCCGCCGCTACATCATGGACTGGACGATGGCGATGCCCGACCAGCCCGACGCCAGCCCCAACGCCGAATTCCCGCTGCCGATGCTGGACCTGCGCGAAAGCGGGCATCCTGATTACCGTAAGATGTAAGGAGACGAAGATGTCGACCACCCCGCGCGTATCCTCGGCCATTGCTGGCGAACCGGCGCATTTCGGCAGCGTGCTCGCGCATCAGCCCGCTATCGCGGAGAGTTTCTTCGCGCTTTACGGGCGGTTCTGGGGCTCCGATGTGTTGGCGGCGCGGATCAAGGAGGTCGCGCGGATGCGCAATGCGCGCGTCACCGAATGCGGGTTCTGCCGCAATGTCCGCTTCGACAAGGCGGTGGCCGAGGGTCTGCGAGAGGAGGTGGTGGACGACATCACCGATGGCTACGAAACCTCGGACAAGCTCACCGATACCGAAAAGGCGGTGCTGAAATTCACCGATGCGCTGATCCATGATCCTGACCTGCTGACCGGTGATGCGAAGGCGGCTTTGCAACGCCATCTGACGCCGGCGCAGATCGCCGAATTGGGGCTGGGGGTGACGCTGTTCCTCGCGCTCGCCAAGGCGCTGATCACGATGGGGTTGGAGCCCGAAGTGATGGACCGCACCGTCCTGCCCACGCCTGCCGTGCTGGAGGCCGCAGAATGACCGCCGTCTGCGCCGCGCTGGCGGGCGATCCGGTGCTGGCAGCCCACTACGCCGATTTCCGCGCGAAAGCCGAAGGGGCGCTCGACCTCGCACTGGTGGCGCTGGTCCGGCAGGCGGTGGCGCAGGTGCACGGTATCGACAGCGCGCCGATCGACGAGAGCGCGCTCGACGCCGGAACCCGCGCGGCCATCGCCTACGCGCGGCGGATGCCGTTCGAACATACCGCGATCACCGATGCCGAAGCCGCCGCAATGGTCGCGTATCTGGGCGAGCCGGGGTTTGTCGCCTTCTCGGTGGTTACAGCGCTGGCGGATGCCGAATGCCGCGCGGAGTTGGTGGATTTGCCGGGGTTGGCGGGGGTTTGATTCCATTCTCCCCGCCCCGGGCTTGACCCGGGGCCCAGCTGTCATCCTGCAGCCGAGGAAGCGGGGCCCCGGGTTAGGCCCGGGGCGGGGGTTAGCTTAGCTCCCGCATCAGATCGCGCCCGTCCCAACCCTTCGCCGCCTCGGCGACGAAATCGTAGAACCCTGTCAGCTGCGGCGCCGGCTCATACAATTCCAGCATATGCCCCAGGCTCACGCGCGTATCGACAAAGGCAAATGCGGTGCCCGTCTTCGTCACCGAGAGCTGTGCCAGCGGCACGCCCTCGGCGGCGAACCGCGCGATCTCGGCTTGCAGATCATCCACGAACAGCGCCGCGTGATGCAGCCCCTCTTTGCCAGACCCGTGCGGGAACATGTCGTGCAGTGCGCTCGGATCAGGATTGTGCTGCATTACCAGCTCCACCATCACGCTGCCCCATTGGCCATAGGCGCTGGAGTGATCGAACGGCCGCTCCATCCCGCGATGCTGCGATGACGCAAGCGCGACATGGCGCAGCACGAAGAACGGCCCCGAGCCGAACTGTCGGTGATGCGCTGCCGCCGCCACCTCAAGATCATTGACCTTGTAGGCGAGCTGGCGGACCGGCAGCCCGATCAATTGACCGCCCGGTCTTTCCCCACCCAATAGGGCGCACGCAGCTCGCGGCGCAGGATCTTGCCCGAAGGGTTTCGCGGCAGTGCCGGGATGAAATCGATCGTCTTGGGGCACTTGTAGCCCGCGATCAGCGTGCGGGCGTGGGCGATCAGCTCCGCTTCGGTCAGCGTCTCGCTAGCCTTCACCACCACGCAGGCCTTGACCGCCTCGCCCCACTTGGGGTCGGGCACGCCGATCACCGCCACGTCCGCCACCTTGGGGTGCGAATAGAGCGCGTTCTCAATCTCCGCGGGGTAGACGTTCTCGCCGCCCGAGATGATCATGTCCTTCACCCGGTCGTGGATGTAGAGATAGCCGTCCTCGTCAAGATAGCCCGCGTCGCCGGTGCGCAGCCAGCCTTCGGCATCGATGGTCGCGGCGGTGGCGTCCGGGTTGTTCCAGTACCCGCGCATATTCTTGGACGAACGCGTGGCGATTTCGCCGACGGTGCCCACGGGGACCGGGTTGCCTGCCTCGTCGATGATCTTGAGCTCGACGCCGGCCAGCGGCTTGCCCACGCTCCGCATCCGGGGCGAGCCTTCGGGCACGTGATCCTCGGGATCGAGCGCCACGATTGTCCCGCTCGTCTCGGTCATTCCGTACATCTGCACGAAGCCGCAGCCGATCACCCGCATCGCCTCGCGCATCAACTCCAAGGGAATCGGAGAGGCGCCGTAGGTAATGTATTTGAGGCGGCTGAAATCGGTCTCGGCCACGCGCGGGTGATTGAGCAGAATCTGGATCGCTGCGGGCACGAGGAAGATTTTCGAGATGTTGAAATTGGCGATCAGATCCAATGCCTTGGTCGGATCATATTCCGGCAGGACAATCGCATTGGTGCCCGCGACCATCGTGCCGATGCCGGTGCCGGTGCCGCTGATGTGGAAACACGGCATGGCGAGCAGCGTGACATCGCCCGGGATCGGCTCCTGCCAGCCGCGCATCTCTTCGCCGCTCGCGGTCGCATCGCGGCTGGAGAGGATCGAGCCGTGGGTCATCACCGCGCCCTTGGGCTTGCCGGTGGTGCCCGAGGTGTAGAGTTGCAGCGCATCGTCTTCGGCCCGCACGCGGTGGGCTGGGGGCGTGGCGGGGAAGCCGTCGCGCCAGATGCGGTAATCGGTGCCTGCGAAGTCCGGCGCGTCGATGCCGATCACCTGCTCCACCCGCGGGCAGTCTGCACGGATGCTGCTGAGCACGTCGGCAAAGCCTTCGCCGATGAACACGACGCGGGCCTGACAATTGTCGAGGATATAGGCGACCTCCGGCGCGGCCAGCCGCCAGTTGACCGGGGTCATCACCGCCCCGATGCGCGCCGCGCCGAGGAAGGCTTCGAAATAGAGCGGGTGGTTCTTGCCGAGGAAGGCCACGCGCTCGCCCGGCTTGACGCCCAGTGCCGCCAGCCCGTTCGCCGCCCGGTTGGCGCCCTCATCGAGTTCGGCGAAGCTGATCTCCTCGCCCGCGTAGGTGAAGGCGATAACGTCCCCCTGAACGCGCGCGTGATCGCGCACGACGTCGCAAAAGGACTCCGCTGCCAATGCTGTGTTCTCTCCCATGCGGCCAAGGATAGGGCTTGGCGCTGCGCCTGTCATTGGCACAATTCATAGCGGCGCGCGGCTGGGGCGGCGTTAGGGTGAGGGGATGGATATTCCTTCGGGCTTTGCACCGGCCGGTTTCACTCCCGGCTTTCTCGACCATGGCGGGCCTTACTATCTCGGGCCTGCTGTGGAGTGCATACGAGTGGTGGGCCTCAAGATCATGCCGCACCACATCAACTATCAGGACGCCGCGCATGGCGGGGTGATCTCGACCTTCGCCGATGTGGCGCTGAGTCACGCGGTCTACGATGCCGAGCGGCCGCGGCTGGCGCCTTCGACTGTGACGCTGACGGTGAATTATCTCAGCGGCGCGCGGCTGGGCGATTGGTTGGAGGCGCGGGTGCGGATCGACCGGCTGGGTGGGCGCACGGCCTATACGTCAGGCGGGGTGTGGCGCGGCGATGAGCAGATCGCGACGATGAGCGGAGTGTTTGCGTTTCGGCGGTGACATGTCTCTACCGTCGTCATGCTGAACTTGTTTCAGCATCCATTTCTCCGCAGGCGAGGCTGGTGCGGGTGGAGAGTTGGACCCTGAAACAAGTTCAGGGTGACGAAGAATGGGAAAGTGACCCTACCCCAACCACCGCCTCACGGCTGCCGTCGAGGGATCGCGTTCGTCGTGGAATCCCGCTGCGCCTTCGGGCGTGTCGGAGAGGTCAACGCCCTCCACCACCCTGAACTCGCGCCAGTCATACAGGCCGGTGCGCTGAGCGATGCGCCACTCACCGCTCCGCTTTTCGAAGCGGTCGACATAGCGCCCTGCGACGATCGCGGAGTAGATCACGCCCTTGTCCGGGAACACCGCCGCCAGCGGATAGCCCGGTGGGACGGTGTGCATCGCGGTCATGTAGGTTTCTGTGTGGCAGACGGCATCGCCATCGAAGCCGAAGATCGTCTGGCCAAGCTGGTGCTGGGTCGCAAGGCAGGGGTCGATCACCGCGCGCGCCTGATCCACGAACCCGCGCCAATCACCCTCGATGGTGCCGAAGCGGAAGATCGCGTCTGGGTGGAACAGATGCTCCATCATCCCCCAGCGCCGCCGGTCGATGGCATGGGCATAGGCGGCGAGGATGTCGCGGATGGCTTCGCGGTCGTCGAGGGTTCCGGTCATGCGTCAAGCTCCACGATCACTTTGCCGATATTGCCGCCGGTGAACAGCTTGGCATAGGCGGTGAGGGTGTTTTCCAGCCCCTGCGTCACGTCATAGGGCATGACCAGCGCGCCGGCCTCGGTCCAGTCGCGCAGGCGGCGGGTGAGGGCGGGGCCTTCGTGCATGAAATCGGGCGAGAAGAACCCTTCGATACGCAGGCGCCGCATCAACACCTGATCGAACTCGCGCGGGCTCGTGCGCCCGCCGCCGGTGTAATCGGCGAGCAGGCCGCACACCGCGATGCGGCCATAGTGGTTCATGCGGGTCAGCACCTGATCGAGCAGCGCTCCGCCGACATTGTCGAAGTAGATGTCGAAACCGCCAGCCGCGTCGAGCTGCCCGCCCACATCCGCAGCCTTGTAATCGACCGCCCCGGCGATCCCCAATTCATCGGTCAGGTAGGCGCACTTGGCCGCGCCTCCGGCAATACCCCACGCCTCGCAGCCGAGCAGCTTGGCGACCTGTACCGCGAGTATCCCCGTCGCGCCCGCGGCGGCGGAGACCAGCACCCGTTCACCCGGCTTGGCCGCGCCGGTCTGTTCCACGCCCCACAGCGCCGTCCAGCCGTTCATCCCTAGCGGGCCGAACCACGCGCGGCGGTCGGTGACGGTGGGGTCGAGCACAATCGCGCCGGACATCACTGCATCAACCGTGCTGACATCGGCCCATTGCCCAAAGGCGCGCACCAGATCGCCGGGCGCGAAGCCATCGGCGCGGCTTTCAAGCACCTCGCCCAGCACCAGCCCTGACATCGGAATGCCGAGCGGGAGGGGCGGCTGATACCCGTCCTCACGATCAGTCAGCCACATCCGGGTCCCGGCATCCATCGACAGGTGCGAATTGCGGATGCGAATTTCGCCTGTCCCCAGCGGGGCAAGCGGCGCCTCGTCCAGCTCCAGCGCGGCGGCGAAATCGGTGCCTTCGGGGCGGCGCGCGATGCGCCAGAAACGGTTCTGCATCCCGGCACATTCCGGGCGCTGCGCCGCTACGGCAACCCCGCCTTTTCGCTAGGGGGTAAATGGCACTGGCTATCAAATTGGCGCGGTGCGTGCGGGCGGGGCGCTTCCTAGTCTGCCCGTCAATCATAATACGGGAGAGACACGAATGGCACTTATCACAGTGATCGGCGCAAGCGGCAGGCAAGGTCTGGCGCAGGTGCGGCAGGCGCTTGCCGCAGGGTACGATGTGCGCGC
>DLGU01000163.1:13033-14783 GCA_002482865.1 Porphyrobacter sp. UBA7686
CGGGTCGAAGTGCGGTCGATGGACCTCTACGACACCTCAACCTTCGCCGAAGCGCTCGAAGGCAGCGACTACATCTTCTACACCCACCCGCTGCAAGCCCGTGCGGACCGCGCCTATCTGATCGGCGAAGTCGGCAAGGCCGCCGCGCATATTGGGGTCAAGCGCGTGGTGTGGAACACCTCTAGCTGGATTCCGGACAAGCCGGGCGATCCCTTCACTTATGGCGAGAACACCAAGGGTATCAACGCGCTGTGGCGTTCGGGCGCACCGGGGACGGTGTTCGGTTCGGTGCTGTTCATGGACAACCTGCTGACCAACTGGGCGCGGCCCTTCATCGTCAATGAGGGCCGGTATGTGTATCCGCATAACCCCAACCTTCAGGCGAACTGGATCAGCCTTGATGACGTCGCCCGCTTCATGCTGGCGAGCCTTGAGCGGCCCGACATGGAAGGCGCGTGGCTGAATATCGGCGGGCCGGAGCGGCTGGTCGGCAAGCAGGTGACGCAGTGCCTGTCCGAAGCTTTGGGCAAGGAGATCAAGTACGATCCCTGCACCCCGGAAGAATTCGGCCGCTATCTGGTCGAAGCGGCGGGCGACACGATGGCCCCGGAAATGCGCGACCAATTCGCCAAGGGCATCCAGGCGTTCTACGAATACAACAACGACGCCCCGACGAAGCCCTTCGCGGTCGACATGGATCATGTCTATGAGCGCTTCCCGGAACTGGAAGGCAAGCTCGAGCCGCTGGGCGAATGGACCAAGCGTCAGGAATGGGGCGAGAGCAATTACCGGCCTGCGTTTGGGTGATGCTTTTGGAGCGGGGGCGCGTCCGCGCCCCCGTCCTCGCTAGGCGCGCAGCGAAGCTGCGCCCGCTGCGGGCGGCCGGTCGGCCTTGCGCTCGCTAGCGCGACCGAGTTCAGCGCAAACCTAACGCCCCACGGCGTTTACCGTCACCCCAGCGGAAGCTGGGGCCTAGAGCCTCTTGGTGTAGAGCTTGCCGCTCTAGGTCCCAGCTTCCGCTGGGATGACGAAGATTGGCAACGCTACTCCGCCGCCTGCCTTTGCTCGGCTGCAAAGATCCGCACCAGCTCCTCGTCGCTCGCGCGCGTCAGACGCTCGGCCCACTGGTGGAAGACCTGTCCGCCCTTTTCATTGCGGCCGAACAGCACCTCTTTCATCAGCCCTGATTGCAGCGCCTGATGCTGGCGCTTGCCGGTGGCGTAATCTTCGTCGCGGACCACGATTTCGAGGAAGTTGAACTGGTCGTGCGCCGCCTGAACCTGCTCGGGCGTTTCGGGCTGGTTTTCCATGACGTAGTACTGGGTGGTGTAGCTTTCACCGACCGTGGCGCCGGGGAACAGCTGGCTGACCAGCGCCCCGCGCTGGCCGCCGCCGTAGAAGCTGGCGATCGAGATGTGCGGGAAGATCGTCCACACGCCCTGCACCAGCACTTCCTGCGGCAGATCGTCATCGGCAAGCGCTTCGAGATCGAGCGCCTGATCATCATCCCCCTGCACCTTGATCGCGAACTTCGACGGGGTCGACAGGCGCTGGTGCGGGCCAAAGGCGAAGTAGTTGGCGCGGTTGTAGAAATCCGCGCCGAAGGTGTCCTTGTGCAGCACCGGAAGGTGGTAGAAATCGAGATAGCCGTCATAGGCCGTCTTCCAGTTCGGCCCCGGGATCGTGCGCTGGGCGAACAGCGTCCAGCCGTCGAACTCGAAGGCCTTGAGCAGATCGTCATAGCCGCACA
>DLGU01000163.1:14875-22132 GCA_002482865.1 Porphyrobacter sp. UBA7686
TTGGTCAGGCAATGCTGGCTCTTGTCGATGCTCCCGAAATCCTTGGAATCGGCCACGCCGATCAGATCGCCATCGGCCTTGAAGGTCCAGCCGTGATAGCCGCAGGTGAAGCGGCTGGCATTGCCGCAGCCGGCCGCGAGCGGGTTGCCGCGGTGGGTGCACATATTGAGGAAGGCGCCCATGCTGCCGTCCTTCTGGCGGGATAGCAGCAGCGGTACGCCGCAGATGTCCATCGCCTTGAAATCGCCGGGGTTGGGCAGTTCGCACGACGGCGCCACCATCAGCGGCAGGCGGCGGAAAATCTGCTTCTTTTCCAGCTCGAACAGATCTGGGTCAGTATAGGCGCTGGCGGGAATGCGGACGATGTCGTCGGCATATTCCATCGTATCGGCCGCGCCGTGGGCGACCAGACTGCGGGTCATTTCGACCAGCGTTTCGCGTGACATGCTTGTTCTCCCGGACTGTTGCGAGGAGCATCCGCCTTACAGCCTGCCGGGGCAATGCTCACTTTTGGCAGAGCAGGCGGAGCGGGGCGGCGCGGCGCAAAAGCAAAGGGACGAGCCATCTCTGGCCCGCCCCCCCGCATTTCCCTGCTGGAACGATCAGAACCGGAAGCTGATTTCCGCAAAGATCTGACGGCCACGGTTCTGGGTGAGGAAGATGTCGTCACCGGTGGGCGACAGGAACGGACGCCCGCCGCTGGTGATGACGAAGACCTTGTCGGTCAGGTTCTGGCCGACCAGCGAGAGCTTCCAGTCGCCATCCGGATGACCGATCGAGACGTTGGCATCAAACAGCCAGAAGCTCGGCTGCCTGAAATCATTGAGCGATGTTTCGTCAGTGATGTAGCCATCATTGTACGCCGCGTTGCCCGACAAGAACAATTCGAGGCTATTGCCGAGCGGGATTGCCCAGTCTGCCGCGACGTTGCCCGACCATTCGGGGGCCTGGCTGCCACGACGACCCTTGAGGTTGATCGTGCCGCCCTGGCCGCCCGGCTGGAGGAAGTCATCGGTGTACTTGGCATCGAGATAGGAGATGTTCGACGAGAAGCTCAGGCCGTCAACCGGAGTGCGCCACTTGGCTTCCATGTCGACGCCCTTGGTGGTCAGCTCACCCGCATTGCTGGTGATGAACTGCACCGTTTGCGCGTTGAAGTTCTGCACCTGCAGATCCTTGAACACATATTGGTAGGCCGTCATGTTGAGCGTGATGTCGCGGTTCGACCACTGCGACTTGAAGCCGATTTCGCCGCCGATCGCCTCTTCCGACTTGAAGATCAGCGAGCTGAAATCGCCGCTCGCCGCTGCCGCGCTGAGGCTGTTTGACGGCAGTGCGGAGTTGTCGATCCCGCCCGACTTGAAGCCGGTCTTGAACGAGGCGAAGATGTTGAAATCTTCGTTCGCCTGATACTTCAGCGTCACTTCGGGCGAGAAGTTGTCATCGGCGAAGTTGATCGGGCCAGAGAAGAAGCCCGGCCGCACGAAGGTCGGCCCGAACAGGAAGGTGTGGACGTAAGGCACGCTGATGGTTTGGACCTTCTGCTCGTCCGTCCAGCGGATCCCGCCCGACAGTTCCAGCTTTTCCGTGAGGTCGATCATCGCACTGCCGAAGAACGACAGGGCTTCGGTCTTGGTGAGGTGGGTCTTGTCCCAGTCATAGGTGAACCCGGTCGCCGGGTCAGGCCCGAGGAACGAGATGTTCACGCCCTGTTGCGAAGTGTCGAAGGTGATCGTGCGGTCTTCGTAGAACGCGCCGAGCATGAAGTTGAAGGCGCCATCGAAGTCCGAGGCAAGGCGCAGTTCCTGGGTGTATTGTTCAAGGTTGTTGATCGGGTCGGACGAACCCGCGCCGCCCGGCAGGCGGGTCCCATTGGGGCCGGGGATGAAGCCGCCGTAGGAATAGCTTTCGAAATCGACCGCCTTCATGTTGAGCAGGCCAGTGACCGAGGTCAGTTGGAGCTTTTCGGTCAGGTCGAGTTCGAATTGCAGGCGGCCGAACCAGATGTCCGTCTCACCGAACGGCACGCCGTTGCGGCCTGCGGCCTTCGACGGGGTCGGCACGCCGCCAGCGAGCGGCGCAGCGGTGTCGGTGAAGTAGTAGCGCTGGTCAGTGACGTTGCAATCATAGCCCGCCGGCAGGTTCACCGCACCGCCGAGCAGGAAGATCGAGTCCGCGACTCCGTTGGCACCGCAGGACACTTCGCCCGTCCCGAGCGCGCCGTCGTTCTCGTGCTTGGTGTATTGCACCTTCAGGTTGGCGCGGAACATGTCCGACGGCTGCCAGTCAAGGGTCACGCGGCCGATGAAGTCGGTCAGGCCGCGCTTCTGGTTAACCGCTGGCGAGCCAGGCTGAGCGAGCTGGAATTCGTCGATATCGTTGAACTGGGCGGCAATGCGAATGCCAAGCGTGTCAGACAGCGGGCCGGAAATGTAGCCGTTGAGCAGGTAGCCCTTCTCTTCGAATTCATAATTGGCGCGCATCCCGACTTCCCAGTCGGACGTGGGATTGGCCGAGCGCAGCGAGAGCACGCCCGCCGTGGCCGACTTGCCGAAGAACAGCGACTGCGGCCCGCGCAGCACGTCGATCTGCTCGACATCGAAGAAGCCGGCCTGCACCATGCGCATGGTCGACACAACGACGCCGTCATATTCGAACGCCACGGCGGAATCGAACGCTGCCGAGATGTTCGACGAACCCACGCCGCGCAAGCTGAGCTGACCGCCCGAACCCGAGCCGCCAACCTGCACGTTGAGTGTCGGCACGCGGCTGGTCACGTCGGCGACCTGGTCGATATTGAAGCGCTGGAGCGTTTCGCCGCCGATCGCGGTGACGGTCACGGGGACTTCTTGCAGGGTTTCGTTCTGGCGGCGGGCCTGCACCACGATCACCTGATCGTCCTGGACATCATCCGCTTCAGCCGCCGCATCCTGCGCAAAGGCAGTGCTCGGCATTGCGGCAAAACCGCTCAGTGCGGCGCCGCACAGCAGGGCGCGCCGTATGCCGTCCACGCGGACGCCAGATGCAATTCGGGCACGAAATGTACTCATGGTCGTCTCTCCCCTTCGGACCGCGGCTAACCCGCGTGCCCTGTACTTCCCCAACCCGTCAGCGTGTCTCCTCACGCCTTTCGGTATGTCTCGCGGGTCTATGTTACGGCGGCGAGCGCGCCATTCGCAAAAGCGATAGTGAGCCTGTCAAACTGCGGCAAAAACGTCACACGGGCTCGGCAAAGCGGCCAAAACCATCTGATGCCGTAACGTCATTCGGCCGCAGCGGTGGCGTGCGATCCAGCGTTAGCGGCTTCGCGCTCCATCTGGCTGGCGCGCGGATCATTGGGCCACACCCATTCGGTGCCGATCACCGGTTCAACCCTCAGGTGCTCGGGCACATTCTCCGGCCCGATCATCCGGTCGAGGCTCTGGTGGAACGAATAGATCCGCGCCTCCTGATAAGACAGCGGCACAGACCGGAAGGCCGAGCCTTGCATCGATTGCTGGATCGCCTCGCCGAACTGGGTGTCTTCGAGGATGATCGGGCTCATCTGGCGGCCATTGGGCTGGCTAGCATCCGGGACAGTCCAAAGATCGGGCGCGGGTGCGTCGCCCCAATCCAGCGCCATCGTCACCAGCTCCAGCCGGGTGGTGCCAAGCGAGGTCGGCCAGAACACCAGCGGCGGGACGAAGTAGTTGCTCAAGGGGCTGACCCAGTTGGGAAACAGCGTGTAGCTCTGGGTGCAGGTGCGCCCCAACTCGCCCACGGTCTCGATCTGCCGCCAGCCCGGCGGGCTGTCGATTGCGCGCACGTGCTCGCGGTCAGTGCTGCGCGGCGGCGGAGCGAGCATCCGGGCGTGGCCATTGGGATAGATGGTGTTGAGGTTGCGGCTGCTGTCGACCAGCGGCGCGACGGTATTGGGGTGGATGAAGGGCACATGGTAGACCTCCATGTTCGCCTCCATCGCCACCTTCCAGTTGCACTGGAGATCGAAGGAATGGCGCGCGGCGAGCTTGATGCGGTCAAAGGCGAACTCCTCCCATTCGCGCGCCAGCGGGCCAAGCCAGTCGAGCAGCGGCATCGCGTCCATGTCGAAGTTGACGTAGATGATCTTGCCGAACAGCTCGCATCGAACGGGGAGCAGCCCGCGGCAGCTCATGTCGAAGTCGGCCGGAAAATCGCGCCGTTCGGGCACGCCCACCAGACTGCCGTCGGTCTTGTAGGTCCAGTTGTGATAGCCGCACATCAGGCGTGAGGATTTGCCGCGATCCTCGGTAACCACCGGTGCGCCGCGGTGGCGGCAGGTGTTGTGGAAGGCGCGCACTGTGCCGTCCATGCCGTGGACGATCACGATCGGATCGCCGGCATTGTGCCAGCGCATATAGCAGCCCGGCTCGGGAATCTCGTCCAGATGCCCGGCGAACAGCCAGCTCTTGCGGAAAACGTGTTGCTGTTCGAGCGCGAAGTATTCGGGCGAGGTGTAGCGCCCGGCGGGCATATCGGGCAGCACCGGGAAGCCTTCGGGCGGCGCGGTGCGCTGGCCTTCCCACTCCATCAGCGCCTTCAGCCGCGCGATTTCTTCCGGCTCCATCATTTCCGCCTCTCCTCGGTTGCGCAGGTACCACCGCTGCTAGCCGCCAGCGTCCTCGCGCTTTCGACAGTGGCACGGACCCGCCCGCCCGATAGGCTGGCGACATATCAAAAAAGCTTTTGGGAGAGAGCATATGGCGGGACGGGTAGCGGGCAGGGTAGCGCTCGTGACAGGCGGGGCGATGGGTCTGGGCAAGGCCGATTGCGAGGCGCTGGCGCGCGAGGGTGCGAAGGTGATCGTCACTGACCGCGATGCCGAACTCGCCCATCAGGTGGCGGCCGCGATCGGCGGCGATGCGATGGCGCTGGATGTCACCAACGAAGAGCAATGGATCGACGTGATGCGCGCCGTGAAGGAGCGCCACGGCGGGCTCGATATTCTCGTCAACAACGCGGGCAATGTGATCTTCGAAAGCATCGAGGATTGCAGCTTGGCGCACTTCAAGCTGCATCTCGAAATCCATGTGGTCGGCACGTTCCTGGGGTGCAAATATGCCGTGCCGCTGATGAAGCATCGCCACGAAACGGTCGGCGGGGGCGGCTCGTCGATCATCAACATGGCTTCGACCGCGGCGCTGATGGGCTATGGCAATATCCCGGCCTATGCCGCGTCCAAGGCCGGCATTGCGGGCATGACCCGCAGCCTTGCGGTCGATTTCCAGGACAAGGGCTACGGCATCCGCGTCAATGCGCTCGCGCCGGGGGGGATCGAAACCCCGATGGTGATGGGCATTTCCGGGCGCGGCGGCGAAAAGCCGATGGACATTCCCGAAGGCCCGTTGGCGATGGATGCACTTGGCCATCCCAAGGATGTCGCGGGCTGCGTGCTGTTCCTCGCTTCGGACGAAGCGCGCTTTCTCAATGGCCTGACGATCCCGGTGGACAATGGCCTCTACGCCCGTCCCCACCACTGAGGCTTCAGGCGGCTATCGCTGGTACGTGCTTGGTCTGTTGACGCTGACGAGTGCGTTCAGCGTTGCGGACCGGCTGGTGTTCGGCATTCTGGTCGAGGACATCAAGGCCGAGTTCGCGCTGTCGGATTTCGAGCTTGGCCTGCTGGGCGGAGCGGCGTTTTCGCTGGTCTATGTGCTGGCAGGCTTCCCGGCAGCGCGGCTCGCCGACCGGTCGACCCGCAAGAACATCGTCGCGAGCGCGATCAGTTTCTGGAGCCTGATGACCGCAGCCTGCGGGATGGCCACCGGCTTCTGGACCTTGTTCGCTGCGCGCACCGGCGTCGGCGTCGGGGAGGGCTGTTCCGGGCCATCCTCGCAAAGCCTCGTCGCGGATTTCTTTGCGCGCCATGAACTTGCCAAGGCGATGGGCTATCTGACGCTGGGGTCCACAGTTGGCACGGCGTCAGGGTTGGTGTTCGGCGGGCAGTTGGCGGAGATCTTCAACTGGCGCTGGGCCTTCATTCTGATGGGCTTGCCTGGGCTGTTGCTCGGCCTCGTGATCTTCCTCACCGTGCGCGAGCCCAAGCGCGGGCGCTATGCTCCGGCGGGCACCGACATGGCGCAGCTGCCGCTGGGCCGCACGATCATGAGCCTGATCACCAATCGGGTGTTCATGGGGCTGGCGCTCGGCTGGGCGGTGCAGATCATGATCGGCTATGCGCTCGCCTTCTGGATGGCAGCGGTGATGCTGCGGCAGTTCCTGATTTCGACCGGGGATGTCGGGCTCTATCTCGGGCTGACGTTCTTCCTTGGCGGGATACCGGGGCCGCTCATCGGCGGATACCTCACCCACTGGCTGACCTTGCGCGATGAACGCTGGCGCGCGTGGCTGCCGGGGTTGGTGAGCCTCGGCTGCGTGGCACCGCTGGCGCTGAGCCTGACCTCGACCGGATTCACCGCGTTTCTCGGCTGGTTCGGGGTTGCCTATGCGATTTACGTGGCGAGCCAGGCCGGGATCATGTCGGGCATTCAGGCGGCGGTCGAGCCTGCCAGCCGCGGCTTCGCCGTGGCGATCGCTCTGTTCTTCAACAATCTGGTCGGACAGGCGCTGGGGCTGGCCGTGATCGGTGCGGTGAGCGATGCGATGGGCCCCACCTACGGCGATAGTTCGCTGGCGGTGGCGGTGTTCGGCGTGTGCCTTGTTTCGGGCCTGCTGTCGCTGGCGATCTTCGTGTGGACCGCGGCGCAGATGGGGCCGACCGGTTATCTGGAGAAGATGCGCGGGGGCTGATCAGAATCCCGGATGGATCGCCATCATCGCCCCATCCACCAGCATCTCGGCCCCGGTCATGAACGGACATTCGTCGCTGGCGAGGAAGGCAATGGCTGCCGCCGTTTCCGAAGGATCGGCGAGGCGGTTCAGGGGTGAGGTTTTCGCCACGGCCGCGATCAGACCGGGGGTCTGGACTTCCGCCGCTTCAAGAATCCCGGTCATGGTCGCGCCGGGGATCACCGTGTTGCAGCGGATGTTGAGGCCGCGCTGGGCGCACCATGTCGCCACGGACTTGGACAGCACCCGCACCGCGCCCTTGCTCGCCGAATAGCCGACATCGGTGGGCAGCGGCGCCATCGCGGTGGTCGAGGCGATGTTGACGATCGCGCCTTTGGGTCCACCCGGATTGTCGCGCATCGCCGCAATCGCCGCGCGGCACCCGGCCATCGTGCCGGAGAGATTGACGGCGAGCACCCTGTCCCACGCGGCAAACATCGCCTCGTCATC
>DLGU01000163.1:22186-28475 GCA_002482865.1 Porphyrobacter sp. UBA7686
TCGAGCCGCCCGAAGGCCGTCACCGCGCGGGCCACGATCTGCGGCCACAGCGCGCGGTCGGAGACGTCCTGCACGGCGAACTCTGCGCCAACCTCGGCACACAGCGCTTCGCCAGCGGCGGCATCAAGATCAGTGCCGAGCACCTCGGCCCCGTCGGCCCGCAACCGCCGTACAGTCGCCGCGCCAATGCCGCTCGCGCAGCCGGTGACGATGGCGACCTTACCCGACAGGTCAGGCATTACTCGGCCATCGTCCAGATCACGGCGCAGGGGCGCTGGTTGTGGGTTTCAACGAAGCGCGCGAGATTGTCCGTTCCCTCGGGCAGTTTCCAGCCCACGGTGAAGCCGAAATTGGCAAAGGCGAACATGATGAGGTCGGCAAAGGTGAAGCGGCCCAGCGCGATGTGGTTGCTTGTGCCAAGATAGGCATCGAACATCCGCCACTTCTCGTCCGCCAGCGCAAACAGCTCCGCGCCCGCCTCGGGCGAGACGACCGTCATGCGCGGTTCGAACATCGGGCGGCCGGTGGTGGCGCGGAAACCCATCGTCATCGGCACGACGACCTCCTGATCGAACAGCCGCACCCATTTGCGCACCTCGGCTCGCTCCAAGGGGGTTTCGCCAAACAGGTTGGGGGTAGGGTGCAGTTCCTCGACATATTCGCAGATCGGCCAGCTTTCGGTGAGGCAGGTGCCGTCATCCAGCTCTAGCGTTGGCGTGGTGCCTTGCGGGTTCTTGCCCATGTAGCCGGCATCCTGCCGGTTCTGGCCGGTGATGATGTCGTAATGGACGCGGGTGAAATCACGCCCTTCCTCCAGACCCTTTTCGATCATGAACATCCGCACAAGGCGCGGGTTGGGGCCGAGACTGGAATGGAGCGTGGTCATGGATGTTCTCTCCCGGAGTGATTTTCGAAAGGTTCTAGGGGCGCAAAGCCCGCCCGTCGCCCTCATAAATGCGCTAGGCAAGCGCGCTGTATTGCGCCACTAAGGCACCATGGATCACACGCCCGCCATCACGCCTGCCGGTCACCCGCTCGACGACGAAGGGGAGCTGACCAAACTGCACCCCGGTTACGCCCATGCGCTGCGGCTGCGCACCACGCTGACCGCGATCCCATTCCTGATTGGCGCGCTGGTGGCTGAAGCGGCGATTGCCGAACAGGCACTGCTGCCGCAGGGCGTGATTGCCGGAACGGTGCTGGTCATCGCGCTTGCTCTCATCATTCGCGTGCCGGCGACCCGCTACAACGCGCGCGGCTACCAGATCAGTGCTGACCGGCTCAGGGTGGTGCGCGGATTGCTGTTCCGGTCGGACACGGTGGTGCCGTTCGGGCGGGTGCAGCATATCGATGTGCATCAAGGCCCGCTCGACCGGTTCTTTGGCATCGCCACCCTGACGCTCCACACCGCGGGCAATCACAATGCCAGCGTGTCGCTCCCGGGCCTTGGCGAGCCGCTGGCGCGAGAGATGCGAGAGGAGATCCGCGCCCATATCCGCCGCGAGACGGTATGAGCGAGCCGCAACGCACTGCGCCGGTCAGCGTCATCCTCGGCGCAATCGGCAGCCTTCGCAGCGCGATCTTCCCGGCCATCGCCATTGCCTTTTCAGGGATCGGCGGTGACGGCCGGTTCCTGCTCGCACTCGGTGTTGGCCTGGCTTCGGTCGTGATCGGCACCGCCTTCAGTTACGCCCACTGGCGGCGGTTGACCTACACCATTGGTGAAACCGACATCCGGGTCGAAAGCGGCCTGTTCAGTCGTTCGGCGCGATCCGTGCCCTATGAGCGCATTCAGGACGTCAGCCTCGAAGCCAAGCCGCTGCCGCGCCTGTTCGGGCTGGTGGCGGTGAAGTTCGAGACCGGGGCAGGCGGGGCCGATGACCTGGCGCTGCAATACCTCACCGATGCCCAAGGCGAGGATTTGCGCCAGCTGGTGCGTGAACGCCGTGATGACGAGGCAGCGGTCAGCGTCGCCGATCCGGACGCGCCGGTCCGCAGCGAGCCTGAGGCTGGCGAGGTGCTCTATGCCCTCACGCCCGGGCGCCTGTTGACCTTTGGCCTGTTCGAATTCTCGCTCGCGGTGTTCGCGGTGCTGGGCGGCGCGCTGCAATATGTCGACAACGTCTCCGATATCGACGTGTGGAATGTCGATCTGTGGCGCAGCTGGCTGAGCGAGCAGGGCAGCACGGTGGCAAGCCTTGGCCTGTTTGTGCAGGCCGCGGCGGCGATTGCCGGGTTGCTGGGACTGGTCGTGATCGGCATGGCGACCGGCGTGGTGCGCACCGTGTTGCGCGATTGGGGCTTTACCCTGACCCGCTCGGCGCGCGGGTTCCGGCGTCAACGCGGGCTGCTGACCCGCACCGATGTGGTGATGCCTGCGCACCGGGTGCAGGGGCTGGTGATCGGCACCGGCCTCGTACGTTACCGCTTCGGCTGGCACGGTTTGAGCTTCGTCAGTCTCGCGCAGGACGCGGAAGGCGAGAGCCACATCGTCGCACCCTTCGCCAAGATGGAGGAGATCGCGCCCATCGTCAGCGCAGCGGGCTTCCGCCTGCCGGACGAGACGACGCAGTGGCACCGCGCCAGCACGCGGCAGCGCACCGACACTGTGGTCTTCGGCTCGGCGGTGTTCGTGCTGGCGGCGATCCCGGTCGCGATTTTCGCGCCCTTCGGTCTGTTTCTTCTGCCGCTCGGGGCCGCAGTGCTGGCGGCGGGCGCGAACCTTTATGCCTGGGAGTTCCGCCGCCACGCGATTGACGCGTCACAGGTCTATGCCAGCCACGGGTTTTTCTCGCCGACCCGCCAGATCGCGACCCGGCTGAAGCTCCATTCGGTTGAGATCGCGCAGGGGCCGCTTGCCCGTCTGCGCGGCTATGCCACGGTGCATCTCGGGCTGGCCGGAGGGACTTTCGCGATGCAGGGCGTGCCGCTGGCCGAAGCGCGGGCCTTGCGGGCGAGCGTGCTGGAAACCATTGCTGCGACCGATTTTTCGCGGCTGGATCAGGCCCCTCAGAGTCAGGCCTTGAGCGAGCCCCACTCGGCGTTTTCCGAGAACTTCTTGGCGACGTAGGAGCAATCGGGGCGGATCAGGAAGCCCTGCCGCTGCGCATCCTCGACCAACCGGTCCACTAGCGCGCCCGCCACGCCGCGTCCGCCGATGGCGCGCGGGACGATGGTGTGGGCGGCGATGCGGATCTCCACGCCGTCACGCTCCCCGCCCGGTTCCCATTCGAGATAGCCTTCTTCCGAAGCGCCTTCGACCACCGCGACATAGCGTCCGCCCTGACCCGCGACATGGTGGGTGATTGTCAGCTTTGTCGGTTCCTCGCTCACTCACGTTACTCCTGCTTGTAATGGCTGCGCTGGCGGTTAGAGGCGACAATCCATGACGCCAGCCCAAACCTTCTCATTCAAACCCTTCCTGTCCGACAACGCCGCGCCCGTCCACCCCCGCCTGTGGGAGGCGATGCGCAAGGCCGATGAACCGGACAATCCATACGACGGGGACGCGCTGTCCGCCGAGCTCGACGCGCGGTTCACCGCGCTGTTCGGGCGCGATTGTGCAGCCCTGTGGGTGGCGACGGGGACGGCGGCGAATTGCCTGGCGCTCGCCACGATGTGCGCGCCGCACGGCGGAGTGGTGTGTCACCGCGAGGCGCATATCGAGGTCGATGAAGGCGGCGCGCCCGGCTTCTTCCTTCACGGCGCGAAGCTGATGCACGCCGATGGCGAAGGCGCAAAGCTGACGCCTGAGGACATCGCGGCGGTGATCGACCCGATCCGCAATGATGTGCATCAGGTGCAGCCCCATGCGATCGCGATCACGCAAGCCAGCGAATATGGCCGCGCCTATTCTCCAGCAGAACTGGCGGCGCTGGGAGCTTTCGCCAAGGAGCGCCGGCTCGGCCTCCACATGGACGGGGCGCGCTTTGCCAATGCGGCGGCGTTTCTGGGCGGTTCGCCTGAGACAGCGGCGCGCGCGGCGAGCGGCCCGGTCGATAGCCTTGCCTTCGGCTTCATCAAGAACGGCGGCATGGGCGCCGAGGCCGTGGTGCTGTTCGATCCCGAAGCCGCCATGCAGGTCCGCTATCGCCGCAAGCGCGCCGGGCACCTGCAATGCAAGGGGCGCTATCTCGCAGCACAGATCCTCGCGATGCTGGATGACGGGCTGTGGCTCGCCAATGCCGGCCACGCCAATGCGGCGGCGCAGGAGGTTGCGGCGGGCTGCGCCGACCGGCTGCTTCACCCGGTAGAAGCCAACGAGCTGTTCGTGCATCTGACCGAGGCCGAGCGCGCGGCGCTGCGGGCGCAGGACTTCGCCTTCTATGATTGGGGCGCAAACTCTGCGCGCTTCGTCACCGCGTGGAACACCCGGCCCGAGGACGCGCAGGCGCTAGGCAGGGCCATCGCCGCGCTATGAGCGAAGTGTCCGCGCCGTCGATGCTCAGCCCGAAGGTGCTGATCCCCTTCATGCTGACCGGCACGATCTGGGGTTCGACCTGGTTCGTCATCACCGGACAGATTTCCGATGTGCCCGCCGCATGGGGCGTGTTCTACCGCTTTATGCTGGCCACCCCGGCGCTGTTCGTGCTGGCGATGGTGATGGGCAATCGGCTGAAGCTGAACCGGCCCGAGCATCTCTTGGCGCTCGGCGTCGGCATTGCGCAGTTCAGCGGCAATTTCCTTTTCGTCTACCATGCGGAAAGCCACATCACCTCGGGCATTGTCGCGGTGATGTTTGCGCTTCTAATGGTGCCGAATGCAATCTTCGCCAAGGTGTTCATCGGCGAGAAGGTGCAGGGCGGCTTTATCGGCGGGAGCCTGGTGGCGATTGCAGGCGTTTCCATGCTGCTGGTGCACGAATGGAATGCGGCACCGCTTGGCGGCAACGTCGGGCTAGGCATCGTGCTGGCGATTGGCGGGATGCTGGCGGCCTCGATCGCCAATGTGGTGCAGGCCAACCCCACCGGGCGCGGCGTGCCGATGGTGAGCTTTC
This sequence comes from Porphyrobacter sp. UBA7686, assembly GCA_002482865.1. Lineage (GTDB taxonomy): Bacteria > Pseudomonadota > Alphaproteobacteria > Sphingomonadales > Sphingomonadaceae > Erythrobacter. The sequence goes on from DLGU01000163.1 coordinate 27,183, forward strand.
TCGCTTGGGCGATGGTCTATGGCACGGCCTTCGATCTGGTCTACGCGCTCGTCACGGTCGGCCCGCCGCAGGTGCCGAGCGCGTGGCAGTTCTGGGCGGGGACGGCCTATCTGGCGATCATCGGCTCGGTGGTGACATTCCCGCTGCACTACAACCTCGTGCGCGAGATCGGCGCGGGGCGCACGGCCTATAACGGGATCGTGACGGTCTGCGTGGCGATGCTGCTGTCGACCCTGTTCGAGGGCTTCAAGTGGGATGCGCTGTCGGCGGGTGGCATGGCGCTGGCGCTGGTCGGCATGGGGCTGGCGCTGCGCTCAAAGCAGAAGAAGTAAGCGGGTTCACACAAAGCCACAAAGGCACAAAGAGTGCAGTGGCCCGCCGCAGGCGCTTCGCTTGGCGACTTTGATTGTGGAGGATGCCCTTCGGGCCGGGCAGGACATCTTTGTGTCTTTGTGGCTTTGTGTGAACAGCTACAACAGTCCCGCAAGCCCCTCGACATAGGTAGGAAACCGCGGCGCCCACCCCAGCACCCGCTTGGCCTTGCCATTGGCGACCCGGCGGTTCTCCATATAGAATCCGCGCGCCATTTCGGAGAGGTTGGCGTCCTCCAGCGTCTCCAGCGGCGGGAGTGGCAGGCATAGCAGGCGGCAGGCGTGTTCGGTGACGTCGTTGCCGCTGCACGGCAGATCATCGCCGAGATTGTAGGCCCCTGCGGGCGAACCCTGCGTCAGGGCGGCAACCACGCCGCTGACGATGTCGTCAACATGGACACGGCTGAACACCTGTCCCGGCAGATCGATCCGCCGCGCCTTACCCTCTCGCACCCGGTCGAGCGCGCTGCGGCCCGGCCCATAAATCCCCGGCAGGCGGAACACCCGTGCGCCCATGGTGAGCCATGCGAGATCAGCCTCGGCACGGGCATTGCGGCGGCCTTCTCCCGATTGCGCAATGGTGGGCGTCGCCTCGTCGACCCACGCGCCTGCGCGGTCGCCATAGACGCCGGTGGAGGAGAGATAGAACAGTTCCCGCCCCTTCAGCGCATCGCCATAGGCATCCAGCACCGGATCGCCGCCGCTGGCCCGATCGGGCGGGACAGAGGAGAGGACGTGCGTCGCCTCTTCCAGCGCCGCCAGCACGGCCGCCCGGTCGCCAAAAGCAATATCGCCCGCGCTGCCAGTGGCCGTCACGTGCCAGCCACGCGTCCGCATCGCTTCAGCAATGCGTGCCGCGGTGTAGCCAAGGCCAAAGATCAATAGATGAGTCATTCCTCTTTAGTGCCGTTCGTCTCGAGCG
>DLGU01000163.1:28488-38512 GCA_002482865.1 Porphyrobacter sp. UBA7686
TCGAGAGACCCGGCGAATGTGTCTCGACTACGCTCGACACGAACGGGTAGAGAGCGAGGCATGGATATCGCAACCACTCCCATCAGCCCCGACGGCAACCCCGAACTCGCCGACGCCGCCCCCACTCCGCACGAGCCGCCCGTAATCCGGCGCGAGGATTACCAGCCATTTGCGTGGCTGGTGCCGACCACGCAGCTCGATTTCCGCTTGGGGCTGGAGGCGACCACCGTGACTGCGACCTTGCAGGTCGAGCGCAACCCTGCTGCCGCAGCAAGCCGCGAGCTTTGTCTCAACGGCGACAGCCTGACAGCACAAAGCGTGACGGTCGACGGCGCCCCGGCCGAGTGGCGGATCGACGGCCCCGATCTGATCGTGACCCTGCCGGGCGAAGCACACAGCGTCACCATCGTCACTGAGATCGATCCCAGCGCCAACACCCAGCTGATGGGTCTCTATGCGTCGAACGGGATGCTCTGCACCCAATGCGAATCGGAAGGCTTCCGGCGCATCACCTTCTTCCCCGACCGGCCCGATGTGCTTTCGACCTATGCGGTGCGGATGGAGGGGGATGCCAACCTGTTCCCGATCCTGCTGTGCAATGGCAACCGCACCGCTTCGGGCGAGAACCCTGACGGCACCCATTGGGCCGAGTGGCACGATCCCTGGCCCAAGCCGTCGTACCTCTTCGCGCTGGTCGCTGGCGATTTGGTGGCGAACTCCAAGCCCTTCGTCACGGTCTCGGGCCGCGAAGTCGAGTGCAATGTCTGGGTGCGTGCCGAAGACCTTGGCCGCACAGATCACGCGCTGGAATCGCTCCACCGGTCGATGAAATGGGACGAAGACGTGTTCGGGCGCGAATATGACCTCGACCTCTACAACATCGTCGCCGTGTCCGATTTCAACATGGGGGCGATGGAGAACAAGGGGCTCAACGTCTTCAACACGAAATACGTGCTGGCCGACCCCGACACCGCCACCGATGGTGACTTCGATGCGGTCGAAGGCGTGATCGCGCATGAATATTTCCACAACTGGTCGGGCAACCGCGTGACCTGCCGCGACTGGTTCCAGCTCTCCTTGAAGGAAGGCTTCACCGTGCTGCGCGACCAGCTCTTCTCGCAGGATATGCGGGGCGAGGCGGTCAAGCGGATCGAGGATGTGCGCATCCTGCGCGCCGCCCAGTTCCCTGAGGATTCAGGGCCGCTCGCCCACCCGATCCGGCCTGACAGCTACCGCGAGATCAGCAACTTTTACACTGCGACCGTCTACAACAAGGGCGCCGAAGTCATCCGCATGATGCGCTCGATGGTAGGTGTCGAACGCTTCCGCGCGGGCACCGATCTCTATTTCGACCGCCACGACGGCGAGGCTGCCACTTGCGAAGATTTCATCAAGGCGATCGAAGATGGCGCGGGGATCGACCTTGCTCAGTTCCGGCGCTGGTACAGCCAGGCAGGCACCCCGCGCGTCACTGTGTCGCAGGCAGTCGAAGGTGACACGCTCAAGCTGACCCTCAAGCAGACCGTCCCCGTCACGCCGGGCCAGCCTGACAAGCTGCCCATGCCAATCCCCCTGCGGGTTGCGGTGCATTCGCGCGGGCAGGGGGCACTGGGCGAAGAACAGCTGATCGTGCTGACGGATGAGGAGCAGAGCTTCTCCCTCCCGCTGACCGGCCCCGATCCGGTTGTCTCGATCAACCGCGGCTTCACCGCGCCAGTGGTGATCGAGCGTGCCTTGGCGCGCGAAGACCTCGTGTTCCTAGCCGCGCATGATGATGATCCTTTCGCGCGGTCGGAAGCCTTGCAGGAACTCGCCGTCGGGCATCTCGTCGGAACGGCGAGCGGGTCGCTGGCGGCGGGCGAACAGGCGGCAGGCGAAGCGGCGATCATCGGCGCGTTCCGGTCGAGCCTCGCCGACAATGCGCTCGACGATGCAATGCGCGGCGAATTGATGGTGCTCCCGTCTGAAACCTATCTGTTCGAGGTCATGGCGACCGGCGACCGCAAGGCTGATCCGGGCGCGATCCATATCGCGCGTGAAGGGCTGAAGGCGGCCATCGGCACCGCGTTGGCAGATGAGCTGAACGCGCTCCATGCGCGGGCCTCGGCGGTGTCGCTGGACGATCCGGCAGGACGCGGCGCGCGCAAGGTCAAGACCATCGCGCTGGGCCTGATTGCCGCTGCCGACCCGGCCCGTGCGGCTGAGCTTGCCGCTGCGCAATATGACGCGGCGGACAACATGACCGACCGGCAGGGCGCGCTGATGGTGCTCTGCGGGCTCGACGGTCCGCAGCGCGAGGCCAAGTTGGCGGATTTCTATGCTCGCTACCGGGACAACGCGCTGGTGGTGGACAAGTGGTTCACGTTGCAGGCGCTCTCGCTCCACCCCGATGTGATCGCGCATGTCCGCAAGCTCGCCGAGCATCCCGACTTCACCATGAAGAACCCCAACCGCGTACGGTCCCTGCACATGGCCTTCGCGGGCAATCCCAAGGGCTTCCACAAGGCCGATGGGGAGGGATACCGTATGGTCGCCGATGTGATCCTCGCGCTTGATCCGATCAACCCGCAGACGGCGGCGCGCTTCGTGCCCGCGCTGGGCCGCTGGCGGCGGATCGAGCCAGGTCGGGCGGCGCTGATGAAGGGTGAGCTGGAGCGGATCATGGCCGCGGGCAACCTGTCGCGCGATACCTTCGAACAGGTCAGCCGCAGTCTGGAAGGCTGAGGTGACCGGCTTCCAGATCGAACGTTCCGCCCTGCTCGACGGTGCGCCGCATGGCTTTTTCGGCAGCGCAGGCGGCGTGCATCAGTTCGGCTTTGGCGGTCCGGGCGATCCGGCGGAAGTGCAGGCGCTGCGGGCTGCCGCCGCTGAGGCGATCCGGGCGGGCGGGCACCTCGCCGCGCCGCATCAGGTGCATTCGCCCGATGTGGTGGTGGTGGACGAAAGCTGGGACGATTCTGCCGTGGGCCGCCCGGTTGCCGATGCGGTGGTGACGGCCACTCCGGGCATCGTCCTCGGGATCGTCACGGCGGACTGCGGCCCGATCCTGTTTGCTGACCGCGAAGCCGGGGTCGTCGGCGCGGCTCATGCCGGGTGGCGCGGGGCCGTGGACGGGGTGCTCGAAAACACCATTGCCGCTATGGAAGCGCTCGGGGCGCAGCGGGAGCGCATCGCAGCTGTGCTCGGGCCGACCATCGCGCAGCCGAGTTACGAGGTCGACGCGCCGTTCCGCGCGCATTTCGGCGCAGAAGCCGAGCCGTTCTTCGCCCCCGCTCCCGAGCGCGATGGGACGCCGCGCTGGCATTTCGATCTGCCCAGCTTCATCTTGGCTCAGTTGGCGGCGTCAGGCCTTATCAAAATTGCGGATCTGGGGCGGGATACATTCTCCCATGTCGCGCGTTACCATTCCCACAGACGCTCTAGCCAAGCGGGCGAAGCCAATTATGGTCGGCAGATCAGTATGATCGCGCTGCCCTGACACCGGCTTGCACGCAGGCGAACGCGGCTTGTTTAAAACACGGTTGGATTCTCGCAGGATTGCCGTTAATTGCCCCGCGCAAGTTTCGGGTGAGGCGCGCTCAAAGGCGCTGCCAAGTCCGAAGCAGGGATCAATCGACGGAATGGAATCGGGGCGCGAGCCCCGGCAGTGGAACACAACGCCGCGCGGGCCATCACTCCGTCGCGGCAGAACGAGCAGGGTAAGACGAAATGGCTATTAACACGGCCGATACCAGCGCACTCAGCACCGATGAAGGCGTGCGCCGTCGCGACTGGATCCACATTGCCGCGCTGAGCACGGCGGGCGTCGGCGGCGCATCGCTGCTGTTCCCGCTGATCAGCCAGATGGCACCGTCGGAAGACGTGCTCGCCGCGAGCAGCACCGATGTTGATGTCGGCGCGATCCAGCCCGGCCAGAGCATCAAGACCACGTTCCGCAAGCAGCCGCTTTTCGTGAAGCGCCTCACGCCGGAAGAAATCGCCGCCGCCAAGAAGGACGACGCGGCTGACATGCGTGACCCCGCGACGCTTGCTTCGCGCACCAAGGAAGGTCACGAAGACATTCTGATCACCATGGGCGTCTGCACCCACCTCGGCTGCGTGCCGCTGGGCGCGGCCGAAGGTGAGAACAAGGGTGAATTCGGCGGGTACTTCTGCCCCTGCCACGGTTCGCACTACGACGTGGCCGGCCGCATCCGCAAAGGCCCCGCGCCGCTCAACCTGAAGGTGCCGGAATATAGTTTTTCGTCTGACACCGTCGTCCGCGTCGGGTGAGCCTTCGTATCTGAACGATAATGATAATCGTCTGTTTCTTTAACTCAGATCAAGCCGAGAGAACGCCATGAGTTTCGCCTGGGCCAAGCAGTATCAACCGCAGTCCGCTTTCACCAAGTGGCTGGACGAGAAATTGCCGTTTCCGCGGCTCGTCTACAACGCGGTAGGTGCCGGTTATCCGGTGCCGCGCAACCTCAACTATATGTGGAATTTCGGCGTTCTGGCCGGCTTCTGCCTGATGTTGCAGATCGTCACCGGCGTCGTGCTGGCGATGCATTATGCCGCCAACCAGGCGGTCGCGTTCGGCACGGTCGAGCACATCATGCGCAACGTCAACTATGGTTGGATGCTGCGTTACGCCCACGCCAACGGCGCGAGCTTCTTCTTCATCGTGATCTACCTGCACATCTTCCGCGGGTTCTTCTATTCGTCCTACAAGGCCCCGCGCGAGATGATCTGGCTGCTGGGCGTGGTGATCTTCCTGCTGATGATGGCGACCGCCTTCATGGGCTACGTGCTGCCGTGGGGCCAGATGAGCTTCTGGGGCGCGCAGGTCATCACCGGCCTGTTCACCGCGATCCCGCTGGTGGGTGAGCCGTTGCAGGTGTGGCTGCTGGGCGGCTTCGCGCCGGACAACGCTGCGCTGAACCGCTTCTTCTCGCTGCACTTCCTGCTGCCGTTCGTCATTGCGGGCGTTGTGATCCTGCACATCTGGGCGCTGCACATCCCCGGCTCGTCGAATCCGACCGGCGTGGAGGTGAAGCAGGAATCGGACACCGTTCCGTTCCACCCCTATTACACGGCGAAGGACGGTTTCGGGCTCGGCGTGTTCATGATCCTGTTCACCGCGATGGTGTTCTTCCTGCCCAACGCCTTGGGCCACCCGGATAATTACATCGAAGCGAACCCGCTCTCGACCCCGGCGCTGATCGTTCCGGAATGGTATTTCTATCCGTTCTACGCGATCCTGCGTGCCTTCACCGGTGACCTCACCATTCCGTTCACCGGCATCGTGCTGATCCCCGCCAAGCTCTTGGGCGTGATCGCGATGTTCGGCTCGATCCTGGTGTGGTTCATCCTGCCCTGGCTGGACAAGAGCCCGGTGCGCTCGGGTCACTATCGTCCGCTGTTCCGCAAGTTCTTCTGGTTCGGCCTGATCCCGACCATGGCGGCGCTGTTCTACCTGGGCGGTGCCCATGCGGAAGAGCCCTACATCATGCTCAGCCAGATCTTCACGGCTTACTACTTCATGCACTTCCTGGTGATCCTGCCGATCATCAGCCAGATCGAAGTGCCCAAGCCGCTGCCCTTCTCGATCACCGAAGCGGTGCTCGGCAAGGACAAGGCCGCGGAAGCTCCGCGCGCCGGAACGGTTGACGGCACTGACGCTGGCACCGCCACTGATGGTTCGCTGCAACCGGCCGAGTAATCGGTCGGGGCAGTCCCAAGCTATCTGAACCGACAACGAGAAAGAGTTCAGTCATGTCTATTCGTCTCGGCGGCATCATTGCAGGCCTGGCCATCACCCTAGTTCTGGTGCTCTGGTCGCTTGCACCCGGTGTCTACAACTTCGCCTTCGGCCCGGCGCCGGAAAAGCAGCCTTCCTATGCCTTCTACGAGCATGGTGAAGGCCCGGCGAACGGCTTCTCGTTCGACGGTGCGTTCGGCAAGTGGGACTATGCCCAGCTGCAACGCGGCTATCAGGTCTACAAGGAGGTCTGCTCGGCCTGCCACAGCCTGAAGTTCGTCGCGTTCCGCAACCTTCAGGACCTTGGCTACACCGAGGCTGAAGTTGACGCCGAAGCCGCCAGCTGGACCGTTCCGGGCATCGATCCCGCCACCGGCGAGACGACCACCCGTCCGGGCGAGCCGACCGATTACTTCCCGATGCCGTTCTCCAACGCCATCGCCGCGGCGGCTGCCAACAACAACGCGATCCCGCCTGATCTTTCGCTGATCACCAAGGCGCGTCATGACGGTTCGAACTACGTCTATTCGCTGCTGACCGGCTATGGCGAGGCCGATCCGGCCAAGGCCGCCAAGGTTGGCTTCGAGACCCCCGACGGCCTCTATTTCAACAAGCACTTCCCGAACGTGAACATTGCCATGGCCCCGCCGCTTGCGGTTGATGGTCAGGTGACCTTCGCTGACGGCACGGCCTCGACCATCCCTCAGATGGCGACCGACGTGGCGGCCTTCTTGACCTGGACCGCCGAGCCTTCGCTGGTGGAGCGCAAGCAGACCGGTTGGTTCGTGATCGGCTTCCTGCTGTTCGCCACCGTGCTGGCCTTCCTCAGCTACAAGCAGATCTGGGCCGGGCTGAAGCCGAAGAAGGGCTAAGCCTACCCCCTCGAAACGCATCAGCGCCCCGTCATCCCTTGCGGATGGCGGGGCGCTCTGCTTTGAGGGGCTCGAAAGGGGCTCGCCGACATGACTGCACCGCATCTCTCTCCCGCAGAGCTCAAGGCGCTGGTGCGAACCGTGCCGGATTTCCCGCATCCGGGCATCCAGTTCCGCGATATCACCACGCTGATCGGCCACCATCAGGGCATGGCGGCGAGCGTGCATCATCTCGCCGAGCTCGCCGATGCGGCGGGCGCGCACAAGATCGCGGGCATGGAAGCGCGGGGCTTCATCTTCGGGGCGGCGGTCGCGGTGCAGCTCGGCATCGGCTTTGTGCCGGTGCGCAAGCCCGGCAAGCTCCCGATCCATACCATCGGCATCGACTACGCGCTTGAATATGGCACCGACCGGCTCGAGATGGACCCCGGTGCGGTCGAGCCAGGGCAGAAGGTGGTGATGGTCGATGACCTCATCGCCACCGGCGGCACGGCGCTCGCCTCGGCCGAGTTGCTGCGCATGGCCGGGGCGGTTGTCGAGCAGGCCCTGTTCGTGATCGACCTGCCCGACCTCGGCGGCGCGGGGCGGCTCCGCAGTGCGGGGATCGCGGTCAACGCCTTGATGGAATTCGAGGGCGAGTGACCTTGGCTCCGGCTTCCGAGGGAACCTTGGTGGGCCGGTTTGGGTTGTGCTGAGACGAAACCCTCGTCTATGCCTGACAGGGGCGCAGACCATCGCTCCGTCGCAACGCCTATTCGTATGACAAAGGACCACCGGGGCCGCCAATGGCTATTGCCTTGACGCTTTTGACACTGGTGGCGCTTCCATTTGTGGCTGCGCTCGCGATTGCCCTGCTGCATGGCGCGGGGCGTGCGGTGCATTCCACCATCGCAGCGGGTGCGAGCGCAGGTGGCCTGGCGCTACTGGCCATGCTGACCCCACCGGTGCTCGGCGGCGAGGTGCCTTCGGCCAGCTGGGCGTGGGTACCTGCGCTGGGCCTCGATCTGACGCTGATGGTCGATCCCCTGGGGTTGATGTTCGCCGGATTGATCCTCGGCATCGGCTTGCTGGTGGTGATCTTCGGGCATTTCTACCTCTATGCGGGAGAGGCCACCGGGCGGTTCTTTGCCAGCCTGATGCTGTTTCAGGGCGCGATGCTGGGCATCGTGATTGCGGGCAATGTCCTGCTGCTGCTGGTGTTCTGGGAGATGACCAGCTTGGCCTCGTTCCTGCTGATCGGCTTCTGGCAGCACAAGGCGGAGGCCCGGCAAGGCGCACGCATGGCGCTGGCGGTCACAGGCGGCGGGGGCCTCGCGCTGATCGGGGGGATGGTGTTGCTCGGGCTGGTGGCGGGAAGCTTCGACCTTGCGACGATCCTTGAGCGAGGCGACATCGTTCGCGCTTCGCCGCTTTACCCCGTGCTACTGGGTCTGATCCTGCTGGGGTGCTTCACCAAGTCGGCGCAGTTCCCGTTCCACTTCTGGCTCCCCCACGCGATGGCCGCGCCAACCCCGGTGAGCGCCTATCTCCACTCGGCGACGATGGTGAAGGCGGGCGTGTTCCTGCTGGCGCGGCTGTGGCCGGTGCTGGCGGGGACCGAGCTTTATACCGGGATCGTCACCGGCGTGGGCCTGACCACGATGATCTTCGGCGCTGTCGTGGCGCTGTTCCGGCACGATCTGAAGAGCATTCTTGCCTATTCCACCATCTCGCAGCTCGGGATGCTGGTGATGCTGCTCGGCTTTTCGCTGGAAGCGGCCGCGCTGGCGGCGGTGCTGCACATTCTCAACCACGCGGCGTTCAAGGCAGCGCTGTTCATGAGCGCCGGGATCGTCGAGCATGAGACCGGCACGCGCGATATCCGCAGGCTCGGCGGGCTGGCGAAGGCGATGCCGATCACCGCGCTATTCGCCACACTCGCGGCAGGCTCGATGGCGGGGTTGCCGCCGCTGGGCGGGTTCATCTCCAAAGAGCTGATGCTGTACGAGACGCCCAAGCTCGCGCTGCTGGGCCTGCCGTGGCTGCTGCCGGTGCTGGCGACGCTGGGGGCGACCTTCTCGGTCGGCTATTCATTGCGGCTGGCTGCGCATCTGTTCTTCGGCCAACCGCGCGAGGCCGAGCCCTTTGGCCGCGCGCATGATCCCGGCGCTGGCATGTGGATTGCACCGGCGCTGCTCACCACGCTGGCGGTGCTGCTCGGTCTGATCCCGATGCTGCTCGCCGGCCCGCTGGTGGGCGCGGTGACCGCCGCCGTCACCGGAGCGCCCGCGCCCGAATTCGACCTCGCGCTGTGGCACGGGGTCAACCTCGCGCTGATCCTCAGCCTGATCGCGGTCGCGGGCGGTGCGTTCCTGCTGTGGCAGCATAAGCCGCTGCTCGCCGCATGGGAGCGTGCCAGCCTCCCCGATGCGAAGCGGATCTTCGAGCGCAGCTTCGCCTTTGCCGACAAGTGGGTGCGCAAGGCGATTGTCGCCACTCACACACCCTCGCTGCAACGGATGCTGCTGGCGAGCTTCACCGTGATCGTGCTGCTGGTGATCGACGGCGTGCAGGCAGGCGGCGGGGTGCTGACCGGTGGCCGCGCGCTCCTGCCCGCGACTCCGGTTGCGGTCGTCGCCTGGGTGCTGCTGATCGCGGCGACGGCGGCGGTGGTGAACGATTCCCGCAACCGCCTGCGCGTGCTGATCTATGTCAGCGTCATTGGCCTCGTGGTCAGCCTCACCTTTGTGCAGTTCTCCGCACCCGATCTCGCGCTGACCCAGATTTCGGTAGAGGTGGTGACGATCCTGCTGCTGCTGCTCGCGCTCAACCTCCTGCCCAAGAGCCCGCCGCTGCTGTCCACCGCCTCGCGCAAATGGCGTGACGGCGCGCTGGCGATCACCGGCGGCGTGCTGGTCGGCGGGATTGCCTGGGCAATGCTGACCCGCGATCCGGGGCCGAGCATTGCGGCCTATCACCTCGCCAATGCCAAATCGGGCGGAGGCGGGACCAATGTGGTCAACGTCATCCTCGTCGATTTCCGCGCCTTTGATACCTTCGGCGAGATCATCGTGCTCGGCATCGCCGGGCTCGGCATCTTCGCGCTGCTGGAGAGCACAGCCACCGGCGCGGCGGGGGCGCGGCTGCGGGCGTGGCGCGAGGATATGCCCCATTCGCCCGAGCGGCATCCGATAATGCTGGTGGTCGCCAGCCGCATCGTCTTGCCGCTGACGCTGACCGTGGCGATCTACCTGTTCCTGCGCGGACATAACCAGCCGGGCGGCGGGTTCATCGCCGCACTGGTGGCCGCGATTGCCTTCCTGGTCCAATACCTCGCCGCCGGGTTCGACTGGTCAGACGCTCGCAAGCGGTTCGGCGAGCATCAGTTGATCGCCTGGGGTGTGCTGGTGGCGATGGCGACAGGGCTCGGCTC
>DLGU01000163.1:38536-52034 GCA_002482865.1 Porphyrobacter sp. UBA7686
TTTGGCGCCGTCATGCTGGCGCTCGCGCAATTGAGCCACATCGCCCAGCGTGCGGCCCGTGCCGCACGCAAAGGCGGGGAGGGCGGCGCATGAGCTACGAGTTCCTCGTCGCGACCGCGATTGGTGTGCTGGTGGCCGGCGGCATCTACTTGGCCCTGCGGGCGCGCACCTTTCAGGTGGTGCTCGGCCTCACGCTGATCTCCTATGCGGTCAACCTGTTCCTGTTCGCCTCAGGGCGGCTGGTGGTGGGGCGTCCGCCCATCTGGGACAAGGCGGTGAGCGATTACACCGACCCCCTGCCGCAGGCGCTGGTGCTGACCGCGATCGTTATCACATTCGGCATGACCGCCTTTGTGGTCATCCTGAGCTTGCGCAGCTTCCTTGAGACCGGCAGCGACCATGTCGACGGCGACAATGTGCCGTGTGACGCGCAGGACGGCATGGCTGGCCGCATCGCCGAAGACGGGGAGGACACGCGCCCGTGACGCTCGCCGATCATCTCTCGATCCTGCCGGTGATTATCCCTGCGCTAGCCGCGCCGATTGTCATGCTGGTGATGCGGCGACGGCCAGCGCTGGGCGTTGCTGTTTCCGTGGCCTCGTGCCTTGCCTTGCTGGCCACCGCGATCACGCTGATGATGCAAGTGAGCGATGGCACGATCCTCGCCTATGCCGTGGGCGAGTGGGCCGCGCCCTTCGGCATCGTGCTGGTGGCTGACCGGCTCGCCGCGATGATGCTGGTACTGACTGCGTGCCTCGCACTGATCGCGTTGCTGCACGCCGTGGTCACCGGCGCCGACCGCAGGGGCTGGCATTTTCTCGCCCTGTTCCAGTTCCAACTGATGGGCCTGAACGGCGCGTTCCTGACGGGCGACCTGTTCAACCTGTTCGTGTTCTTCGAGGTGCTGCTGATCGCATCCTACGGCCTGATGCTGCACGGCCAAGGCCCGGCGCGGCTTAAGGCGGGCGTGCAATATGTCGTGGTGAACCTCGTCGGTTCCTCCCTGTTCCTGATCGCGCTGGGGATGTTCTACGCGCTGACAGGCACGCTCAACATGGCCGACATGGGCCTGCGCCTTGCCGCGGTTCCGCCGGAGGATCAGGGCCTGCTGCGGATCGCCGCGCTGCTGCTGGTGAGCGTGTTTGCGCTGAAGGCGGCGGTCGCGCCGCTGCACCTGTGGTTGGTGCGCACCTATGCGGTCTCGACCCCGGCGGTGGCGGCGCTGTTTGCGATCATGACCAAGGTCGGCGTCTATTCGCTGATCCGGGTCGTGCCGCAGGTGTTCGGTGACGGCGCAGGCGCAGCGGCGTGGGTGCCGGCGCCCTATCTGCTGCCCGCCGCTATGGTGAGCGCTGTCATTGGCTTTGCGGGCGTGTTTGTGGCTCGCAGCCTCTCGGAGCAGGCCGCCTATGCCGTGATCGGATCGACCGGCACGTTGCTGATCGCGGTCGCCGGGTGGAGCGCCGAGAGCCTTGGTGCGGGCCTCTATTACCTCGCCCATTCGACGCTGGCAGCGGCGGCGCTGTTTCTGGTGGCCGATGTGGTCGCGCGGCGGCGCGGTGCCTTTGGGGACAACGCCAGCCCCGGCCCGGTCTTCGCGCAGCGCGGCGGGATCGCGCTCGTGTTCATGGCCGCAGCGATTGCGGCGACCGGTTTGCCGCCGCTGTCCGGCTTCATCGGGAAACTGCTGATCCTCAAGTCCGTCGCCGCCCTTGCCGATTGGGGCTGGGCGTGGGGCGTCATCCTCGGGACGACCTTTATCGGCGTGGTCGGGTTCGCGCGGGTGGGGAGCGCGGTGTTCTGGAAGACGGCTGGCGAGGGTACCGCACCCACCGGCCCTGCCACCCGCGCTGACCTCGCTGCGCCTACCCTCGCGCTGGCGCTGCTTGCTGCGCTGGCGGCTGGGGCGGGCTGGGCGAGCGCCTTTGCCGATGCTGCCGCCGTGCAGGTGCTCGATCCAGCGCAAAGCGCGCGCGCTGTGCTAACGGAGGCGGGACAATGATGAACCGCCTCTTGCCGCATCCCGGTCTCAGTCTGCTGCTGGTGGTAATGTGGGTGGTGATGGTGAGCGACCTCACCTTCGGCACGCTGTTCCTCGGGATCGTGTTCGGCATTCTGGTGCCGATCTTCACCGCGCCGTGGTGGCCGGAGCGGCCGCCGGTGCGGTTTGTGCCTGCGCTCGGCTATCTCGCGATTGTGCTGTGGGACATCGTGGCCGCCAATTTCCACGTCGCCGCGATCATCCTGTTCAAGCCCAATCGCGACCTCAAGCCCGCTTGGCTGACTATCCCGCTCGATCTGACCTCGCCCGAGGCGATTACCGTGTTTGCGGGCACAATCAGCCTGACGCCGGGCACGGTTTCGAGCGATATCTCGGCTTGCGGCCAGTATTTGCTGGTCCATGCCCTGCACGCGCCCGATCCGGCAGGCGAGGTCACCAAGGTCAAGGCGCGGTATGAGGCGCGGCTGAAGGAGATTTTCCGATGATCGCATATGCGCTCGCCTTCGGCTTTGCCGCACTTGGTGTGGCGCTGGCGCTTAATCTGTGGCGCCTGTTCAAGGGGCCGGGGGTCGCCGATCGCATCCTCGCGCTCGATACGATGGTGATCAATGTGATCGGGATCATCGTGCTCACCGGCATCGCCTCGGGTAGCGGCACTTCCTTTGAAGCAGCATTGTTGCTGGCGATGGTCGGGTTTGTCGGCACTGTGTCTTACGCCAAGTTTCTGCTGCGCGGGGACATCATCGAATGACCGCCGCCACCCCCGCCTCGGCCGATCTGATCGTCAGCGCACTGGTGGTGCTCGGCGGCGCTTTTGCGCTGATCGGCAGCTGGGGTCTGGTGCGCCTGCCTTCACTGATGGAGCGGCTCCACGGTCCGACCAAGGCGACGACGCTGGGGCTGGGGGCAATGCTGGTCGGATCGGTGGTGTGGTTCCAGCTGGCCGAGGGGGTGTGGACGACGCATGAGCTGCTGGTTTCGGTGTTCCTGTTCGTTACCGCGCCGATCAGCGCCAATATGATTGCCAAGGTTCATCTCCACCGGCTGCGGCAAGGCGAGGTGAGCGAGGGCGCTGGCCCCGCCGGCACTCCCGGGCCGCCGCCGGGCTCCGCGGACTGGGCAACCCACGAAGCGCCGCACGAGGGCACGCCGGGCGACTTCGCAGGCGACTGACCGGCAGGCATCTGCTATTCCGGGATGAACCGGGCTTTCGCGCGCGCAACCGCTGTCCGGTCGGCAAGCTCGGCGTAAATGGCTGCCTTCCGTGGCGTCCGCCAAGCCTGTGTTCATCCGTGCTAATGTTACTGGCAAGGACAGCTTTGTCGCCTGCGATTGGCATGGCGGCTCCCCGGGATTGCGGTTGGCGAGCGGCCTTTGGCTGCGCCGCGCCTTCCCCTTGCAACGGCAGAAGGACACGCCCCCATGGTTGGAACAACGACGCCCGATCTCGAACTCTGGCCGATCGGCAATTGCCAGGTCAGCGCGCTGGTCGACCGCGAAGGCGCGATTGCTTGGGCTTGTGTCCCGCGGGTCGATGGCGATCCGGTGTTCTGTTCGCTGCTCAACGGGGACAACCGCGATACCGGCATCTGGCGGTTCGAACTGGTCGGACAGGTCAGTGCCACCCAGGAATATATCCGCAACACGCCGATCCTCGTCACCCGGCTTGAGGCGGCCGATGGCAGCGTGGTCGAAGTGCTCGATTTCTGCCCGCGCTATGAAGACAAGGGGCGGATGTATCGGCCCGTGGCGATCAGCCGGATCGTGCGCCCGGTGGCCGGCAGCCCGCGCATCCGCGTGGTGCTCCGGCCAATGCGTGATTACGGCGCAGCCGTGGCCGAGACCACCCACGGCTCCAATCACATCCGCTATCTGGTCGGCCCGCAAGCCTTGCGCCTCAGCACCGATGCGCCGGTCGGCTATATCCTCGAACAGCGCGTCTTCCGCATCGAGCAGGACATGCATTTCTTCCTCGGCCCGGACGAACCCTTTGCTGGCAATCTGCGCGAGGAAATCCGCCGGATGGAGCAGGCAACTCGCAGCTATTGGCAGCGTTGGGTGCGAGGGCTCGCCACGCCGTTCCAGTGGCAACACGAGGTCATCCGCTGCGCCATCACCCTGAAGCTGTGCCAGCATGAGGAAACCGGTGCGATCGTTGCGGCGCTGACCACCTCGATCCCCGAAGCCCCCTATTCGGAGCGCAATTGGGACTACCGCTACTGCTGGATCCGGGATTCCTACTACACCGTGCAGGCGCTGAACCGGCTGGGTGCGCTCGATGTGCTGGAGAAGTATCTCGGCTATCTGCGCAACATCGTCGACGGGGCCAAGGGCGGGCAGATCCAGCCGCTTTATTCCGTGATGGGCGTGGCTGAACTGGGCGAAGCTACCGCTCCCGCACTTCCAGGCTATCGCGGCATGGGGCCGGTCAGGATCGGCAACGCGGCCTACAAGCAGGTGCAGCACGACTGCTACGGCCAGATCGTTCTGCCGACGGTGCAGGCCTTCATCGACCAGCGCCTGCTGCGTATCGCCGACGCGCGAGATTTCGAGAGCCTCGAACAGGTCGGCGAGATGGCGTGGGCGATGCATGATCAGCCGGACGCTGGCCTGTGGGAATTCCGCACCCGGCAGGAGGTCCACACCTATTCCGCCGTGATGAGCTGGGCGGCGTGTGACCGGCTGGCGATGGCGGCGGACTGGCTCGGCAAGGCGGACCGCGCAGACCTATGGCGGGAACGCGCCGACGCCATCCGGGCGCGGATCGAGCGCGATGCATGGGTCGAAAATGGCCCGGAAGGCGGCCACTACGGCGCGAGCTTTGAAAGTGACTACCTCGACGCGAGCCTGCTCCAGATGGTCGAACTGCGCTTCCTCGCTCCAGACAATCCGCGTTTCGCGTCGACCTTCGCTGCGGTCGAACGGCAGCTGCGCCGCGGCGATTTCATGCTGCGTTACGCCGCCGAAGATGATTTCGGCGCGCCCGAAACCGCTTTCAACGTCTGTACCTTCTGGCTGATCGAAGCGCTCCACATGGCCGGCCGAGGTGACGAGGCCCGCCGCCTGTTCGAAACGATGTTGAGCCTCACCACCCGCTCAGGCCTGCTGAGCGAAGACCTCGACTACAATGACGGCGAGCTATGGGGCAACTTCCCGCAGACTTATTCGCTGGTCGGCGTGATTAACTGCGCCGGGCTGCTGTCGAAGCCGTGGAGCGATGTGCGGTAGGGAGGCTTGGCTGACGTCCGCGGAAGGGTCCGGAGAAATAGCACCAAGCCTCCGTTTCATTGAGCATGAGACCTGCTAATACTAACATAGTTTAGGCATTGCGGGACGACGGCAGCGACCGGTTATGGACAGTAGCACGTTTACGACTCTCCTCGATACGGTCTCGCAAGGCGTGGTTGTGTTCGGTGCTGATCGAAAAATTATATATTGCAATCAGGCATTTCTCGACATCACCGGGTTCGATCAGTCAGAAATGGCGGACGCGTTGTGCGGCATTATGCAGGGGTACGATACGGACTGCGCTGCCATCGCCGCAATCGACGCAGCGATTGAGGCGCGGCAAGCCTTTTCCGGGGATGTGCGGAGCTATCGCAAGTCGGGCGAAACCTTCTGGAACGACCTCACCTTCAAGCCCGAATTCAATCCCGATGGGTCATTCCGCCATTTCATCGGCATATCGCGGGACATCACCCTACAAAAGGACGCCGAGCTCAAGGCGGAAAAGCTCGAGCTCGATCATCAATTCATGATGGAGAACGTCCTCTCGGGCGTCGTGCTTCACAACGCCGACACGGAAATCATCTACGCCAATCCGAGGGCGCTTGAGTTACTGGGGGTGAATAGAGACTCTGCCTTTGGAGCCGTGAACACTGATCCGCTCTGGTCTTTCATAAGGGAAGACCGCTCGCCTTTGCCCATCGAAGAATATCCGGTGAATCGCGCCATGGCTGAGCGAAAGCCGATCCGCGGTATGGTGTTCGGCAACAAGCGAGACAGCGACGGGAAGCTCATCTGGCTCATCTGCAACGCATTCCCCTTGCTGGACAGCCATGGCAACGTCGACAAGGTGCTCACCAGTTTCACTGAGATAACGCAAATCAAGGAAGCAGAGCGCGAGACGAAGATCTACCGGGAACGCTTTGAACTGGCGGCGCGTGCGACCCAGGATGTGGTATTCGAATGGGACATCGAAACCGGTGCGTACTGGGCAAACGAGTCGTTCGAGACGATCTATGGCTATCCGGCGCCGAGCCATGTCAGCATGGATGACTTAAGCGCTATCAGCGCGGTGGAAGCAGATCATGATCTTCTGCGACGCGTGGCGCTCGACGCTATCCAATCCGGCAAGAAACGCTTTTCCGTCGATTACGGGTTTAACCGCCCGGATGGCTCGCAGGGTCGTGCGGCCGTACGCGGCTTTATCGTGCGCGACGAGACCGGCAAGCCGCTCCGGATCATCGGCACCAGTACCGATATCGGCCAGTTGACTGATGCCATGCACGCGCTCGAGGCATCGGAGGAACGGTTCCGGATCATCGCCGACACCGTCAGCGACGTGTTGTGGGATCGCGATTTCGAGACCAATGCCCTCTGGGTCACACCGAACTGGCCCCACCGGCTTGGTGTCGCCATCGATCCCGGTGTGAGCCAAGAGCGGTACTTTCTCGATCACGTCGAGCCCGAAGACGCTTTGCGGGTGCAACGATCGTTTCTTGAAGTCATCAAGTCTGATGCAGCGCAATGGGAGATACAATACGTCCTTATCGGCAGCGATGGGACCAAGGTCGATCTGGCGGTCAAGGCGGCCATCCTGCGCACTCCAGATGGCAGGGCCCTTCGCATGCTCGGCAATGCCCGCAACGTGACCATCGAGAAGCGTCAACAGGAAGGCTACACGCGCGCGCGTGCGCTCGAAGCAGTGGGCCAGCTGACTGGCGGCGTTGCACATGACTTCAACAACCAGCTCATGATCATCCAGGGCACTGCCGAGTTTCTGGAAATGAGCGGCCTCAATGAAGAGCAGGCAGAGTCCGTTGCTCTCATATATCAGGCATGTGGGAGTGCCGCTGACCTGACCCAGCGGCTGCTCTCCTTCTCCCGCCAATCGCATTTGCAGACTGGGCGCGTCGATCTGACAAGATCGGTGCCGTCGACGGTCGCACTGCTCAGGGCGGGCATACCCGAATCCATCACCATCCAGTGCAGGATTCCATCAGAAATCTGGCAGGCGAAGGCCGATGCCAACGCGCTGGAACAGGCAATCGTGAACCTTGCCGTCAATGCCCGGGACGCGATGCCGGCCGGCGGCGACATCGTCATCAGTTGCGAGAATGTAACGATCTCGCCCGATCTGCAGCCGTTTCAATCGGAACTTGCACCGGGCGATTATGTCGTTGTTTCGGTGAGCGACAATGGTGCAGGCATGCCGCCTGAAGTTCTCGCAAAGGTGTTCGAACCCTTCTTCACGACCAAGGACGTGGGCAAGGGAACCGGGCTCGGTCTGAGCACGGTCTACGGCTTTGCCAAGCAATCCGATGGACACGTGACCATTCGCAGCGAGCTGGACCAGGGCACAACCATCAAGCTCTTCCTTCCCCGCTTTGTCGAACCCGGAGCGGAACAGGAGCTGACGACCGCAACCGAAAAGGCGCGCCCCGGAAACGGACAGCGCATCCTCCTTGTCGAGGACCAAGCTGAACTCAGGGTCCATGTCGAGAAAATGCTCACCAAAATGGGCTATCTCGTCACCGCTGCGGAGGACGGTAAACAGGCGCTTTCACTGCTCGATCGCGGGATGACGTTCGATCTCCTGTTCACTGATGTGATCATGCCTGGCGGCATAAACGGACAGCAGCTCGCTGAAGCGGTCAGGAAACGCGATCCTCGCATGAAGGTGCTGTTCACTTCCGGCTATCCCGCCTTTGCCTTCGAACATCTGCAGCTGGATGAGATCGAACACGTGAAGCTTCTCAAGAAGCCTTACAGGTCAACGGAACTCACAGCCGTCCTTGCAGAAATCTTCGACTCCTAAGACCTCTCCGTAAGTGAGCTTGGCGGTGCTCAAGCGGTGTGGATCATCGACCCACCGCATCACAGTTATCGCGACAAGCCGTTTTTCTCGTTTGGCGCGCCGCCTTATGGGGCCCCCGGCACGCATCGCTAGCGGAACAGAACAATGGTTCTGACAATGTTTCGCGGTGCGTGATGATCAACAGACCATAAACGGGGCCACAAATGATTAGCAAAATGAAGGGGCTGTTGCTCCTATCCTCCAGCCTGATGCTTGCCTTGCCTGCGGCGGCCACGCCTCCGGGGTTCAACGAGCCCGGCATGGGCCGCGCGGCGATGCCGCAGACTGAAGCTGCGCCGCGCAATGTGCAGGGCTGGTGGCCCAATGTGGTCGACCTTAACCGCCTGCGCCAGAACGAATACAACCCCGATCCGAACGGCGCGGATTTCGATTACGCAGCCGAATTCGCCAAGCTCGATCTGAAGGCGGTGAAGGCCGACATCAACGCTGCACTGACAGATTCGCAGGAGTGGTGGCCGGCCGATTACGGCAATTACGCCGGGCTGTTCATCCGCCTCGCCTGGCACTCGGCAGGCACCTATCGTTCGGGCGACGGGCGCGGCGGTTCGGACGGCGGGCAGATCCGCTTTGAGCCGCTCAACTCCTGGCCCGATAACGGCAACCTCGACAAGGCCCGCCGCGTGCTGTGGCCGGTGAAGCAGAAGTACGGCGCGGCGCTTTCGTGGTCGGACCTCATCATCCTGGCAGGCAATGTCGCGCTCGAAAACACAGGCTTCACAACCTTCGGCTTTGCCGGTGGCCGCGCTGACGCGTGGGAGTCAGAGCTGGTCTATTGGGGGCCGGAAACCAAGTTCCTGACGTCGGATCGCAACGCCGAGGGCGAAAACCTCGACACCCCGCTCGCCGCTTCGGAAATGGGCCTGATCTACGTCAACCCTGAAGGGCCGGAGGGCAATCCCGATATCCTCAAGTCCGCCCAGCAGATCCGCACCACGTTCGGGCGGATGGGCATGAATGACGAAGAAACCGCTGCGCTGGTGATCGGCGGGCACACCATCGGCAAAATGCACGGCGCGCGCAAGGCGGCCGATTGCGTCGGCAAGGAGCCCGCTGCCGAGGGCGTCGAGGCGCAGGGCTTGGGTTGGAAGAACACCTGCGGCACCGGCGTCGGCAAGGATGCGACCACCAGCGGCCTTGAAGGCGCGTGGACGGTTACGCCGATTCAGTGGAGCAGCAACTACCTTGAAAATCTCTATGGTTTCGAATGGAAGCAGACCACCAGCCCGGCTGGCGCCAAGCAATGGGAGCCGGTCAATGCGGCAGACGTGAAGGTGGTCCCCGACGCGTTCAATCCCAACGTCACGCATTCGCCGGTTATGCTGACTACTGATCTCGCGCTTCGCTACGACCCGGCTTACGGCGCGATCACGAGCCGCTGGGCCAAGGATCCCAAGGCGATGGATGCGGCCTTCGCCCGTGCATGGTTCAAGCTCACCCACCGCGATCTTGGCCCCAAGGCCCGCTATGTCGGGCCGGAAGTTCCGGCTGAAGACCTCATCTGGCAGGACCCGCTGCCAAAGGCAGATTACGCCATGGTCGAAGCGGGCGACATCGCTCAGCTCAAGCAGGCGATCCGCGCCACCGGGCTCAGCCGCTCTGACCTGGTTCGCACCGCATGGGCATCGGTCGTCACATTCCGTGACACCGATATGCGCGGCGGTGCCAACGGTGCGCGCATCCGGCTTGCGCCGCAGAAGGACTGGGGTGTGAATGATCCCGCCACGCTCGCCAAGGTGGTCACCGCGCTGGAAGCCGTGCAGGCGAAGTTCAACGCTGGCGCGGGTGCCAAGAAGGTGTCGATTGCTGATCTTGTGGTGCTTGGCGGTGTGGTCGCCGTCGAGGACGCAGCAAAGGCGGCGGGGCAACCGGTCACAGTGCCCTTCACTGCGGGTCGGACCGATGCGACTGAGACCCACACTGATGTCGCATCCTTCGAACTACTGCGCCCGGCAGCCGACGCCTTCCGCAATTTCTACAGCGATAAGGCCCGCCTGACGCCAACCCAGATGCTGATCGATCAGGCCGACACGCTGGGCCTTACTGTTCCGGAAATGACCGTGCTGCTGGCAGGGATGCGGATGCTCGACGCCAACAGCGGCGGCGCTAAGCATGGGGTGTTCACCGATCGCCCCGGCACACTTAGCAACGACTTCTTCGTGAACCTGCTCGACATGGGCAACACCTGGAAGCCGGCTGAAACCAAGGGCATCTATGAGGGCCGTGACCGGACGACCGGCGCGCTGAAGTGGACCGCCACCGAAGTCGATCTGGTGTTCGGCTCCAATTCGGAACTGCGCGCCGTGGCGGAAACCTATGCGGTGAAGGGCGGAGAAGCAAAGTTCGCGCAGGACTTTGCCAAGGCCTGGAACAAGGTGATGATGCTCGACCGCTTCGATCAGCGGTAAGGCAAGATGACTGCGAGGCGCCGGGCTCACTGTCCGGCGCCTCCTTTCAGGGCTGCCCGTCCGTTCGCCTCTCGTCCACTGTCTCGCCTCCCAACGCGCGGTACAGCGCGACCCGGTTGCTGGCTTCGATCAGCTGCGTCGCAAGAAGCGTGCGCTGTGCCGCATAGGAAGCGCGCTGCGCATCGAGGCTGGCAAGGAAGGAATCGATCCCGCCGCGATAGCGCAGGTCGGCGAGATTGAAGTTATCCTCGGCCGCATCGACAAAAGCGCGGTTGGCGCGCAGCTGTTCGGTGATCGTGCCGCGGCGCGCGAGCGCGTCGGCAACATCGCGGAACGCCGCCTGTATGGCGCGCTCGTAGCCAGCCACCGCCGCATCGCGCTGCGCCTCGGTCTGGGTCACACCGGCCTGTGCTGCGCCGCCTGCGAACAGCGAATAACGCACATTGGCACCCGCCGAGTAATTGAACGCAGCGCCCGTGAACAAGGTGGACAGCGCATTGCTCGCAAGTCCAGCAAGACCGGTCAGGGTGATCCGCGGGAACAGCGCCGCGCGCGCCGCGCCAATCTCGGCATTGGCCGCGCGCAGTTCGTATTCCGCCTGCATCACATCGGGCCGACGCAGCAGGATCGCAGAATCGAGGCCAGCCGGCAGCATCCGCACCGCCTCGCCCGCATCGGCGATTGATTGCGGTAGCAGCGCCTCCTCTACCGGCGCGCCGACCAGCAGCTGCAGCGCGTTGATATCCTGCGCGAGAGCGGTTTTCTGCTGCGCAATATCGGCCTCGGCGGTGGCAAGGATCTGCTCCGCCTGGCGCAGATCGGTGCGCGGCGCGATACCGCCGTCGAGCCGCAGCCGGGTCAGCTTCACCTGCTCGCGCGCATTGGCAGCCGTATCCTCGGCAAGCTTCAGCAGCGAGCGATCGGCGGCATAGGTCAGCCACGCATCGGCGACATCGCCAATCAGGGTCAGCCGCGTTGCCCGCGCCGCTGCCTCCGTGCCGAAATAGCGATTGAGCGCGGCATCGGACAGCGACTGCAACCGTCCGAACAGGTCGACCTCGAACGCCGTCGTGCTCACATCGGCGGTGTAGCGGACCCCGGCGGTCGAGCGGCTGGCCGACGGATCATTGCCGATGTCGACGTCCTGATTGCGGTTCTGGTTGGCTGTTCCGTTGTCAAACTGGGTGCGGCCCGCGCCCACGCCGACCTGCGGAAGTTGGCCCGCACGCTGGATGCGGAACTGCGCGCGTGCGGCGGCGATGTTCGCGGCGGCCACGCGCAGGTCGCGATTATTGGCGAGCGCCTGTTCTATGACCTGTGCGAGCCGCGGATCGGCGAAGACCTCGCGGTAGGTCATCACCGGCAGCGCGGCCTCGCTCTGCGCCAGATAGGCATCGCCCACCGGCCATGATGCCGGGACGGGCGGAGCGGGCTGCACATATTTGGGCGCCATCGAACAGCCCGAAAGCAACGCCAGCGCGATCAACGCCCCGCTTCTCATGCCGCGCCTCCTTCGGTTGCAGCGGGCGGTGTGCTCGGGCCGAGATGCAGCTTCTTGAGCGTGTCGCGGGTGGTGCGGCGCACGATTACGAAGAACAGCGGAATGAAGAAGATCGCGAGCACCGTCGCGGTCAGCATCCCGCCGATCACCGATGTGCCGATCGCAATGCGACTATTCGCTCCCGCGCCGCTCGACAGCGCCAGCGGCAGCACGCCAAAGATGAAGGCGAGGCTGGTCATCAGGATCGGACGCAGGCGCAGGCGAGCCGCCTCCAGCGCGGCATCGATCACTCTTGCTCCGCGCTTTTCGGCTTGTTCGGCAAACTCGATCACCAGAATGGCGTTCTTTGCCGCCAGACCCATCGTCGTCAGCAACCCGATCTGGAGAAACACGTCGTTCTCAAGCCCCCGCAGCGTCACAGCGAAGACCGCGCCGACCAGCCCGAGCGGGATCACCAGCATCACCGCCACCGGGATGGTCCAGCTTTCATAGAGCGCGGCAAGGCACAGGAAGACCACAAGCAGCGACAGCGCGTAAAGTAGCGGCGCCTGACCGGAGGACAGCCGCTCCTGGAACGACAGGCCCGACCAGGCGACGCTGACGCCCGGGATGTCCTTGGCCAGCGCCTCGATCCGGTCCATCGCCGCGCCCGAGCTTTCGCCCGGAGCGGCCTGACCGTCGAACTGGAAACTGGGATAGCCCTGAAAGCGGGACAGCGTGGTTGGTGTGGTCGACCAGCGGGTGCGGGCAAAAGAGGAGAAGGGCGCCATCTGCCCACTATCACCGCGCACGAACCACCGCCCGATATCGTCCGGCGTCGCGCGGTAGGGCGCATCAGCTTGCACAAAGACGCGCTTCACCCGCCCGCGATCAATGAAGTCGTTGACATATTGCCCGCCCCAGGCGGCTGACAGGGTGGCGTTTACATCCGCCTGATTGAGCCCCAAGGCAGCAAGCTTGGGCTGGTCGATATCCACCTGCAAGGTCTGCACATCGGGCAGCTCCCCCAGCCGCACGCCGGCGAGGGCGGGATCCCCCTCCGCCGCCGCCAGCAGCTTGTCGCGCGCAGAGACGAATTCCTCGCGGCTCATCCCGCTGGTGTTCTGGAGTTGGAGACTGAAGCCGTTGGTTTGGCCAAGTCCGCGGATGGCCGCAGGCACAAGGACATTGACCTGCGCATCGCGGAACCCGGCGAACGCTTTGTTCGCCCGCTCGCTGATCCCGTCCGCAGAATTCTCCTCACCTTCGCGCTTCGACCAGTCGACGAAATTGACGAAGCCCTGTCCGGTATTCTGTCCGGCCGCACCTTGTCCGCCGCCCGCAACGCTGAACATCACGGCGATGTTCTTGCGCTCATCCTCCAGCATGTATTCTTCGATGGCGAGCTGCACCTCGCGCGTGCGCCCCAGCGTCGCACCGGCTGGCAAGCGGTACTGGAGACGCACCGACCCTTGATCCTCGGTTGGCAGAAAGCCGGTTGGCAGGCGCAC
>DLGU01000163.1:52118-59235 GCA_002482865.1 Porphyrobacter sp. UBA7686
ACGGCCACCACATACTTGTCAGTGCCGCGGGCAAAGATGGTGTTGAACCACGCTTGGGCCTTTGCCATAGCTTCGGCCCCGCGAGGCCAAGCGCGTTGCAGGCGACTTGGGTGCTCGTCGGCGCCGTGCTGCTTCTGCCGCAACAGCGTCGCCGTCAACGCCGGGCTGAGGATCAAGGCGACCAGCGCCGAGAGCACCATCGCCGATACGATCGTGATCGAAAACTGGCGATAGATCACCCCCGTCGACCCGCCGAAGAACGCCATGGGCAGAAACACCGCGGACAGCACGACCGCAATGGCGACCAGCGCCACCTGAATCTCGCCCATCGACTGGATCGTCGCTTCCTTGGGCGTCATGTCGGGGTTCTCTTCGAGCAGGCGCTCGACATTCTCGACCACCACAATCGCATCATCGACCAGCAGGCCGATCGCCAGCACCAGCCCGAACAGCGTCAAGGTGTTGATCGAGAACCCAGCGACATAGAAGATCGCGAAGGTGCCCAGCAGCACCACTGGCACCGCAATGGTAGGGATCAGGGTCGCGCGCCAGCTTTGCAGGAACACGAACATCACGAGCACCACAAGCAGGATCGCTTCGATCAGCGTCTGCACGACCTCGTCAATCGAGAGGCGAATGAAGGCCGTGGTGTCGTTGGCATAGGCGACATTGTAGCCCGGCGGAAAGCTCGGCTTGGCATCGGCGACGGCCTGTTTGACGAGATCGGCGGTGGCAAGCGCATCGGCGCCCGGCGCGAGCGAGATGGCAAGGCCCGCCCCTGGGTGCCCGTTGATCCGGCTGGATGCCGAATAGTTTTCCGCGCCCAGCTCCACCCGTGCGACATCGCTAAGCCGCACGATCGCGCCGCTCTGTTCGGACTTGAGGATGATCGCCTTGAATTCGTCAACGGTACGCAAGCGCGACTGCGAGGTGACCGTGGCATTCAACTGGTTGCTGTCCGGTTGCGGCACCCCGCCGACTTCGCCGGCCGCGACCTCGGTGTTCTGGTTGCGGATAGCTGAGATGATGTCGCCCGGCATCAACCCGACCGACGCGAGCCGGTCCGGATCGAGCCAGACCCGCATCGCGTACGGCGATCCGAACACGTTGGTTTCCCCCACGCCCTCTATCCGCGAAAGTTCGTCCTGAAGGTTCGAAACGAGAAAATCGGACACGTCGATATTGGTGCTGCGGTCGGTCTCGTCATAGACGCCGACGATCATCAGGAAATCGGGGTTGGATTTGGTGACGCGCAGCCCCTGTTGCTGCACCTGTTGCGGCAAGCGGGCGAGCGCCTGTTGCACCTGGTTCTGCACCTGCACCTGAGCAATGTCGGGATCGGTTCCCTTCTCGAAGGTGGCGCTGATCGTCACCTGTCCGCGCGAGGTGGAGCTGGAATTGAAATAGAGCAGCCCATCGATCCCGGTCAGTTGCTGCTCGATGATCTGGGTGACGCTGTTTTCCAGCGTCTCTGCCGAGGCACCGGGGAAGGTCGCGCGGATATTGACCTGTGGCGGGGCGACGTCGGGATATTGCTCGATCGGCAGCAGGGTGATCGATCCGATGCCTGCCAGCATCGTGATGATCGCCAAGACCCAGGCAAAGATCGGCCGTTCGATGAAAATGCGCGACATGGCCGCGCCTCAACCCTTCGTATCGGGCTTGGGGGCAGCGATCACCTGCGGCTTGCTCGCCGGAACAGGGCGGATCGGCGCGCCCGGCCTGATCTTGGCGACGCCTTGTACGATCACCTTGTCGCCCGGTTTCAGTCCATCTGTCACCACCCAGTCAGAGCCAACCGTACGGTTCGCCTCGACCTTGCGTTCGGCGGCCTTATTGTCGGCATCGACAACAAACACGCTCGCCTCTCCGCGCGCATTGCGGGACACTGCCGCCTGCGGCACGAGGATCGCGCCCGTATCGATTGCTTGATCGAAACGCGCCCGCACGAACATTCCCGGCAGCAGCAATCCGTTCGGATTGGGGAAGCGTGCGCGCAGCGTCACCGTGCCCGTCTCCGGATTGACCATCACTTCGGAGAACTGGACGATCCCTTGCGGGCCATACTCGGTGCCGTCCTCAAGGATCAGGCGCACCGCCGTGCTGGCCGGAACGGCGCCGCCTTGCGCCAGCGACCGGCGCAGCGTGAGGAGATCGGCGCTCGATTGCTGGATATCGACAAACACCGGATCCACGCCCTGGATCACCACCAGCGGCTCGGCCTGATTGCCGGTGACCAGCGCGCCCACCGTGAACAGCGACCGGCCGATCCGGCCCGTGATCGGCGCGGGCACGCGGGTGAATTGCAGGTTGATATTGGCCGTCTGAAGCTGCGCGCGCGCTTGCTGCACCGATGCTGCTGCCTGGCGGGCGGCGGCCTGCGCATCAGTGTAGTCCTGCATCGCTACCGCCTGCGCTTCGGCCAGCGGCTTCAACCGCTCGGCACGGACGCGGGTGGCTTCAGCATTGGCGAGAGCACTGTTGAGGTTGGCGTTCGCCTCCGCTGCGCCAGCGCGAAACAGGCGCGGGTCGATCTCGTACAGGGTCTGCCCCGCCTGTACCAAAGCCCCTTCGGTGAAGAACCGGCGGCGGATCAGCCCGCTGACCTGCGGCCGCACCTCGGACATTTCGAACGCCGTGACCCGTCCAGCCAGTTCGACCGCAACCGGCACGGAACTGGCCTTGACCACGACATAGCCGACCTCGGGCACGGGCCGGTCGCGGCCTTTTTCGCCCGCATCACCCGAACAACCCGCCAGCGCCAGCGCGGCGAGCCCGGCGATAGCTAAACGGAAGATGTGCGGTGGTTTGGTCTGGGCAGGGAGAGAGATAAGAGTCTCGCAGAAAATTGGCCGCATGAGGGCAGGTGATGACCCCTAGCTACGGCATTGATCCATGGTAGGCTTTGGGTGCCGCGTGCGACCTGCCTTGTTTTTCCATCGCGTCACCACGAAGCTTCCTTGCACCTGAAACGTCCGGTGGCCAGCCTGCAAATATGCAAACCTAGCGTTTTCTGCGACGAGCGGTTTGCTTTTGGCCCCCTGATCCCCGGTGAGCGCCTCATCCCGCCGCACTGCCGCTGTGGTCAGTGAGCGGCGAATGCGTTGAGCTCCTATTGGTCCAGAATTTTGCGAATGGTTTCGGCCAATTCTGTCCGGCGAAAGGGTTTGTTCAAGAAGCTGATTGGGTTTTGCAGGCGTCGTTCCCGCATCAGTGGGTCTTCACTATACCCTGATGCCAATAGCACCCTCAATCCCGGTTGTTGCTCCAGGGCGACTTCCACCAACTGCCTGCCGTTCATCTCGCCGGGCATGACGACATCGGTGAAAAGCAGATCGAAGGGCGGGCTCTCGGCGATGATCTGCAAGGCTTCTGCGGCCGATCCTGCGGCAACTATGATGTAGCCGAGCCGCTCCAGCAGGACGACAAGGCTCTGCCGAACCAAAACATCATCCTCGACCACAAGGATGCGCTCTGCCCGCCCCGTTGGGACTTGCTGCGCCTCGGGTTGAGCATGCTGGATCTCATCATCATCGGTTGCTGGGAAATAAAGACTGATAGTGGTGCCGTTCATGCGCTCCGAAGCGATCTCGGCAATCCCGTGCGACTGACGCACAAACCCCCACACCATCGAGAGGCCAAGGCCTGAGCCCTGGCCGACCTCCTTGGTGGTGAAGAAAGGTTCGAAGGCGCGCTCGATATCCTCGGGCGGCATCCCGCAGCCATCGTCCGCGACAGTGATCTTGACATAGCGGTCACCAACCCAGTCTTCTTGGCGCCGTGGATCGTCCGCACCGATGGTGGTGTTCGATGCCATGATGATGATTTTGCCGCCATTGGGCATGGCATCGCGGGCATTGATCACGAGGTTCAGAAGAGCATTCTCAAGCTGGCCCGGATCAACCTCCACCGACCGGACATCGGGATCAGCGGTGAGCGATATCGTGATGTTTTCAGGAATGGTCCGGCGGATCAGCGCTTCGATGTCTGCGAACAATCCGCTGAGATGTAGCTTGGTGGGCGACAAGGTCTGAAGCCGCGCGAAGGAGAGCAATCTGCTCGTGAGCATAGCTCCGCGTTCTGCTGCCTGCATCGTGGTTTCCGCCAGCCAGCGCGAATCTGCGTCGGCCGCATGGATTTGCGCGAGCTCCTCAGCATTTCCGAGGATGATCGTAAGCAGATTGTTGAAATCATGCGCCAACCCGCCAGTCAGCTGGCCCACAGCTTCCATCTTGTGTGCCTGACGCAGCTTCTTTTCCAGAGCATTGAATTCCGAAACATCGGTGGAGCTGCCGATAATCCGGCTGGGCTTTCCTTCGGCATCATGCAGGATCATGGCGCGTTCGACCATGTCGACAACTTCGCCATCGGCGCAAACAAATCGGAATTTGCACAGCCATGTCCCATGGCCGTTTGCGATGGCTGCTCGCAGGCTTTTGACCACCCGCTCGCGGTCGTCGGGGTGGACCCACTGCTCGCGGGCGTGCGGATCTGTCACGAAATCGCGCGGGTCGTAGCCGTACCTGTCGCGCAGCTTTTCGTTCCACCAGACTGTACCTTCGGCAAGGTCAATGTCGCAGACAAGATCATTGGTGGCGAGGCTGAGCAAGCGGAAGCGTTCCTCGCTCACGCGGAGCGCAGCGGCGCTGCGTTCAGTCTCTTCGGCAAGCGCAGCGCGCCTGATCTCCTGATCGCGGTGTTCCGTGAACAAACCGATGAAGGCCACGAAAGCAAAGTAGCTGATCGTGTAGGACAAGACGGTGGCAATGCCGACCGCGTCCGTCAGATCGGCCATCATGAACACGATCATGGG
Source organism: Porphyrobacter sp. UBA7686 (assembly GCA_002482865.1). Lineage (GTDB taxonomy): Bacteria > Pseudomonadota > Alphaproteobacteria > Sphingomonadales > Sphingomonadaceae > Erythrobacter. The sequence goes on from DLGU01000163.1 coordinate 56,932, forward strand.
CGCCGGGCCGATGTTTACCAGAACCCCGATCCGGCTTTTGTAAAAGCCAAAATTGGTGAAGTGGTGGAACACAACCAACGGAAAGAACCAGGCCATGTAAGGCAGGGTGCGGGACGTCTGATCGGTGGTGGCGTAGGCGATGATCGCCCCTGCATTGAGGTGCACGCAGTAGTAGACGGTGAGGCATCCCGTGATCACACCGGTCGCCATCGCTGGCCGGATCGTCACTGCGACCAACAAGCAGCCGGTTACGACGGCCGCAATGCCCAGCACCCACGACTCTGCCCCGGATATGTTGCCCAGGCCGACGGCAACGACCGTTCCCAGCATTGCCCCGACAAATGCAATGATCAGCGATAATCTGACCGAGTTCTGCGCTTGCCTACGGCGGTAACTGAATCGGCTGATGTCGGTATCGTTCATGCCGGGGCTGCCTTCAGGGAGATGCCGCATTCATAGAATAGCACATTGGCTTAACATTTGCGTGCATCTCAGCGATTTTCGCCTGCCGTGCGGGTCACTGATTAGCATCATACGGCTCGGCTGATTTAACCCATTTAGGGGGATATCGTATGGCGGCGGGCAAGCCTATCGCTTGCACCGTTCTATCAGAGGGCGGCGACGCAGTGCATAAGGTCGATGTCATCCTTCCGGATCAATGCACGGGCGGCCCGGATGCAATTGGATTTGATCACGGGTGGTGGCAGGTCCAGTTCGCACGGCTTGAAACGCAGAACGAAGAGTTCTGGTTCGAAACCTACAACGACAAGCGCTTCGGGCCGACAATCGTCATTGTCGGTGACAGCTCGGCAATGTGCCGGATCATCTTCGATCCCGCATTGATAACCGATCCGCTTCCGGCAGGCAGCCTGTGCGTGCTGCGGCCAGACTGGGATCTGATCGAGGCACAATTGCGCGGCTTCGCCAAGGATTTTGGAATGTCGCCATCGGTCACCCGGCTGGTCGTCGCGTTGTTCCAGTCAGGCGATGTCCGGGCAGCGGCGGTGCGCGCTGGGCTGGCTTACGAGACGGCACGCGAATATCTCGGCGCAGCGCGCCAGATGGTGGGCGCGACCAACCTTCAGAACCTCATTACGCTGATCGGACTGGGCATCGCCCGGACCGGGAGCAAGGCGGAAGAAAGCGACGCTTTGCTCGCCTACGCCTTTGGCCTGTCCGAACGGCAGACCCAGATTGCGGGCCTGATCGCCAATGGCGCCGCGCGGCAGGAGGTGGCGCGCACACTGATGGTATCCGAAGCCTTGGTGAAGAAAGAACTGGCGCATATCTTCGCCGCTGTCGATGTCACCAATGCGGCTGCCCTGGCGCGCACGATGGTGGAGTTCCGGCTGCTTGCGATTGCGACCACCCTGCATGACGGGCATGACCCTTTTCCTGAGGCGGTTCACCACGTTCTCACCCTAAGCGCGCGCGATGGACGGGTGATCGTGGCGAGCGACTACGGCCCGCGCTCGGGCGAGCCGCTGCTGGTGCTGCATTCCAGCATGACCAATCGCCCGGTCAATCGCGCGCTGGTCGAGGCGCTGCAAAACAATGGCTATCGGCCGATCGCGATCGACCGGCCTGGCTTTGGCGGAACGGATGCAGCTCCAGAGGAATGCCGAGGGGACGACTATTTCAACCTCGCCGCACGCGATATCGTCGATGCCTGCGAAGCCAAGGGCTGGGCGCGCATCAAGTTGGTCTCGCGAGGGGCGGCGCAGATCATCGTCGCACTTCAACGGCAATGCCCCGAATTGATCGCAGCGGCCGTGATCATGAATCCCGATCCCGATGCCCGGTCGAGCTCCAAGCGAAGCGGATTTCTGGCTGCGATGAAGCGCAACTTCGTGCGGCGGCCATGGGCGGCCGGTCTGATGTCGCGCTGGGCTGTGCAATCGCTGACCTTCGCCCGGGTGCGCGACAACGTGCTGCGCTCGGCCGCGGGCTGTCCGACCGATGAAAAGATCATGGCTGATCCCTTGCACATGCAAGACTATTATCGGGGCGTCACGGCCTTTCGCGAAGGCAAGCTCGACGGTTTCGTACGTGAACAGACGGCGCTTGCGACGGTGGGCATGCCGCAGCCGCTGCGCGGGACCCACCGGCTGACGCTGCTGGTGGGCGATCAGGACAGCATCCACGATCCGCATGAAACAATGCGATATTGGCGCAAGGCTTTACCCGATGCACACATCGCAATGGTACAGGGTGCAGGGCGTTTCATGAGCTTCAGCCATCCATACTTGGCCGTAAAGGCACTCAGCCAGCAGTCAGCACTGCGGCAACCGCCGGCTTAAGCGC
>DLGU01000176.1 GCA_002482865.1 Porphyrobacter sp. UBA7686
CGCGGAGGCGCCCTCGCAACCAAATCAGTGCCGGAAGTGCCGCATCCCGGTGAACACCATCGCGAGGCCCGCTGCGTCGGCTGCGGCGATCACTTCATCGTCGCGGATCGAGCCGCCCGGTTGGATCACGGCCGTCGCGCCGGCTTCAGCCGCCGAGATCAGCCCGTCGGCGAAGGGGAAGAACGCGTCCGAGGCAACCGCGCTGCCTTGGGTGCGCGGCGCGTCCCAGCCGTGGGTTTCGGCGGCTTCCTTCGCCTTGATCGCGGCGATGCGCGCCGAATCGCGGCGGTTCATCTGGCCTGCGCCGATCCCGGCGGTCGCACCGTCCTTGGCATAGACGATGGCGTTGGACTTGACGTGGCGGGCCACGGTCCAGGCGAACAGGCAGTCCTTGAGCTCCTGTTCGGTCGGCGCGCGCTTGGTCACGACCTTGAGGTCATCACGGCTCACCGCCCCCGCATCACGCGACTGGATCAGCATTCCGCCCGCGATGGTCTTCATCGCAAACCCACCCCGACGCGGGTTCGGCAGCGCCCCGCATTCGAGCAGACGGAGGTTCTTCTTCTTCGCAAAGATTTCGCGGGCCTCGGCGCTGACGCTGGGAGCGATGACGACTTCGGTGAAGATCGCGGCAATCGCCTCGGCCGTTGCGGCATCAAGCTCGGTATTCACCGCGACGATCCCGCCAAAGGCCGAGACCGAATCGCAGGCCAGCGCCGCCTCCCACGCTTCCAGCAGCGAGCCCGATTGCGCCACGCCGCAAGGGTTGGCGTGCTTGACGATCACGACCGCGGGGGCCTGTCCGGCAAACTCTGCCGCCAGTTCCAGCGCGGCATCGGCGTCATTCAGGTTGTTGTAGCTCAGTTCCTTGCCCTGCAACTGCGTGGCCTGCGGCACCCCGCGCGCGCCAACCACTTGCGGGACATAGATCGCGGCGGCCTGATGCGGGTTTTCGCCATAACGCAGCACATCGGCGCGCTTGAAGGCGAGCGGCATGGTCTCCACGAAGGGGGTGGCATGCAGTGCCTCGGCTCCGAGCGGGTGGCTGAAGGCATCCCCGAAGGCGAACCAATTGGCAATCGCGGCGTCATAGGACGCGGTGCGGGCATAGGCCTTGCCCGCCATGCGGATGCGGAAGGCGAGGCTGGTCGCGCCATCATGAGCGTCCAGTTCTTCCAGCAGCGCCGGATAATCCGCCGGATCGGTCAGGATCGTCACGAAACCGTGGTTCTTCGCGGCCGATCTCACCATCGAAGGACCGCCGATGTCGATATTCTCGATGATCTCTTCGCGGCTGGCGCCCTTGGCCACGGTCGCTTCGAAGGGGTAGAGGTTCACCACCACCAGATCGATCGCGCCGATCCCGTGAGCTTCCATCGCTGCGACGTGTTCGGGGTTGTCGCGCAGGGCGAGCAGACCGCCGTGGACCGTGGGGTGCAAGGTCTTCACCCGCCCGTCCATCATCTCGGGAAAGCCGGTGAGGTCGGAGACGTCCTTCACTGTCAGCCCCGCATCGCGCAAAGCCTTGGCGGTGCCGCCGGTGCTGACCAGTTCGACACCGCGCGCGGCCAGCGCCGCGCCCAGTTCAGCCAAACCCGCCTTGTCGGACACTGACAGCAGCGCCCGCGTAATCGCCTTCTCGCTCATGGTGGAATTCTACCCTGTTTTCCTAAACAGCCAGGAGAATTGCCCCCCGCTGCGCAATGCCAGTCCTTCGATCACCAGCTGCTCAGTGGCATGGGGCCGGCCATCACCGTCGACCCACAGGCTATCCTCGGCAGTGAGAGTGATTGCGTCGGCGCCCGCCCTATCGCCGCCGAGCCGGAATTGCCAGAGCCGACCGTCGGGGAGCAGCAGGCTCGCCCCGCGCTTGTCGCCCGAAAGCTGCACCTCGACCCCGCGCCCAAGATGGAAGCGCAGTGCGAATGCGATCTTGCCGCGCTTGCCGTTCTTGGCAGTCGGGATCAGGAGGTCTTCACCCGCCAATTCGGTGCCATCGCCAGAGAGCGTCAAGATGCGCTGGTGGGTGAGGCCGAAGCGGCTGGCATAGCCATCATGCGCGGCGTCAATCCGGGTCGCCTCGCGCCCGCGCGACGGCACGGTGCGGCGGTCGAAATCGACCGTCTCGACGCCCTTGCCGAGCTGACCATTAAGCAGCACCGCAGTGGAATTGGCGTTATCGAGCACCAGCGTCGAGAACGCGGCCGTGGCGCGCAGGCCTTGCCCGATGCGCGCGGGCACCTGTCCGCCTGCGAGCGCCGCGCCGCCGCAATTGACGACGAGCCGCTGCGGGCCATCGGATAATTCGAACGCCAAGGTCGATGCGCATCCGGTGCGCGCGTGCTTGGCGCGGGGCGGCGGGGCCGTGTCGAATTGCAGCAGGGTCTCGCCCGCCTTGATCCGTTGATAGCCCCAGCCCTGCACCACCGACAGCGGCCGGGTGCGCACGCCGCTGGCTTCGATCACGGCGTTGATCCGGTCCGCAGAAATCGCGCCCTGTCCCTGCCAGCTGCCCAGCATCCCGTCGCCATGGCGCAGCGCCAACAAGGGTGGCACCAGCAATTCGCGCATCACTTTGAGTGCGGCGGGCGGGGTGATGTCGGCGGCTTCGTAACAGGCGATGAGATCGGTCAGCAGGCGGATCGCATCCAATTGTGCAGCCGGACAGCGCGACAGCAAGCCGCCGTCCTCGCCCACCATGTCGCCGAGCGCTTTGACAAGGCCTGCCTCGCCGAACAACCGGCGCGGCTTGCCGTGGGGGAGCAGCAGGCCGGCCGCCACGACGCCCGCCCATGCAGCGACCTGCCCGAACCCTGCGGCTTCCCGCGGCGCGTGCTTGTCGAGCCAGCCCGCCG
>DLGU01000041.1:0-3399 GCA_002482865.1 Porphyrobacter sp. UBA7686
TTCCAGATCCTCGACGTCGTGGCGATGATGGGGCCGATCACGAAATACGCCCACCAGCTCGCCAGCGCCGACAACATCCCCAGCCGCGTGCGCGAGGCGATCCGGCTGGCCGAGGAGGAAAAGCCCGGCGCCGTCCACCTCGAATTCCCCGAAGACATCGCTGAGGAACAGACCGCCAGCCAACCGATCCCCGCCAGCTTGGCGCGGCGTCCCTCGGCCGAGGAAAAGGCCGTGCGTCAGGCCGTGCTGGCGATTGAGGGGGCGAAGGCGCCGATCCTGGTCATTGGTGCGGGCGCGAACCGCAAGATGACCGGGCGGATGCTGCGCCAGCTGATCGACAAGACCGGCATTCCCTTCGTCACCACCCAGATGGGCAAGGGCGTGGTCGATGAACGCCACCCGCTGTTTCTGGGCTGCGCGGCACTGTCCGCCGGAGACTTCGTCCACCGCGCGATTCAGGACGCGGATTGCATCGTCAATATCGGCCACGACGTGATCGAAAAGCCGCCATTCTTCATGCAGGCTGGTGGGCCGACCGTGATCCACCTTTCGACCCGTACGGCCGAGGTCGATCCGGTCTATTTCCCGCAGATCGAAGTGATCGGCGATATCGCCAACGCGATCTGGCAGATCAAGGAAGACATCGTGCCGCAAGGCCGCTGGGACTTCCGCCGGATGCTGGAATACCGCGCGGCCGAGGTCGCCCACACCGCACCGCTCGCCGCCGACACGCGCTTCCCGATCTTCCCGCCGCATCTCGTGCAGCAAGTGCGTGGCGCGATGCCGGAGGATGGGATCATCTGCCTCGACAACGGGGTGTACAAAATCTGGTTCGCGCGCGGTTACAGCGCCTACCTGCCCAACACCGTGCTACTCGACAACGCTCTGGCGACGATGGGCGCTGGCCTGCCGAGCGCGATGATGTCGTCGATGCTCTATCCCGACCGCAAGGTGATGGCGATCTGCGGCGATGGCGGGTTCATGATGAACTCGCAGGAGATGGAGACCGCCGTCAGGCTTGGCCTCAATCTCACCGTGCTGATCCTGCGCGACGATGCCTACGGGATGATCCGCTGGAAGCAGGCCAACATGGGCTTTGCCGATTTCGGCCTGACCTATGGCAACCCGGACTTCGTGAAATATGCCGAGAGCTACGGCGCGATCGGCCACCGGGTAACGTCTTCGGAACACCTCACCGATCTGCTGGCCCATTGCCTCAGCACGCCGGGAGTGCATCTGATCGATTGTCCGGTTGACTATACCGAGAACGATCAGATCCTGAACCACGATATCAAGCGGCTGAGCAAGGAGCTCTGAGCCCCGTTGCCGGGATGAAGTCATGACCTTGAAGGACACCTACCCGCTCTACCTCAACAATAAAGCTGTGCAGCCGAACACCGATCTTGAGGTGACCGATAAATACACCGGGGAAATCGCCTTCCGCACCGCGCTGGCCACGCCTGATGTGATTGAAGAAGCCATCGCTGGCGCCGTGCGTGCGGCGGAGCCGATGGCGCGGTTGGCGTCGTATGAGAAACAGGGCGTGCTGATGCACTGCGTCGCGCGGTTCAAGGAGCGGTTCGACGAACTCGCCTATGCGCTCTGCGTCGAGGCGGGCAAGCCGATCAAGGATGCCGAGGGCGAAGTCACCCGGCTGATCGACACTTTCCGCATCGCCGCCGAAGAATCGGTCAGGAACTACGGCGAAGTCCAGCCGCTCGACATCTCGGCGCGGGCCAAGGGTTACATGGGGATGTGGAAGCGCGTGCCGATCGGGCCGTGCAGCTTCATCTCGCCGTTCAACTTCCCGCTCAACCTCGCCGCGCACAAGATCGCGCCTGCCATCGCGGTGGGTTGTCCCTTCGTGATGAAGCCTGCGTCGAAGACTCCGCTGGGCGCGATCATCATGGGCGAGGTGTTGGCCGAGTGCGACATTCTGCCCGAAGGCGCTTTCTCCATTCTTCCCGCCAGTCGCGACGGAGCTGATCTGTTCACCGAGGACGAGCGGCTGAAGCTGCTCAGTTTCACCGGCTCGCCTGCCGTGGGCTGGGACCTCAAAGCCAAAGCGGGCAAGAAGAAGGTCGTACTCGAACTCGGCGGCAATGCGGCGGTGATCATTGACAAGGATGCTGACCTTTCTGACGCGCTGGAGCGGGTGATCTTCGGCGCCTTCTACCAGTCGGGCCAGTCCTGCATCGGGGTGCAGCGCATCCTGATCCACAAGGATGTGTACGACACCTTCAAGGCGATGCTGGTCGAGAAGGCAAAGACCTTGATCGCAGGCGATCCCAAGGACCGCGACACCTTCATCGGCCCGATGATCTCTGACGGCGAGGCCAAGCGCCTCAAGGGCTGGATCGACGAGGCCGTGGCAGCAGGCGCAACCCTGCTGTGCGGCGGAGGCCTGTCGCGCGGCAATATGCTGGAAGCGACGCTGCTCGAAGGCGTGCCCGATGATGCCAAGGCGAAGAACGAGGAAGCCTTCGGCCCGCTCGCCATCCTCCAACGCTTCACCCGGTTCGATGAGGCGCTGGAGGAGGTGAACAATTCGAAGTTCGGCCTGCAAGCAGGTATCTTCACCCGCGACCTGTTCCAGATGTTTGACGCGTGGGACTGGCTCGATGTCGGCGGCGTGGTGATCAATGATGTTCCGAGCTACAGGGTGGACAATATGCCCTACGGCGGGGTGAAGGACTCCGGGCTGGGCCGCGAAGGCGTGCGGTTCGCGATGGAGGACATGAGCGAGATCCGGAATCTGGTCGTGCGGCGAAGGTGAAGTTGACAAAGTTGACAGCGTGTCAAGCGTGGATTTTTGGATTATTATTCAATAAATCAAACGCTTGAACCCAAAAAAACGAAGTTGACACTTTCGCTATTCCGGGGGGGGAGGTCACCCTCACCCCTCCTCCAGCAACAACAACACCGCCGTCACCTCCAGCCGTTCCATTGCGCCGAAGCGGTGATCGACCGCGCTGATTGTCGCATCGGCGACCAGTTGGCGGGCAATTGCGAATTCGTGATCGGGCAGGTGCTCGATCAACGATTCTCCCGCCGCGACGGCGTCCGCGCCGCAGAACTCCATCACCACCTCGTGGCGCGTGCCGGAGAAGGTGATTGAGGCCCAGGCCGTCTAGCTATGGGAGAGCACCGTGCCGCTGCCGCCTGTGAGCGCCATCAGCGCGGCCCGGACCCGGTCAGCCAAAGTGCGGCGTGGACGAAGGGCGGCGACCGATTTGACCTCAAAAGCATCAAGATCGGCGAAGATGTGCGCGAAGGGATCGCGCAAGGATTCAGTCAGCATCATGCGGCCTCCCGCGTGCAAGCAGCTGCGCGATCGGCATATCCTTGCATCCAGGCGCGAATGCGCAGTTCGGTATCGGGGCGGGGAATGCGCCCCAT
>DLGU01000041.1:3459-4366 GCA_002482865.1 Porphyrobacter sp. UBA7686
GTCCGCAGGAAGGTTTCGATGGTCCGAAGCAGCATGGTTTCGCGTCCCTCTAAAGTGCTGTTTGGGTTGGCATTCACCGGTTGATTCGTTCGGTGTTCCACATTTGTTCCATCCCATTTCCTACTTGTCTAGGAAAAATCCTTCGTGTAGGACATTCCCATGCAGGAAACCCAACAGAATTCCCGTGATGCCATCACCGGCCCGCGTGCGCGGCTGCTCGAATTGTCGCAGGCGAGGGGGGTAAGCTTGGCCGCACTGTCTGAGCTTTTGGGGCGTAACCCAAGCTATCTTCAGCAATTTATCCGCAAGGGCAGTCCGCGCAAGCTGGAGGAGCGGGACCGGGCAACGCTGGCCCGGTTCCTCGGCATCGAAGAAGTGGAATTGCGCGAGACGCAGGAAAATTCCTACGTGAAAGCCCCTGGGGGGCGCGAGACCGGCGACTGGCTCGAGGTGCCCCGGCTCGATCTGGGTGCATCAGCCGGGCCGGGCCGGGTGGCAGGCGCGGAGGCGGCGTTCGACACCTTCCGCTTCTCGCGCCGCTGGCTGGAAGAACAGGGCCTCGCCCGCGCGCAGTTATCCGCGATCCGGGTGGAGGGGGATTCGATGGAGCCGCTGCTCAATGACGGCGACGAAATCCTCGTCGATTGCAGCCCACGCCCGTTCCGCGACGGCATCCACGTGGTGCGGCTGGGTGAAACGCTAATGGTGAAGCGCGTGGCGAGCGCGGGCGCGGGGCGGCTGGCGCTGCTCTCGCAGAATTTCGCCTACCCACCGGTGGAGGTGGCGGCGGATGAGGTGGCGATTATTGGCCGAGTTGTGTGGAAGGGAGGGCGGGTGTGATCCGGCTTTCCTCTAGTCCCCTCCCCGGACTTGATCCGGGGCCCCGCTGCCTTCCATCCTGCGCCGA
>DLGU01000041.1:4375-6530 GCA_002482865.1 Porphyrobacter sp. UBA7686
CCGGGTCAGGCCCGGGGCGGGGGAGCTATGGCGGGTCTTGCAATTGGCTCTGGCTCTCGCCATCCCTCGCCCATGACCGACACCCCCAAACCCACGCCCCCCATGCGCGCCGCGATCATCCCGGTGACGCCGCTTCAGCAGAACTGCTCGCTGATCTGGTGCACCGCCACCATGAAAGGCGCGCTGGTTGATCCGGGCGGGGATCTCGACAAGCTCAAGGAGGGCGTCGCCAAGGCGGGCGTCACGCTGGAGAAGATCCTCGTCACCCACGGGCATCTCGACCATTGCGGACAGGCGGGGATGTTGGCGGACGAGCTGGGCCTCGACATCGAGGGCCCGCATGAGGATGACCGCTTCTGGATCGACCAGTTGGACGATGACGGCCCGCGCTGGGGGATGGTCGCAAAGAGCTTCACCCCGACCCGCTGGCTCCATCACGGCGACACGGTGACGGTGGGTGATTTGACGCTCGATGTGATCCACTGCCCCGGCCACACGCCAGGCCACGTGGTGTTCTTCCACGACCCCAGCCGCTTCGCGATTGTCGGCGATGTGCTGTTCCAGGGCAGCATCGGCCGCACCGATTTCCCGCGCGGCAATCATCAGGACCTGATCGATTCGATCACCCAGCGCCTCTGGCCTTTGGGGGAGGACGTGATGTTCATCCCCGGCCACGGCCCGACGAGCACCTTTGGGCGCGAGCGCAAGACCAATGCGTTTGTGAGCGACTACGCGCTTTCTTGATTGTGCTCGCCCCTCCGGGCGAGCATCCTCGGCGCCGTTCCCTCCGCTTGCGCTACGGGGCACCTGCGGGCGCGCGGTCGCGCTTGCGGCCCGTCCTTTGGCGGGCCGTTATAAACCTCTCCTGAAATAGAGATTGAGGCCTAAATCACCCCCGCCGCAATCAGCACCGCGACCACCGCAAGGCCGAGCTGCACCAGCATTGTCGTCAGCGTGCCGATCATCCGGCCAACTTGCGCCTTGCCGCCGTCCATGCCGAAGCCATGCGCGATCCGGCCCAGGAAATAGGCTGCCGCCACATAGGCCAGCCACCAGCTGCCTCGGCCTGCCAGTTCAATCGCCGCGATCAGCACCAGCACGAAGCCGGTGTTTTCGACATAGTTCAACTGCGCCCGCATCCGGCGTTGCAGCGCCTCGCTGCCGCCGTCGCCGACGCTGATCTGGAGCGCGGTGCGAAGGGCGCCGATGCGAATCCCCAGCCAGATGTTGAGCACAGCGGCGGCCGCCGCTGCGGCGAGCGTTACAGGAAGCACGGTCATGTTTGAGATCCCCTCGTTTATGTGACCACGGTGCTAAGGCGCGCCAGCGCGGGTTGCAACGTGCGATTTTTCCGCTATAGCGCGCGCCTTCCCGCCACTGCTGGCCAAGGAATGCGCGCACGTGCTGATGCTTGTGCGGGCGGCTTCCTTGCCCTAAGGGCGGCCTTCGAGAATCATGGCGCCGGTGGCGCGAACACACGTATTATTTGAGGAATTGGTGCCACCATGGCTGTCCCCAAGAGAAAAGTATCGCCTTCCCGTCGTGGCATGCGTCGTTCGCATGACGCACTCAAGGTTGAAGCATTCCATGAATGCGGCAACTGCGGTGAGCTGAAGCGCCCGCACAACATCTGCGGCCACTGCGGCCACTACAACGGGCGTCAGGTTGTCGCCGTCGGCTGATTGCCGGTGGCCCGAACCATAGACCGGAGTAACGCATCATGAGCCTCCCGCGTATCGCTGTCGATGCGATGGGGGGCGATGAAGGCGTGCGCGTGATGATCGAAGGTGCGGCGCTCGCCCGCCGCGATCATGACAGCTTCAATTTCCTGCTGGTTGGTGACGGCCAGCGGATCGAAGCGGCGCTGGAAAACCACCCCAACCTGCGGGCGGCCTCCGAAATCCTCCATTGCGATGATGTGGTGGGCGGCGACGAGCTGCCCAGCAAGGCGATTCGCCGCGCCAAGACCACCAGCATGGGCCTTGCGGTCAATGCGGTGAAGACCGGCGACGCCGGCGCTGCAGTCAGCGCAGGCAACACCGGCGCACTGATGGCGATGAGCAAGCTCGCCCTGCGCACCATGCCGGGGATTGATCGCCCCGCGCTCGCTGCGATCATGCCGACCTTGCAGGCGCATGACGTGGTGATGCTGGAT
>DLGU01000013.1:0-1128 GCA_002482865.1 Porphyrobacter sp. UBA7686
GGCGCGGGTTTCGCTGAGGATGCGGACAAAGTCGGCCTCGGTCAGTGCGCGGAGCTCCACCCGGATCGGCAGGCGACCCTGTAATTCGGGCAGCATGTCGCTGGGTTTTGCCACATGAAACGCGCCGCTCGCAATGAACAGCACATGGTCGGTCTTCATCGGGCCATACTTGGTCGCAACCGTGGTGCCTTCGATCAAGGGCAGCAAATCGCGCTGCACGCCCTCACGCGACACCGATCCGCCGCGCACATCGCTGACCGCGATCTTGTCGATCTCGTCGAGGAAAACGATCCCATTGGTCTCGGCATTCAGCAGCGCCGCGCGGGCGACGTCGTCCTGATCGAGCCGCTTGTCCGCTTCTTCATCCACCAGCCGGTCCCACGCTTCGGGCACCCGCAGCTTTTGGCGGCGGGTGGGCTTGCGGCCCAAGGCCTTGCCCATCATGTCGCTGAGGTCGATCATCCCCATCTGACCGCCCATATTGCCCATGTCGAACGGGGCGGCGGGGGTGTCACGCACTTCGATCTCGACCTCGACGTCGTTCATCGCGTTCTGGACGATCCGTTGGCGGAAACTGGCGCGGGTCGCTTCGGAGGCATTGTCGCCGACCAGCGCGTTCAACAGCCGGTCCATCGCGGCTTCCGATGCGGCTTCGCGCACCTTCTCGCGGCGGCGTTCCTTTTCGAGCCGGATCGCTTCTTCGACGAGGTCGCGGGCGATCTGTTCGACATCGCGGCCGACATAGCCGACTTCGGTGAACTTGGTCGCCTCGACCTTGATGAACGGGGCTTCGGCCAACTTGGCCAGCCGGCGGCTGATCTCGGTCTTGCCGCAACCCGTGGGGCCGATCATCAGGATGTTCTTGGGCGTCACCTCATCGCGCAGATCTGCGCCGAGCCGCTGGCGCCGCCAGCGATTGCGCAGCGCAACGGCGACCGCGCGCTTGGCCTCGGACTGGCCGATGATGTGTTCGTCGAGCGCGGCGACGATGGCTTTGGGGGTAAGGTTTTCGATCATAATCTTGTTCGTCATTCCGGCGAAGGCCGGAACCCAGATTCCGGCGTTGCGATGCTGGGCCCCGGCCTGCGCCGGGGTGACGGATTGCTGCTAGACAGTCTCGACCGTCAG
>DLGU01000013.1:1208-2924 GCA_002482865.1 Porphyrobacter sp. UBA7686
GCGGCGAGCGCGAAATTGCCGCCCGATCCGATCGCGGCAATATCGCCCACCGGCTCCAGCACATCGCCATTGCCGGTCAGCACCAGCAGCGTGTCATGGTCGGCCACGATCATCAGTGCTTCAAGGTTGCGCAGGTATTTGTCGGTGCGCCAATCCTTGGCCAGCTCGACACTCGCGCGCATCAGCTGACCGGAATACTGCTCGAGCTTCTTTTCCAGCCGCTCGAACAAGGTGAAGGCATCAGCCGTCGCTCCGGCGAAGCCCGCGATCACGGAGCCATCTCCGATCCGGCGGACCTTGCGGGCATTGGGCTTCATCACGGTGTTGCCCATCGACACTTGGCCGTCTCCGGCGATGACGGTCTTGCCGTCACGCCGCACGCCCATGATGGTGGTTCCGTGCCATTGGACGAGGCCATGGCTGGCATTATCGCTTGTCATGTCGGGGAATATGGCGCGCCTTCCCGCAGGATCAAGCGCGCAAGTGCCAACCGATTACGGGCCGCCTGGCCCGCCGCCGCCCGGCAGGCCGCCGCCGCCGACCTGACCGATATTGCCGAACAGGTCTTCAAGGAAGCCACGCTCCCGCCCGAGGGTGGGGGTCTTGTTACCGTTGGGATCGAGGAACACGACCTGATCCACACCGCTGCGCTTGACGCCGGTCACCTTGCCCGCAGCGTCGAACGTGACCGCCAGAACCGAATGCTCGCGGATGCGCGGACGGTTGAACGGGCGCTGGCCGGTGATGCTGGAAACGTAATACCAGGTCGGCGTGCCATACTGGCTGGTAAAGGTCGGCCGCCCGAGCGTGCCTTCGACCGATTGTTGGTTGTCGATCTGTGGCTGGATCGCGGCAGTCAGGACCGGATCGACGATGTAGCCGCGCGATTCCTGGATCGCCGTGCACGCAGGCATCGTCGCCGCGACGCCCGCCAGCAGCACCACGCTGCGCAGCCTGCGCCAGCTCAAATCCATTGCGCTCGCCATTTTCATCTGCGCCAAACCGTCTCAATCCCGTCCTGCACTCACGCACAATCGCGCACTAGTCCCTTGGGCGACGTGCTTTAAGGGGCTAGGCGCAAGCTTGCAACGCACCATATGGCAAAGCGGTGGCGTGCTGGCGTTGAACGGCAGTTGAACGCATCCGCGCTTCGTGCGTTGCCGTAAGGAACGAAGGGGCCGCGCGGCCCCACGCCTGCATTGGAACACCCGCGCGAAAGGCCAAGCATCCCATGTCTTTCCTCTCCCGTCTGCTCGGCACCGCTCCCGACCCACGCGAAAACGTGCGGCCGCTGTGGCATCGCGTGATCGAGCTGGCGCGCGATTCCGCCTATTATGCCGAGTGCGGCGTGGCAGATTCGATCGCGGGCCGCTTCGACATGATCACCGCTGTGCTGAGCGCCGTGATGGTGCGGGTCGAAGCGTCTGATCTCAGGGCTGAAAGCGCGCTGCTGGCCGAGCTGTTCGTGGAAGACATGGACGGGCAACTGCGCGAATTCGGCGTGAATGACGTTGTCGTCGGCAAGCGCATCGGCAAACTGATGAGCGTGCTGGGCGGCAGGCTCGGGGCCTATCGCAGCGCCTTGAACGCAGGCGATCTGGACAAGCTGACCGCTGCGATCCAGCGCAATGTCACCTTTGCCGAAGGTGCCGACGAGGCGGCCAGTGCCCGCGCCGTGGCCGAGCGGGTGATGAAGCTGTTCGAGCGGCTGGGGCG
>DLGU01000013.1:3004-3999 GCA_002482865.1 Porphyrobacter sp. UBA7686
GAACTCACCCGCATGATCAAGGCCCGCCCCTTGCCGGGCGGGGCAGTGGTGATCGAAGCGACCCCGGAAGAACGCGCCGCGCTGGCGGTACGCTTCGGGCTGGGCGCGGTGGAGAGCCTGCGGGCGGAGATGCGGCTGGAGCAGAAGCCTCGGGCGATCCGGGTGACCGGGCGTTTGCAGGCAGCGATCATGCAGCCCTGCGCGATTTCGACCGAGCCTTTCCCTGTGGCGATTGACGAGCCGGTCGACCTCAGATTTGTCGAGGACAATGCTCGCCCTGCGGCTGAGGGGGACGAAATCGAGCTTGAAGCGGATGATTGCGACGAGATCGAATACTCAGGCGATATGTTCGATCTGGGCGAAGCGGTCGCACAGACGCTGGGCCTCGCCATCGATCCTTACGCCGAAGGGCCGAACGCCGAAGCGGTGCGGGCTGCGGCGGGGATTGTGAAAGAAGGCGAACAGGACGGGCCACTGGCGGCGATGCTGGCGGGGTTGAAGCGCGACTGATCGCCAAAGTTTGATCTTAAACATCGGGCAAAGGCGGGCTTGTGCTTAGCGTCCGGGTTTGGGCCTTCCGCTGCTCAAGGGGAATGGCGGGGACTGGGTGGATTGCAGTCTTAGCCCTCTCCCCTCGCGGGAGAGGGTTGGGAGAGGGGTCCGGAGCAAAGCTTCGGAACACGACCCCCGATCAGAACGGAATGTCGTCGTCCAGATCGTCGTAGCCGCCACCGCCGCCGCCGGAAGCACCGCCGCCGAAGCCGCCGCCCGATCCGCCGCTGCTGCCGCCACCCTGATCCCAGCCGCCACCGCCGCCAGCACTGCCGCCGCCATAGCTTCCGCCGCCCGAGCGACCACCGCCGCCGCTGCCGCCACCCATGCCACCGCCACCGCTGCCCTGCGGACCATCAAGCATGGTCAGCGTGCCGCCGAGGCCCTGGATCACGATTTCGGTGCTATAGCGGTCCTGACCGTTCTGGTCCTGCCACTTGCGG
>DLGU01000157.1:0-11342 GCA_002482865.1 Porphyrobacter sp. UBA7686
TCGGTCTTGCCGAAGCCGACGTCGCCGCAGACGAGGCGGTCCATCGGCTTGCCCGCCGCCAGATCCTCGATGACGTCGGCGATCGCGCGTTCCTGGTCCTCGGTCTCCTGATAGGGGAAGCGGTCGACGAACTCGGCATAGCCGCTTTCTGGTTCGACGGTTTCGGCCGGGCGCAGCGCGCGTTCGGCAGCGGTCTTGATGAGCTCGCCCGCAATCTCGCGGATGCGCTCCTTCATCCGCGCCTTGCGCGCCTGCCAGGCGACCCCGCCGAGCTTGTCGAGCGTGACGCCCTCGCTCTCGGCGCCATAGCGGCTGAGCACGTCGATATTCTCGACCGGAATGAACAGCTTGTCCCCCCCGGCATATTCCAGCGCGACGCAATCGTGCTGGCTCTTGCCGACCGGGATCGGTTCGAGGCCGAGGTAGCGGCCGATCCCATGCTCGATATGCACCACCAGATCGCCGCGCGACAGTGCCTGAAGTTCGGCGAGGAAGGCATCGGAATCCTTGCGCTTTTTCTTGCGCCGGACCAGTCGATCCCCGAGAATGTCGGCTTCGGTCAGGACTTCCAGCGTGTCGCTGGCGAACCCGGTTTCAAGCGGCAGGACGACCACGGCGGTCTTGTTCTTCGCCGCCAACCCCAACGCCTGCTGCCAGCTTTCCGCCAGCGCGGTGGGGGCGCCCGCTTCGTCAAGGATCGACGCAATGCGGCGGGCGGAGCCGGTCGAATAGGCCGCCACCAGCGACTTGCGCGATCCCTTCGCCACCGACTTCAGGTGCTTGGCAGCGGCTTCATAGACGTTCTCACCGCGCCCGCGTTCCGGCGTAAAATCACGGGCAGAGCGGAACCCGAAATCGAGCGTGCCCGCCTTTTCCTCGCTGGCAAAGCCTGTCGCGCGGTGCGCGGGCATGGCGGCGAGGCCCATGTCAAATTCGGCGCGCGTCAGGTACAGCGCATCGGGCTTCAGCGGACGGTAGCTGCCCTTTTTCTCGCTTGCGATCCGGCCGCGCTGCTGATGGTAATCGGCAATATCATTGAGCCGTTCTTCCGCCGCGCCGAGCGCGCCTTGGTCGATGATGACGACATCATCCTTGGCGAGGTGATCGAACAGGCTCGCCATCCGATCTTCGAAGAGCGGAAGCCAGTGCTCCATACCCGCAAGCCGCCGCCCCTCGGACACGGCTTCGTAGAGGGGGTCTTGCGTGGCGTTCGCGCCGAACAACTCGCGGTAACGGCTGCGGAAGCGCTTGATGCTCTCCTCATCGAGCAGCGCTTCGGAGGCGGGGAGCAGCAGGTGTTCGTCGATCCGCTCGACGGTCAGCTGTGTGGCGGGATCGAACAGGCGCAGGCTCTCCAGCTCGTCTCCGAAGAAATCAAGCCGCAGCCCGGCATCGAGGCTGGAGGGAAAGATATCGACAATCGAGCCGCGCACCGCGAACTCGCCATGGTCAATCACTGTGTCTGTGCGGCCGTAACCCTGCCGGACCAGCAGCGCGGCGAGGCTTTCGTGACCGATGGTCGTGCCGACGCGGAATTCGCGCACGCTCTCGCGCACCCGGAAGGGGGTCAGTACTCGTTGCAGCACGGCGTTGACCGTGGTCACCAGCAATTGCTGAGCGCTGCCCGGTTGCTGCAAGCGGTGCAGCGCGGCCAGTCGTTCAGCGCTGATCGTTAGCGCAGGGCTCGCCCGGTCATAGGGCAGGCAGTCCCACGCGGGGAATGCGATCACTTCGATCTCGGGCGCAAAAAAGCGCGCCGCCTCAGCCGCAGCGCGCATGGCCGCATCGTCAGGCGCGATAAACACCGCCCGGCGCTTGGCCGCCCGCGCCAAATCGGACAGCACCAACGGGAGGCTCCCGCGCGGCAGCGAGGCGAGGGTCAGCGGTTCACGGGCCGCGAGGATGCGGTTGAGATCGGGCATAGGTTTCCAGTCAAGCGGCGCGAGGCCGAAGGGTTCCCGCGCAGGCCCCGTCAGCGCGGGATGTCGACGTAATCGAGCTTTTGCATCACCACCAGCAATTCGCCCGCCAGATGCTCTGGCGGCGGCTGTGAACCCAGCGCCCAGGCCATCACGTCGACGTCATCCTCGTCAAGCAGGGCTTCGAACCAGGCCAGTTCGGCTTCGCCCCAAGTGGCATGGTAGCGATCATAATAGCCGCCCATCATGTAATCGGCTTCACGCGTGCCGCGGTGCCAGGCGCGGAACTTCGCGCGGGCGAGGCGCTGTTCGAAGGAGGGCGTGTCGGTCATGGCGATCACCTAGCCACAGGCTTGCGCAGGCACAACTCGCAAAGACGCAATCGGAGTGTTAGCGAAGACAACATGCGCCCCGAGGCTCTCAACCCGCTGTTCGCCGAAGTCACGACGCTGGAAGGCGTCGGGCCGAAGCTGATGAAGCCGCTCGAAAAGCTCGGACTGACTCGGGTCAAGGATGTCGCGTATCACCTGCCCGAACGCTTCGTCAGCCGCCAAGCGATTGCCGATCTCGATTCCGGCAACGAGGGGGAGCAGGTGATCATTGCGCTCACCGCCATCGAACACCGCGCGCCGCGGGCCGGAAGCCGCGGGCCGTACCGCGTGCTGGCGCAGGATGCGATTGGCAATGTCTGCGCGCTGACGTGGTTCGGTAAGGCCGCTTACAGCGCGAAGAAGCTGGTGCCGGTGGGAGAGAAGCGCTGGGTGGCAGGTCGGCTCGACCGCTATGGCGACATGCTTCAGATCGTTCACCCCGATCATATCGAAGCGGAAAGCGCCGCCAATATGGGCCGCTTGAGCGAGCCGGTCTATCGCCTGTCGGAGGGGCTGACCCAGCCGCGCATTGCCGATTTCGTCCGCCAGTCGCTCACTCGCCTTCCGGCGCTGCCCGAATGGATCGAACCGGGGCAGTTGGAGCGCGCGGGTTGGCCCGCCTGGGCCGATGCGCTGCGCTTGGGGCATGAAACGACCGACGCCAAAGCGCTCGACCGGCTTGCCTATGACGAGCTGCTGGCGAACAGCCTCGCGCTGCTGCTGGTCAAAGCCGATGGGCGGCGGCGCAAGGGTCAGGCGTTGGCGGGCGACGGGAGCCTACGGGCCAAGCTGCAACTGCCCTTCGCGCTGACCGGCGCACAGGCACGCTCCATTGGCGAGATCGCGGGTGACATGGCGCAGGAAGCGCCGATGCTGCGCCTACTCCAGGGCGATGTCGGTGCGGGTAAGACCGTGGTGGCGCTCAACGCGATGCTGATCGCGGTGGAATCGGGAAAGCAGGCCGCCTTGCTCGCTCCAACGGAGATCCTTGCCCGGCAGCATTTCGAGACTTTGCGCAAGATTCTCGGGCCGACGGGGGTCGAGATCGCGATGCTGACCGGTCGCGCCAAGGGGCGGGAGCGCGAGTCCATCCTGATGGGGCTGATGGATGGCTCGATCCAGATGCTGGTCGGCACCCATGCGATTTTTCAGGATACGGTCAATTACCGCGATCTGGGGCTGGTGGTGATTGACGAGCAGCACCGTTTTGGCGTGGCGCAGCGACTGGCTCTCGCGGCCAAAGGCAGGCGTGCGCCGCATACGCTGGCGATGACAGCAACCCCGATCCCGCGATCGCTGACACTCGCGCAATATGGCGAGATGGACGTGAGCCGGCTCGACGAACTGCCCCCCGGTCGGCAGGCGATTGACACGCGCGTGGTGCCGCAAGAGCGGATGGATGAGGTCGTCGCCGGGGTCGAGCGCCACTTTGCGACCGGGCAACAGGCCTATTGGGTGTGCCCGATGGTGCGCGAGATCGACGGCGTGCCTGATCTGGCGGACATCGCTGCGGCCGAGGCGCGCTATGCGGCGCTGAAGGAGCGGTTTGGCGAGGCCGTGGTGCTTGTCCACGGCCAGCTCCGCCCCGAGATCAAGGATGCGGCAATGGAGCGCTTCGCCAGCGGGCAGGCGCGGTTGCTGGTGGCGACCACGGTGATCGAGGTCGGGGTGGACGTGCCGTCAGCCACGCTGATGGTGATCGAACAGGCTGAGCGGTTCGGCCTTGCACAGCTTCACCAGCTGCGCGGTCGTGTGGGGCGGGGGGCGGAAAAATCCACCTGCCTGCTGCTGCGTGGCGGTGCGCTGTCCGAGACGGGCCGCGCGCGGCTCGCCCTGATGCGCGAGACGCAGGACGGGTTCCGAATCGCTGAGGAAGATCTTGCCCTGCGCGGCGGCGGCGAATTGCTCGGCACGCGGCAATCCGGCGAGGCGGCGTTCAGGATCGCCAATCTGGAACAGATGCAGCGCCTCTTGCCGATCGCGCACGGCGATGCACGCCTGCTGATGGATCGCGATGGCGGGCTCACCAGTCCGCGCGGGGAGGCCGCACGGTTACTACTATACCTGTTTGAACGCGACTGGGGCGTGCAGTTGCTGCGCGGCGGCTAGGCCCGCTGCTGCACGCCTTCGCGGATCAGGCGGTCGACCCAGGCGCCTGTGCCGAGCGAGATCACGCTCCACGCTGCCTCGAACGCGGCGGTATCGCCATAATAGGGATCGGCTACGGGCTCACCCCGACGACCATCGACGGCGTCCATCAGCATCGCCAACGTGGCCGTACCATCGCGCGGCGCGCGGGCGCGCAAACCTTCGAGATTGGCGCGGTCCATCGCGATGATGTGGCTGAACCGGTAAAAATCATCCCGCTCGATCTGGCGTGCGGACTGTCCGGTGATGTCGATACCATTCAGATTGGCGACGGCGATGGCACGCGGATCGGGCTGGCTGCCGACGTGATAGGAAGCGGTTCCGGCGGAATCGACTTGGAACGGAAATTGCCGTTCAAGCGCTGCGGCGCGGAACGCACCCTCCGCCATCGGTGACCGGCAGATGTTGCCGAGACACACGAACAAAACACCGATCCTGTGTTCATATCCCCCATGCATTAGGGTGCGTTAGTATAAAATATCATGCCTGTCCACGCCCTATCATCTTGGTTTTATGCGGAACATGCATCGCTGTAGACGAAGCGTTAGCAGGGCGGGACAAGATTGTAGCGCCCGGGGGGGCAATTGGGACAGCGGAGGGAGGCCCGGCCTAAGCTGCGGCGGCGGGAAGCGGCGCGGTGGTTGCCAGAACCTCCTCGGTGATCCGCCGGATATTGACCTTGGCCTTCAGTCTCGCGCCCAACAGTGCGGTGCCGGAAACCTTGCGCTGGACAAACAATGTCTCAATCGGCGGAAACGCCCATGTGTCCTTGTCCTGAGCGATGGCATAGCCTTCATCGCGCAGCAGCGGGATAAAGGCCCGGTCGCCGAAATCGAAGGGGGCGTCCTCGCGCATTTCGCCAATCACGATCTCGATCATCTTGTTGACCCGCTCGGGGTGCTTTTCAGCGACGATCGGCATCATGAAACCGGCTTCGATGGTGGCGGCGAGCACCTCTTCGGCGTTGCCGCGCAGGCCGGCGGCGAGCATCTTGCGATAGCCGTTTGACACCATCGGATCGACCGGGCGGCAAGCACCGAAGTCGAGCAGGATGATCTCTCCGGTCTCCCGCCGGTAGCGGAAATTGGCGAAATTGGGATCGGTCTGCATCACGCCGAAATCGAACAATTCGCGCGTGACCAGCCGGATCAATCGGGCGAAGACCTCATCTCGGCGTTCGGGCGGCTCGTTGCCGAGTTCCTCGATGCTCACCCCGTCTTCAAAGCTCATCGCAAGGATCGAGCCGCGCGTCAGGCCTTCGTGCAAGCGGGGCACGACGAAGCCCGGCGTACCGGCCAGCCGCTCACGATAGAGCGCCATCTGCTCGCCTTCGCGGGTGTAGTCGGCTTCCTCGTGAAGCTGTTGCTTGGCGGCCGCCATAAGCTTGCCCATTTCCAGTTCGGGCGGAGCAAAGCCGGCGACCTTGAGCAGTGTCATCACATTATCGACATCGGAATCGATGCTTTTCGCAACGCCGGGATATTGCACCTTGATCGCCAGCTCCTCGCCGTCGCGGGTGAGGGCCTTGTGGACCTGACCGATGGAGGCAGCAGCGATCGGGCGGGGGTTGAACCAACGGAACTGCTTGCGCCAGTCTGGCCCCCATTCGGCACGCAGCACGGCATCCAATTGCTTGGTCGGCATGAAATTGGCCTGATCGCGCAAGGTGGAGAGGATCTTTGACAATTCCTCAGGCAGGAAATCGCCCGCATCCAGGCTGATCATCTGCCCCATCTTCATCGCCGCGCCGCGCAGGTGCGACAGGCGGTCGGTCATGCGCTGGACATTGCCGGGCGTGAGGATCAGGTCGCGCGCGTTGATGCCCTCACCGCTGGCGATCCGGCGTGCGCCTTCGGCCACCATGCCGCTCGCCACGCCGCCGACGAGCCGTCCGAACGTGCCGAACCGCGCAATCCGGCCCGCAGGCACAGCGCGCTGGCGGCTCTTATCTTCGGGGAGCTTATCGAAGTCGGGAATGTCGTCGTCGGCCACGAGGAGGGGTGTTCCAATTGCGAGAGGCTTTCGCGGGCAACGGCTCGGGCGCGCCTGCGTTCCACCTGAAATGGTGCACCTCAGCGGATACTCAACTAGGAAATGCTCAGGCCGCCGTCGACCGGCAGACATTGCCCGGTGATGTAATCGGAATGGGGCGAGGCGAAGAACACTGCCAGCCCTTCGAGCCCTGCGTGATCGCCCGGACGGCGTAGCGGGATGCGCTTGGCCATCCATTCGCCAAACCGAGGATCGGCGCGGGCGGTGATATCGGTCTCGTAAAAGCCGAACAGCAGCGCATTCGCGGTGATCTGGTAGCGCGCAAGTTCGAACGCAGCGGCGCGGGTGAGGCCATTCACGGCCGCCTTGGACGCGGCATAATCGGACGAACGGTTGACCCCCATGATCGACTGCCCGGACGACGTCACGATCAGCTTACCCCCGGCATCGCCGTCTTGCGCGCGGGCGATCATATGGCGGGTGACGTGCTTGTAGACCAGCGCCGCACCGCGGGTGTTGACCCCCATGGTGTTGTCCCAGCCTTCGGGTGTGATCTCGGGGATTGCCTGACCCGCACCCGGAATTCCGGCGTTGGCAAAGCACACATCCACACGGCCGAGCGTATCGAGGGTCGTTGCCATGGCGCGGGCGATCGCAGCTTCCTCAGTCACTTCGCAGGCAAGTGCGATGACGCGGCCGGTGCCCAATTCGCCCAGTTCCTCAAGCGCGGCGGCGTTCTTCCTGGGATTGCGGGCCCAGATCGCGATATCGGCGCCGGCCTTCGCCAGCCCGCGCGCCATCGCGAGGCCAATGCCGCCATTGCCGCCGGTGATGATGGCCGCAGTGCCAGTGAGATCGAAGATGTTCATGGCCCTGAGTGGTGGCGCAAACCGGCGTGGCTCGCAAGAGGATCGGGAACCGCAACGCGCGGCAGGGTTTGAGCCGCCATGGACGCAGCAACACAACAATCTCCCGCTTCGCTTTCCCCAGCCGCACGCGCCTTGGGCTATGCCGGGCTACTGCCCCAGATCATCTGCATCGCGCTGATCCTGATGGGGCACGAATGGCGCTATTCGGCGCTAGCAGGCGGGTTTGCCTATGCGGCGGCAATCTTCAGCTTTTTGGGCGGGGTGTGGTGGGGCCAAGCGCTCGCCAGCGGCCGCGCGACCAGCGGTGCCTATGTGATTGCGGTCATGCCAAGCTTGTTGACCCTTGCGCTGTTCCTCCCTTGGACATTTGGCTGGGAATGGCCCGGCCCCGCACTGTTCTATCTGGGGGCGCTCATCTTCGGCTCGCCGCTGATCGACCGGGCGCTGGGCTATGCCGCGCCAGACTTTCTGCGGTTGCGCTGGCACCTGTCGATCGGGCTCGGCAGCCTCACGATTGCCCTTGGCTTCCTGTCCAACCGGGTGATCTGACCGCGCTGTTTGGGTAGGTGCGTGGGTCAGTGCTGCGCCTGTCGTTTGCGATGAATTAACCAACGTATCCTAGGGACAAGCTTGACTTTGCCCTCGGGAATGCGCGTTTGATGTTCGGAAAGCTTCAGTCTCTGGCCGACACGATACGGCGCACGTTCGGCTTGGCCGGCGAGGAAGTCGCTGGATTCAAGCAAGAACTTGCGCAGCGGTCGGGTGCTGCCTTGCTGCGCCGCAAACGCACCAAAGTCGCGATACTTGCGGTGCTGTTCGGGGTGGTATCCTCGGTTATCGAACTTCCGCTGCCGCTCGAAGATGTCTACCGCGCTGCGCGTGCAGAGCTGCGTTCCCGCCCTGCGCCGCGCGATGTTGTGATGATCGCAATCGACGACAAGACACTTGCCGCCAACAAGCGCGATCTGCCGAACCGGGTGCAAGACACCAAGGTGGTCGATACGCTGATCGCTTCCGGCGTGCGCCGGGTGGTGTTCGACCGCGCGCATGCCGATCCTGAAACGCCGAAATCCGACGCGATGTTTGCTGACATGCTGGCCCGTCATAAAGGCAAAGTGTGGCTGGGAGTTGCGCCGACAATCGAGGTGGGGTTCCAGCGTGTTGATGAAATGATTCCGCTTCCGGAATTCCGCAAGTCCGCCAATCTTGCTGCCATGAACGGACGAGCCAACCTCTTTGGCCTTTCTGTCATATTTCCGACATCGATTGATGTGAGGGGCAGCAAACCGTTCTCGATTTCCGCAGTTCTTGCGGAATATGATGGACCTCATCGTCTTTATCGTCCCGATTCTGCGTTCGATCCGTCGACTGTTCCCTCATTTAGCTATGACGATGTCCTAAACGGTCGGGTCCCGGCAGCAGAATTGCGCGGCAAGAACGTCGTGATCGGGCAGGCGTTTTCCGGTTCGAGTGACTACTACTTCATGCCGTTCCGCCCGGACACGAAAGTTCCGGGCGCATATTTTCATGTTCTTGGTGCGCACACACTGAAGCGCGGCGTGCCGCTTGACTTGATGTGGTACCCGGCGATGCTCCTGGCTTCGATCGCCATGGCAGTGCAGGTGGTGAGCCGCCGGCGCGCGTCGAAGTCCTTACTGATAACGTCGTTCGGGCTGCTGATCGCGACTTTCGTGCTCGACGAATTCACCATCAATATCGACATTATGTCTGCACTGCTCGCCATGGGGGCTGCCGCCATCGGGTTCCAGCGGATCAATCGCAAGTATTACAGCAGCGATGTCGATGCCATGACGACGTCGGCCATCGCCTCGGATCGCCCGAGCGAGGAGCGTGACGTCTACGCGCTCAAGATCGCCAATCTCGCCGAGTTTTCGGAAGAATGGACGGCCCGCGAGATCGGCGAATTCGTCAACACGCTGATCGCTTACGTGAAGGGGCCGGGCGAAGTCGGCGACGTTGCGTTCGAGCGTGATTTGCTGGTCTGGCTCGCGCCGCGCATGGAGAATGGCGAACTCGAACGGCATGCCGATGGGCTTGCGATGATGCTCAAAACCGCAATCAGCTATGATTGGCAGTCATCCAATAGCGCTCCTGCGCTCGGGATCGATACCAATCACGACCTGCCGGTCGCTTCGCGCATCAAGAAAGCAATGCAGGCGGCAGACGAAGCCGCGAACCGCGGGGTGCGCTTCATCATCAATGATGCTGCGCATCTCGAAGCGCGCAATAATCGACTTCAACTGATCAAGGTCTTGGAAAAGGGTCTGCGCGACCGCGATATCGGTGTGGCTTACCAGCCCAAGATCGACCTTGCATCAGGCCGGATCGTCGGTGCGGAAACATTGATTCGCTGGCAGCCCAAGGGTGAGGAGCCGGTCAACCCGCAAGAACTGGTGCTCGCAGCCGAAGCAGGCGACCGGATCAACGAGCTGACCCTGGTTGTGATGGAGCAGGCGCTGCTTGAGGGCAAGCAGGCGATTGCGCTCGATCCGCGCTTCAAGCTGGCGGTCAACATGTCCGCCAAGAGCCTGTCGGACACGCACCTGCTGTTCGATATCATGACCTTGCTGGGACGCTTTGCCTTCCCGCCCGAGAATCTGACGCTGGAACTGACCGAAACCGCCAAGCTTGAGGATGACCGAATCGCTCCGCAGATCGCTGCGCTAAAGGCGCGCGGTATCGGCCTGTCGATCGATGATTTCGGCACCGGCCAATCCAATCTCGAATATATCGAGAAGCTCCCGAGCTCCGAGCTCAAGATCGACAAGCGCTTCGTGCAGCACATGGCTACATCTGAGGAAAGCCGCGCCGTGGTTCGCGCCACGATCGAGATCGCGCATTCGCTTGGGAAGATCGTCGTCGCGGAAGGCGTCGAGGACATCTCGGTTGCCGCGACGCTTAAAGCGATGGGCTGCGATCAGGCGCAAGGCTATCTATTTTCGCGCGCCATTCCGATGGCAGAACTGCTCGCGATGATGGGCGGAGGGCGCATCGCAATTTACGGTTGATTAAGGTTAATAATGTGTTAAATACCTCCTACAGCTTTTAGCGCTGATAGGAGTGTAATTTATGTGGGGTTGGATCACGCATATCTTCGGCAGCCGCTAAGACGGCTCCGTCAGATAAAAGAGAAAGCCCCGGGAAACTGGGGCTTTTTTCGTTCTAGGACTGCGTTTCCCTAGATAAAATGCGCCCCGATAAGGAGAGCGTGGCCTGGATTGAGCAAGGGCTAGTTTCCGTCTGGCAGCAGTCGCCGGTCGATTCTCGTTAACCATTGGGATGCAAGAACAACTTGAGCCAGTCGCGCGCCAATCCCGCCAATGCGCCGTTGATCGCCACGAAGCATAAATCAGCGAGTCCCGTCTGTTGCGTTGGGCAACAGCGGTCAGGGTCTTGGTGTTCCAAACGCATGATCATTTAGGGGGTTAGGGACACCACGGGCGATAGGGCCGATGGTGGTGAAGTCTGGCCGCTCAAACCCCGAGGCTCCATGTTGAAGATCGCGATCATCGCACATCTCAAATACGCGATTGCCGAGCCTTTTGCCGGCGGCCTCGAAATGCACACGCATTTGCTGGCCAAATCGCTGCGCGAGCGCGGCCATGATGTGACCTTGTTTGCGTCGCTGGCATCCGATCCCGCACTGGGGATCGAGGCGATCTGCGAGGAAACCTCGCTGCTGGAAACCGGTCTTGCCGAAGCGGGCAATGTCGCCTTCTTCCGCGAACACCACGCCTATCTTCGCCTGATGACTGATTTGCAGACCCGATCCTTCGACATCATCCATAACAATTCGCTGCACTATCTGCCGCTGACCATGGCCGCGACTTTGCGTGCGCCGACCGTCACCACACTGCACACGCCGCCGTTCTGCTGGCTGGAAAGCGGCGTCAGGCTGAGCCGCAAAGCGAGCCATCTCGTCGCTGTCTCACAAGCGACCGCCGATCTGTGGCAGGGTGTTACAGCGGTCGACAGCGTCATCCCCAACGGGATCGACCTCGATCTTTTCCCCTTTAGCCCGC
>DLGU01000157.1:11439-13025 GCA_002482865.1 Porphyrobacter sp. UBA7686
CACTTGGCGCACCGCGACCTCGCCAAACTGATCGGTGGTGCCAGCGTTGCTCTATGCACCCCGTGCTGGGAGGAGCCCTATGGCCTCGTCGTGGCTGAGGCACTGTCCTGCGGCACGCCAGTCGCTGCGTTTCGTCGCGGTGGGATTCCGACGATCGTTGATGCAACCTGTGGCGCCTTGGCCGAGCCTGATGATGTGGCGAGCCTTGCCGCCGCAATCCGCACATCGCTGACCATTGATCGCGCCACCTGCCGCCGGCGGGCCGAGGAGCATTGCAATGCGCACCGGATGGTCGATTCCTACGAACAACTTTATCGCCGCCTTGCGGGCGGGACAGCAGATTTTGCGCGTCAGTCAGGCCGCGAAGGCGCGATGGCCCTGAGCGCATGACCCGGCCGGTCGTCGTCTGTGTTCCGGCCCGCAACGAGGCGAAGCGATTGCCTGTGCTGCTTGAGGCCTTGGCGCAGCAGACCCTGACGTCGCCGATCAATGTCGCACTGTGCATCAACAATTCGACCGACGGGAGTGCTGAAGCGGCGCAAGAGGCAACTGCAAAGGCCGAAGGGCGCTTGCGGCTGAACCTATTGACCTGCGACTTTCCGCCGGAGCTCGCTCATGCCGGATCAGCGCGGCGGGCGGCGATGGATCTCGGTGCCGAATGGCTGAATGACGACGATTCGTTACTCGTCAGCACCGATGCGGATTGCCGCCCGCCCGCGGACTGGCTCGAAGCCAATTTGGCGCACGCGGGCCCAAAGCGCATCGTCGGGGGACGGATCGAACTTGACGAGAGGGAGGCCGACACATGGCCGCTGCTGTTCGACCTGCGCGATCGGTTCGACGAATATTGGAGCAAGGTTCGCGAAATCGAGGATGCGGTCGACCCCGTTCCGTGGGATATGCCTCCCCGCCACGGCGATCACACCGGCGCGAGCTTAGCGCTGACGGCCGGGCTCTATCGCGCCGCGGGGGGCGTTCCCTTGACGCCATCGGGCGAAGACCGCGCGCTCGTGGCTGCTGCGCTCGCCGTGGGCGGCGAGCTCATTCATCCGCAGACTATCTGGACACGCACGTCTGCACGGCCAGAGGGTCGCGCGGATGGCGGCATGGCAGAGGAAATGCGCCGCTGGCTTGCTGCCGGGTCGGACGAAGTTGACCCCAAGGTTCCCGCCTTTCAGCTCTGGCAATCCCGTGCGATGTGGCGCCGCGCGATGCGCCGGGCGCTAAATCCCGGCGAGTTGATGCTGGCCGAAGCCAAGCTGCCACCCATGCCCTGCGAAATGCCCCTACCGAAGCGATTGCGGGCATCTTCGGCATGATCGGATACTACGTCCACCATCAAGGCGAGGGCCACAGACAGCGCGCCGCTGCGATTGCGGCTGCATATCGCGGGCCGATGACGTTGATCGGCACGGGGCTGGGCGACGGGATGAATGGAATACCCTGCCTCGACTTGCCCGATGACCGCCTAGCTCAAGGCCAATTCGATGGACGGGATGGGGCCACACGGCCGCCTGCGCTGCACTACGCTCCTCTACATCACCAGGGCGTGCGCGAGCGGGTTGCACTGGTCGCCCGCTGGATTG
>DLGU01000120.1 GCA_002482865.1 Porphyrobacter sp. UBA7686
TACGTCTTCTCCGCCCACAAGCTCTACGGCCCGACCGGGATCGGCGCGTTGTGGGCCAAGGCCGATCTGCTCGCCGACATGCCCCCGTGGGAAGGCGGTGGTGCGATGATCGACCGTGTGACCTTCGAACGCACCACTTACGCCTCCGGCCCGCAGCGGTTCGAGGCCGGGACGCCCGCCATCACCGAAGCGATCACCTTTGGCGCGGCGGTCGATTACGTCGAGAGCATCGGGCTGGACCAGATCCATGCCAACGAACAGACGCTGGTTGCCCGCCTGCGCCGCGAGCTTGGGGCGATGAACGATGTGACCCTGTTCGGCCCCGCCGACAGCGCCGGGATCGTCAGCTTCACCATCGACGATATTCACCCGCACGATCTCGGCACGATCCTCGACGAGGCGAATGTCGCGATCCGCGCCGGGCATCACTGCGCCCAACCCTTGATGGACTATCTCGGCGTACCCGCCACTGCGCGCGCCAGCTTCGGAGTTTACTCCACCGAGGCCGACATTGACGCGCTGATGGCCGGGATCGCCCGCACCCGTAAGATTTTTGGAAAAGGATGAGAGCGATGGACAGCTCAACCGATCACCCGGACATGACCAAGCCGCCGCGTGCCCGTGTCGAGGACGCGGTCGATACCGACGCTGCGCCCGAAACCCCGCGGAACCGCGACTATCTCGAAGGCTTCCTCGCCGCCAAGACCGGCACGGCCGTCGGCGGTGAGGGTAGCGACCTTCAGGCCGACGTGATCGCCGCCCTGCGCGAGATTTTCGATCCGGAAATCCCGGTCAATATCTACGACCTCGGCCTGATTTATGGCGTCGAGGTGGACGACAACCGCGACGCCACTGTCACCATGACGCTGACCACGCCGCATTGTCCGGTTGCCGAAAGCATGCCGGGTGAGATCGAGCTGCGCGTGGCCTCCGTGCCGGGGATCCGCGACGCCGAAGTGGTGCTGGTGTGGGAACCCGCCTGGGGCCCGCACAAGATGAGCGACGAAGCCCGGCTCGAACTGGGGATGCTGTGACGCCAACACTCGCCTCCCCACCTGCCCTGACGATCGATCTGGCCGACTACGCCGATCCGCGCGATGCCGCAGACGTGGTCGCGTTGCTTGATGCCTATGCGCGCGATCCGATGGGCGGAGGCGCGCCGCTGGGTAAGGACGTCAAGGCGCGGCTCACGGGCGATCTGGCGGCGAACCCGCACGCCTTTTCACTGCTGGCGCGGATCGACGATGAAGCTGTTGGCCTCGCCAATTGCTTCATGGGCTATTCGACCTTCGCCGCCGCGCCGCTCGTCAATATCCACGATTTCGCTGTCCTTCCGGGCCATCGCGGCACCGGCATCGGCAAGGCGCTGATGGCTGCCATCGAGGCCGAGGCCTTGAAGCGCGGCGCCTGCAAGGTCACATTGGAAGTGCTGAGCGGCAACCACCCGGCCAAGGCGCTCTACGCGGCCCAAGGCTATGGCGATTACCAGCTCGATCCTGCGTCAGGGCACGCATTGTTCTGGCAGAAGAGGCTGACATGACCGAGACCACCACAACCACCCGTCCCGCGCCCAAAGCCGCCGTCATCCTCACGCCATCCGCCGAAGCGCGGATCGCCGAGTTGATGAGCAAGGCCCCAGCCGACGCGATCGGCGTGAAACTCTCGACCCCGCGCCGCGGCTGCTCGGGCCTCGCCTATTCGGTCGACTACGTCACGTCAGAGGCGAAGTTCGACGAAAAGATCGTTACCCCCGGCGGCGTTTTCTACATCGACGGGGCGAGCGTGCTCTACCTGATCGGTAGCATCATGGACTGGCGCGAGGACGACTTCACCGCCGGTTTCGTCTTCGAAAACCCCAACGCCAAGGGCGCCTGCGGCTGCGGTGAGAGCTTCATGGTGTGAGACGCGGTCGCCCACGACCGGCACCTGACTCGCAATTGCTGTGTTGGTGTGTTAAGGCACCGCCGTGGCTGAGAGAAATCCATCTCCGAAACAAAGCTTTGAAGAGCTAATGCGCGGCGCCGGGACACGGCGGCGCGAAATTGCTGCGCGCGCAATCGAGGCCGAGCGTGTCTTCGGGCAATCCCGCAATCACAAGCGCGGGGGGGCGCGGGTGGACCTAGCGCTTCGGCTTGAGTTGGAAATCGAATCACTCGAAGCCGTGCTTGAGTTCACCGCTGACGTCGAAGAGCGCGTGTTCCTTAAGGCCGAGATCGCCTATTTGCGTAAAGCGCTAGAAGCGAAGCGAGGCACCGGCCGCCGCAATCCGCCCGAGAGCGGCGTCCCCGTTCCCGCTGGCCCGCCAAACGGGCCGGCGCCAAAGCAAGGCGGCGCTGCCGCCCCGCTGGAGTTCGATAGCTAGGCGCTCAAGCTTCCGCTGCCAGCCGCGCGATCAGCCGACTTTCCAGATCGTCCACCTCGCCATCGGCAGCGACCATCTTTTCGAGCCACTCGCTCTCGTAATCGGTGACGACTTCGCCCGCTGCGGCCAGGGCTTCGAAGTCCGTGCCCGCCGCCTGCTTCTTGCCGAACACCCGGCCAAAGTGGTTCATCACCTGCGGCGCTTCACGCGCGACGCGGCCCATGAAGCGGCCCACGTTGACCGAGCTGTCGGCGACGAAGGCCTCCAGCTCGCGCTTGCGTTCATGGCTGATCTGCGCATTCGGCAGGACGAAGCCCTTGAGGAAGTTCGCCACGCCGTCGATGAACAGATCGTCCCACTCGGCGGCGTTTTCTTCGGCCAAGGTGGCGTCCTTCAGGCGGAACAGCAGCTCGGCATCCCAGCGCGTCACCGCCGCCGGGCCGTGGCCGCCGCTGGCGAAGATCACGCGGCGGATGATGCGGCATTCGGCGGCGCTGATGTGGGTCGCCGCAAGCGCGCCGCCGCAGCGGGTTGGGCCGGTGCCGGTTAGCACCTCGCGCTCGACCACATCGAGCACGTAGTTCTTGAGCCGGTCAGGCGTGTTCTCGGCCCGCTCAAGGATGCGGACCATGGTTTCCAGCTCGACCATGCTTTCGACGACGCCGTCGTGATCGATCTGACCGATCAGCCACTCGGCCTCTTCCAGCGAGCATTGCAGGCGCGGCGGGGTGCCGTTGAGCACGAATTCGCCGATCGCTTCGACGAAGAAGTCGCACCATTCGGGCGTGCGGTCGTTGAGGGCATTGTTGACCGCGAACAGCGCTTCGGCCTCGGCACGGGTGATGATTCCATCACCCCAGCCTTCGCGGCGCAAGCTGAGCAGTTCTTCGGCGGTGATCCGTCCATCCGCCACAGCGGCCTGTGCGACGGCGATGAATTGGGTGGTCATGCTGCGGTCTATCCCCTGAAAATCGTGCGCAGCATGGCACGAACAGGCTTAAGACGGCGTTACCGCCTCTCGACCTCGCGGATGCAGGCGCCGGGATCAGCCGCGGCTCCGCCTTGGCGCATCCGGGCCTCGACATGGGTAGCGGTCGGCTGGGCAACGGCGGAGACGGGATAGATGAAGATGTCGAGCACGCACTCCGCGCCTGCGAACTGGAGTTTGCGCGCGTCCCCTTCGACCAGATCGATACGCGGCGTGCCGAACCGCTTGAGCAGCGCTTCGGCCGAGGCACCGATCACGCCCTCGAGACCCTTCGGCGCCATGACCTCCGGCACGCGCACTACCGTGCTGCGCGGCTGAGCCGAAGCGGCCGGACGGGTCGGAGCCGGCTTGTTCGACCCGGCACAGCCTCCCAGCAGCAGCGCGAGCGCCGCGAGTGATAGCGCAGCGCTCCTCATCTCGCTTTAGCCTCGGCCTCAAGCCGCCGCAGCACCAGATGCGTGCCTGCCGCCGCGCCGATCACCGGAGCGACGAAGTTCAGGAACGGCACCAGCATCATTCCGGCGATGGCCGCCCCCAGCAGCACCCGCTCGGCCCAAGGCGACGGAGTGGCCGCCTCGTCCCCTCCGCCGGCCGCCTTGTGATGCCGCAGCCACGCCATGTCGGTGAACTCGCGCCCGAGCAGCACGGCATTCACCGCCAGAAACACCACCGCCGGGCCGATCGCGGTGAACAGCAACACCGCGGCCAGCGGCAGGGCGAGCAGGTTGTAGCCCAGCGCCCGCAGCAGGCCCCGCGTCGCCACCGCCACCTCGCGCGTCAGGGGCAAGGGCTGCGCGCGCTCGGCCAAGGCCGGATAGTGCCGTGCCTCGACCGCAACGACGATTTCGTCTGCGAAGAACTGCAGCACCACCAGCGCCACCACCCGGAACAGGAGCCACATTGCAATCGGCACCAGCAGCACCGCGGCTAGCCCCGCCCAGCCCTCATCCACGCCGTACCGCTGCCCTGCCTCGACCAGCCCGAAATAGAGCCCCACCCCCAGACCGGCAAACAGCACTAGCGTGATCACGATGCTCTTGATCAGCACCGCTACGACCGCGCGGTCGCCAAGCTGCCCAAAGGCTTTCACAATCGCGGCGGGGACAGCTGACATGCCGCTGCGATGGTATGCCCGCGCGGGGAAGTCAACGCGAGTATGCTGCGCCGCACACAGATGGCTTGGCCTGTGGGCAGAAGGGGGCTAGGCGGCGCGAAAGCCAACCAAGCAAGCCCAAGGAACCCTCTGTGACCGCCAACACCGCCCCGCGTTATGACGTGATCGCCATCGGCAATGCCGTGGTCGACGTGATCGCCTCCTGCACGGAAGAGCTGATCGACGAGCTGCAGTTGAACCGCGGCGGCATGACCCTGATCGACGAAGCGCGGGCCGACGAGCTTTACGAAGCCATGCCGCCCGCGCGTGAGCTTTCGGGTGGATCGGCGGCCAACACGCTGGCGGGCCTCGCCACATTGGGCCTGCAATGCGCCTTCATCGGCCAGGTCGCCGACGATCAGCTGGGCAAGGTGTTCCGCCACGACATGCGCGCCACCGGGATCGATTTCGACACCCCGGCGCGTGACGGCGAGCCTGCCACCGGCCGCGTGCTCATCTTCGTGACCCCCGATGGCGAGCGGACGATGAACACCTTCCTTGGCGCGGGCCAGTTCCTCCCCGCTGCCGCGCTCGACGAAGAGCTGATCGCCAGCGGCGCGATCCTGTACCTTGAAGGCTACCTGTGGGATCCGGAGGAGCCCCGCCGCGCCATGCGCCGCGCCATCGAGGTCGCGCGCGAGGCGGGCCGCAAGATCGCCTTCACCGCATCGGAAAGCTTCGTGATCGCGCGCCACGGCGACGATTTCCGCGCCATGATCGAGGAAGGCATCATCGACATCCTGTTCGTCAACGAGAGCGAACTCGCCACCCTGACGGGCGAGGACGACTTCGAAGCAGGCCTCGCCGCCGTCGCGGGCAAGGTGCCGGTGCTGGTCGCCACGCGCAGCGAAAAGGGCGCGGTTGCCGTCGCCCACGGGGAACGCGCCGAAGTCGCTGCCGAGCCGGTCGCCAAGGTGATCGACACCACCGGCGCGGGCGACCAGTTCGCCGCCGGGTTCCTGTCCGGCTATGCCAAGGGCGAGCCGCTGGCGCAGTGCCTCAAGCGCGGGGCGATCTGCGCCTCGGAAGTGATCGCGCATTACGGCCCGCGTCCGGAAGCCGACATGCAGGCGCTGATGGCAGAGCGGCTTTGATGCTTTACGCTCGCCCCTCCGGGCGAGCATCCTCGGCGCTGCCTCAAGCCCTCCAGGCTTGAGGCAGAGGAGAGGCCGTGCCGCTCAGCGTTCAGCTTTCTCGGCAGCTTCTTGATGTTGGAGACCCACGAGACACTGTCCAGACATTGAAAAGTGGGCCTCTCGCAGCGGGACGAGCGGGGGTCTGACGATGGCAAAGAGCGGGCCGCCACAAGCGGCTTCGCACGCGTTCTAACCCCGCTCGGCTGCTGTAGGAAAGTCCTGCGCTCAGGCGGTGGCAGGCTCGCGCTGTGGCCGCAGTTTCCCCGCCTCCCAGCCCAGCCACGCCGCCGCGCCTCCGGCTACCACGCCGAGAGCCAGAGTGACGGCCTGGGGGATTGCAGCATAGGCGGCAAATCCGGCGCCGATCAGTGGCATGTCGGGGGCAACCCACATCGCAACCGCCTGCAAGCCCATGAACCCCGCCGCCACCAGCCACGGCGCGCCGTGTTTGCGGTTCATCGCCCACAGCGCCAGCGCGAACAGGATCGCCAGACCGTCGCTGATCACGATCGTGTCGAGCACATTGCGCGGCCCGTCGCTATTGATGAAGTTCATCCACGGCAGGTAGTCCGACATCACCCGGCTGAACGGGCTTTCGAACAGGATCAACGGGGTCGCCAGCATATAGCCCGCGTGCAGCTTGAGGTTGCGGCGGTGCTTCAGCGCAAGATAGAACAGCGTCAGATAGGCCGCGATCGCGATCCCCATCCCGATCCCGAAGCTGGGGCCGAGCATCCCGATAAACTCCCCTGCGTCAGGCGCGCTGTAGCGTGCTGCCGAGACGTTGATGATCATCATGAAGCCGAGGATCAGGAAGGGAAACAGCACGAAGCTGGCCCGCCCCATCTGGCGGTGCAGCGCGTTGGCGCGGCGGTTGATGGTCATATGCTGGGCGATCAGCAGCGCCAGCCAGGTCATCGCGGAAATGGCATGGACATGAAACGCGACTGGAACCGAGCCGGCGACCGCGAAATAGCTCATCCAGAAGCCCGTCATAATGACCAGCAGCACGAACCCGACGAAATAGTGCGCCTGACGATACGGCATCGAGAACCCCCCTTCTCGAACACGACCGGCCTTAGGCTAGCACACTGGCGCCTGATCAACCAAATGCAGGCCCGGCGCGCCGCAATCCGGTCACTCGTCCGGCACGTAACCCGC
>DLGU01000036.1:0-882 GCA_002482865.1 Porphyrobacter sp. UBA7686
CTATATCGCGCGCGCCGAAGGGCAATCGCAGGCGCAGGCCAAAGTCGCCTCGCAGACGCCCTCGCTGCTGGCACTGGATAAATAATGCCCGACACCACCCGCGAGAGCGACCGCATCCTGCGCGAGGCGAAAACCAGCCTCGCGGTGCAGCGCGAAGGCGGGACGCATCGACCTGGCCTGCGCGGGGCGAGCATCGGCAAGGCCTCGGCCGAGTTGAAGATGAAGAGCTTGCTCACCAAGGTGCGCAATGTCGCGCTCGCGATCTTTGCGATCTGGCTGGGCGCCGGGATTGCGGGCGCGTTCCTCAACGGCATCGGGTTCTGGGGCGTCATGGCGGTGGTCATCGCCACGGCTGTTGCGGTCGCCGTGTTTTCGAGCTTTCCCAAGGTCAAGGTGCCCAAGCGTGCCGAGCTGAAGCAGGGCAACCCGCAAGCGATGGTCGCGCGCGCGGAAATCTGGCTAGAGGCGCAGCGTCCGGCACTTCCCCCGCCCGCACAGGCGCTGGTCGATCAGCTGGGTGTGCAGCTTGATGCGCTGGGGCTGCAATTGAAGGGCCTCGGCGACAACGAACCGGCGATGGCCGAAGTGCGCGAGCTGGTTGGTGAGTATATCCCCGAGACGATCGACAACTACCGTAAGGTTCCGGTGCATCTGCGCGCGGAAGAATATGCCGGCAAGACCGCCGACGAGCGCCTCACCGAAAGCCTCACCAGGCTTTCGGGCGAGGTTGACCGGGTGACGCGGCGGCTGGCCGAAGGCGCGCTGGATGATCTGGCGATCAAGAGCCGTTATCTCGAATACCGCTATGGCGGGGCCGAGGCGCTGGAAGATCTGACCGGCGGCGGCGGGATGCCCGACACCGGCGTGCCGCTCCCCGATTTC
>DLGU01000036.1:954-9924 GCA_002482865.1 Porphyrobacter sp. UBA7686
CGGACGAGATCGGCAGCTTCTTTCCGCCGGGCCTCGCCAAGGTGACGACCGACTGGCCGAATGAAGACCGGATGACGATCACCGCGCAGGTGGTCGGCCAGACCATCCCCGGCGGTGTCGAAGTGCGCGATCACGAGGTGGTGATCGAGATGGACCTCCCACTGCTGCTCAGCGTGATGAAGGGGCCGTTGGAAGCGGCAGTGAAGAAGGAAGGCGGACGACTGCTCGCGCCCTGACTATCCGGCCTCGGCCATCCAGTTCCCATTGCCAAGCCCCAACCCGTGTGTCATAAATATTGGACACAAATAACTGCCTAATTTGCCTTACACTCGGGTCAGATGCCGAGGGCGATGGACAATTCGGCTGCGGAGCCGATTCGGGCGGAAAGGACGGGTGGTATGGCACCGGTCAAGGATAGTGCAGCGACAGACGACAGTCTGAGAACGCACCTGCGCGCTGCCACCATGGCAGCGCATGACCTGCTCGATCACGCCATGCAGGCCGCGAGCGGCTGGCAGACCCGCTCTGATTATGCCCGCTTCCTCGCGCTCCAATACGCTGCACGCGTTCCGCTGGAGGACTGGCTGGCGCGCCACGCGCCTAGCGACCTTTCGCCCCCGTCGCAGACCCCGCTGCTCGCCCACGATCTCGCCGCGCTCGGGCTGGGCGTGCCTAAGCCAGCGCCGGGTCTGACACCTGCCATGCCCGCCCCCGGTGAGGCGCTCGGCACGGCGTGGGTGCTGGCCGGATCGGCGCTCGGCAACCGGGCGATTGCCAAGCAGGTGGCCCGGATCGGCGGCGGCGAATGGCCCACCGCCTTCCTCGGTGACGACACGATGATGGCGTTCTGGCAAGGGCTACGTACCCGGATCGAACGTCCTGCCGAACCGGACGAAGCCGAGGGTGCAACCCGCGCCGCCGAAGCGGTCTTCGCTCACTTCCTTGCGGTGGCTGAGCATGATCGAGCGCCTGAAAGCCTGCCCGCATGAACCTGCACCAGCGCAACGACACGCTCTCCGAGTGTGACGGTGAGGCGATCCACCATATCGCTGCGGTCCAGAACTTCGGCGGGCTGATCGCCGCCGATCCGCAGGGCCGGGTGGTGCAGGCGTCCGCCAATATCGCCGATTTACTCGGGCTGGCAGACCCCCCTGCCCCCGGCACCCCGCTGGCCGCCATCATCGCGCCTGACGCGCTGGCAACCCTCAATCAGGCCTTCGCCGGTCTCGCCGGGGTCGACACTCTCGAACGCCGCTTCGGGCTTGATCTGAGCGGCAAGGGCCAGCAGTTCGACTGCGCGGTGCACGTCAGCGGCGGGCTGCGGGTGATCGAGTTCGAACACCACGCCCGCAATGATTTTGCCGACCATGTCAGCATGATCGTCCCCGTGATCGCCCAGCTCGAACAGGCCACAAGCGTCGCCGCCCTGTGTGACACCGCCGCGCGGTTGGTGCGGCAGATGACCGGCTATGACCGGGTGATGATCTACCGCTTCCATCCCGACGAGAGCGGCGAGGTGATCGCCGAGGACCGCGACGAAGCGCTCGAACCGTTCAAGGGCCTGCGCTATCCTGCCGCCGATATCCCGCAGCAGGCGCGCGAGCTGTTCCGCCGCAACCGGTTCCGGATCATCGCGGATATGGATTCGGACCCTGTTCCGATCCTACCCGCGACCGGCCCTGACAACACCCCGCTCGACCTGTCGATGTCGATGCTGCGCTCCCATTCCAAGATGCACCTCGCCTATATGCGCAACATGGGCGTGGGCGCGAGCCTCGCGATTGCGATCGTCCGGCATGACCGGTTGTGGGGCATGATTTCGTGCCACCACCGCGAAGCGCGCCTGCCGCCCTACTCGCTGCGCACTGTGGCGGAGTTGCTGAGCCAGACCTTCTCGCTGATGCTCGACCGCATTCTGGTGGCGCAGGCCGAGGCTTTGCGGGAACGCGCGCGGCAGTTGAACGACCGGCTGCTGCTGCGGCTGGCGGGCGGCGTGACGCTGGCAGACAGCCTGCCGATGATCGAGGAGCTGCTGCGCGGCACGATCCAGCATGACGGCATCTCGCTGTTCGCCGATGGCGAATACCGCGCCAGCGGCGAAGCGCCCAGTGAAGCCGAGTTCCGCGCCATCGCGCCGCTGCTCGCCAGCACACTGGGCGGGGCGACCCATTCCAGCACGCGGCTGGCCGACCAGATTCCCGAGGCCGCCGGTTTCGCTCACCGGGCTGCGGGTGCGCTGGTGCTGCCGCTGTCGCGCGGCACTCGCGATTCGCTGGTGCTGTGGCGCCGCCCACTTGACCGAGTGGTGACATGGGCCGGTGATCCGACCAAGGCGGCGGCAGCTCCGGGTGAGTTGCTCCAGCCGCGGTCCAGCTTTGCCGCCTGGGCCGAAACCGTGCGTGGCCACAGCGCCGACTGGAGCGCCGATGAATGCGAAATCGCCGCACGGCTGCGCCGCACGCTGATCGAAGTGGTGCTGCGCATGAGCGAGGATCTGACGCGCGAGCGTGCCCGCGCCGCCGAGCAGCAGGATCTGCTGATCGCCGAACTCAACCACCGGGTGCGCAACATCCTCGGGTTGATCCGCGCGCTGGTCTCCCAGTCGCAGGCCGAGGCGCTAAGTGTGCCCGGCTTTGCCGCGATCATCGGCGGCCGGATTGCTGCGCTGGCGGCAGCGCATGACAATATCACCGCAAAAAACTGGGGCCCGGCCAGCCTGATGCGCCTGATCGAGGCGGAGCTGGCGCCCTATTGCGGTGCGGACCGCGCGCGGTTCGGCGTGGTGGGAGATGAAGTGCTCGTCGCGCCTGAAGCTTACACCATCCTCGCGCTGGTGGTGCATGAACTCGCCACCAATTCGGCCAAGTACGGCAGCCTGTCGGCCCGCGCCGGATCGGTCGAGGTAACCCTCGCGCGCACCGCCTTCGGGGATCTGTCGCTGCGCTGGCGCGAGGCGGGCGGGCCGCCGGTCACCGCCCCGACCCGGTCGGGCTTCGGATCGACCATCATCAACCGCTCCGTCCCGCACGACCTCGGCGGAGAGGCCGATGTGCGTTACAAGCTGGCCGGGGTCGAAGCGGATTTCCTCGTGCCCGCACGCTATCTCGCCGCACCCGACGGCGCAACCCGCCCCCTCCCTTCGCGCCCGCCAGAGCCGCAGCGCAATCCGGCGCCCACTTCCGCCGCCAGCCACCCGGGACGCGTGCTGGTGGTCGAAGACAGCATCATCATCGCACTCGACACCGAGGAAAACCTCAAGCGTCTGGGCGTGGGCGATGTGCAGCTGGAAAGCTCGGTCACCGGCGCCTTGGCCGCGATTGCCGACAGTCCGCCAGACTTTGCGATCATCGATTTCAACCTCGGCGGCGAGTCTTCCGAGCCGATTGCCGATGCCTTGCGGGCGGCGGGAGTGCGCTTCGTGCTGGCGACCGGCTATGCCGAAGGTGCGGGCAGCTTTGAACGGCTCGGCGCGGCAGCGGTGCTCCGCAAGCCCTACGGCATGACCGAGATCGAACGCTTGCTGGCCGACGCCTGAGGCTTAGGTCGCGCGGGTCAGCAGCGTCACTTCGGCCCGGCTGAAGTCCAAGCTGGCGAGGTTATTCGCAACCAGACACTCCCCCGCCCCGGCCCGCGCTGAACCATCGCGCGCGGCAACCTCGCCTGAGAGCGGCAGGACCAGCAACGGGCCGGTATAGGCATCAAGCGTGGCGGCATCGGGCGCGCCTTCGATCCGGTCGAGCCGGAAATGCGGGCCATCGACGAGCACGGGTCCGCTGGCGATCGAGCGCCGGTGCTCGGCGGCATAGGGCACGCCATCCGCCACCGCGAGCGCGCGCTCCAGATGCAATTCGCGCGGGCGGCCATAGTCGTAGAGGCGGAAGGTGGTCTCGCTCGTCTGCTGGACCTCGACCAGCGACAGGCCGGGGCCGATGGCGTGGACGGTGCCAGCGGGCAGATAGAACAGATCGCCCGCCCGCGCGGGGTGCCAGGTGAGCAGCGCCTCGATCGTGCCATCCAGCGCGGCGGCAGCGATGTCCTCAGGGGTCACGTCCCGCTCAAATCCGATGGCGAGACGCGCGTCAGGCTCGGCATCGAGGACCAGCCAGCACTCCTCCTTGCCCGCTTCACCCGCCAGCGCGGTGTCATCGGAGGGATGGACCTGCACCGACAGCTTCTCGGAGGTGAAGAGGTACTTCACCAGCACCTGCGGCACTTCGGGCGGCGGTTCGAACCAGATTTCGCCGATCCGCTCCCCAGCAGGCGCCACGAACGGCGCGGGCAGGACGTCGCGGCCCCAGACCTTGTCGACCATGCGGGTGGGAAGCTGGCGGGCGGTCACTGGTTCACGGCCCCGGGCAGCTTGCCGACAGCCTGTGCACCGTCCCGCGTGGTGACCAGCACTTCGCCGCCGGAGACGATGATGCAGACATCCGTGAGGCCCACCGCCGAAATGCGCGGGCCATCGCTCATGGCAAAAACGCCGCTGCATTGGGCGAGGTCGGCGCTGCCCCGCACCACATTGCCAGCCGCGTCCGCCTCTCCCGCCAGCGCTTCACCCAGCGCAGCCCAATTGCCGATATCAGACCAGCCCATGCTGGCAGGCACCATTGCGGCGCGCGCGGTGTTCTCCATGACGGCATAGTCGATCGAATCGCCGTCAATCGCGGCAAAAGGTTCAGCCGCCGGGTGGAAGCGCGCGCCATCCTCGGAGCCGCCTGCAACTGCCTCGCGCACGAGCCGCGCCATGTCAGGGCGGTACGCGGCGAGTTCGGCCAGCAGGTGCCCGGCGCGGAAAGCGAAGATGCCGCCGTTCCAGCTATACTCCCCGCTGGCGAGATAGGCCTCGGCCCGCGCCAGATCGGGCTTTTCAACGAATTCGCGGATCGCATAGCCGCCCGCCAGGGGCTCCCCGCGCCGCAGGTAGCCATAGCCGGTCTCGGGCCGATCCGCCGCAATGCCGAAGCTGACGAGATAGTCTTCGCGCGCCAGTGCCGCAGCGGCCAGCGCGGCGGCGCGGAAGGCGGCGCTGTCGGCGATATGGTGATCGCTCGGGCAGACCAGCATCACCGCATCTTCGGGCAGCAACGCCGCGGCGAGCGCGATGGCAGGGGCGGTGTTCTTGGCCGCCGGTTCGATCACCAGCCGCGCGCCGGGCGTATCGCCCAGCTGCGCGAGAATGAGATCGGCGTGGGCCGCGCCGGCCACCACCATCGGGGCCGCAAAGCGATCATCGCCGGCGACGCGGCGGACAGCCTGTTCGAACAGCGTCTCATCGCTCACCAGAGGCAGGAACGGCTTGGGACAAGCCTTGCGGCTGACCGGCCAAAGGCGCGTGCCGCTGCCGCCGCACAAGATCACAGGATGGATCGCAGTCACTTGAATACCCTTCGTTTGGGCAAGCCTATAACAACTCGTTGTCCGGAAACATCTCTAATCCGCCTATAATTCCGCAACTTGTCCGATCAAAACCACTGTTGGCGCCAATAGAAGGGCGCGGCCACCGGATTGCCGTTGCCATCGGTCGCCGGACGGAAACCGAGGCGCGCTTCGACCAGCTGGCAGGTGATGCGATCCGCTTCGGAATCGGGGCTGGGGCGATAGACCGAACACCCCCGCGCGCGGCCATCCGTGCCGACGGTCACTCGGACGATCACCTGCGTGCCGCGCCGCGCCGCGCGGCCTCCCGGCGGCACCGGATAGTCACGCGCATTG
This sequence comes from Porphyrobacter sp. UBA7686, assembly GCA_002482865.1. Lineage (GTDB taxonomy): Bacteria > Pseudomonadota > Alphaproteobacteria > Sphingomonadales > Sphingomonadaceae > Erythrobacter. The sequence continues at coordinate 6,667 of DLGU01000036.1, forward strand.
TCGATGCTGCCGCTGATGTGGACCGGCTTGGAAACCGCGACCCCGCCGCGCCCGCTGCCGCTGTTCCCGCTGCCCGTGCCGGTTCCGCTACCGGCCGCGCCCGTGCCGTCGCCCGCTGTCGCCGCACCGGATTGGTTCGCCGTCCCGGTCGATGCGGCGCGGGGCAGCGGCCTGTCCTGCTTGACCCGAACACGCGGCGGCGGACTGGTCACGGGCTGCGCAACCGCGTCACGCCCCGGATCGCCTTGCGCGCCCTCATCCGGTTCGGACTGATTGTCCGGTGGCGGCGGATCGGGCGGCGCGGTGATGGTGACGGTAAAGGTCGACAACACCTCGCGCTCAACCGAGGCGGTAAAATCGGGGGCGAGCGCGCGGGCCAGGCCATAGAGCGCCGCCAGATGCAGCAGCACAATTCCGGCAATCAACGGCCAGCTCAGCCGGCGCGGACGGGTCTGGAAGGTGCGGTTGTCGGGCATGGGCTGTGGCCTGTCCTCGCGTTCGGTCCATTCCGGTTGCGGTTGTCCCCGCAAGCCGCAGGGTCGGACTATAGCAGACTGGTAGCAATAGGCGATGGAGCGCACCAATCGCGCGGCTCACACGCAAAAGGGCGGCCCGTTGCCGGACCGCCCTTTCGTGTTTCAGCAATCGCTCAAGCGATCAGAAGCGAACGCGAACCCCGAAGCGGACGCCCCACAGCGAACCGTTGATGTTGGTCGCTTCGTTCGGCGCGCGGAAGCTGGAGTAGCGATACTGCGCACAGGGCTGACCCGGAGTGGTGGCAGCCGCGCCGCCTACGGTCTGGAGGCAGGTCACGTTGACCAGCGACGCAGTGTAGGGGAAGCCGACCTGCTGGATCGTGCCCCAGTCCTTGTCGATCATGTTCAGCACGTTCTCGACATCGGCCATCAGTTCCAGCTTGCCGCCGAAGACGAACGGCACTTCCTGACGCACCGAGAAGTCCAGCTTGTGCACCCAGGGGGTCTTGCCGATGTTCTTTTCCGCGATCTGGCCCTGGTAGCCGTTGAGCTCCGAGTTCTGCACGAAGCTCTGGAACGCCGCGAAGGTCGCCTGCGAATCGTAGGTGACCAGCGCGTCGGCCGTGATGCTGCTCACGTCCGGAACGTAGAGCAGGCCGCGGCTGCCGCGACCGTTGACACCAAACACCGCCGAACGCCCGTTGGTGGGATCGTTGAAGGTGTGGCTGTAACGCTGGCCCGAACGCAGGTTGTAGAAGAACTCGATACGGGTGTTGTTGTCGCCGAACAGTTCGGCGTCATAGCCCGCGACCAAGCGGAACTGGTGATCGCGCTGGTAGTTGGCGATACCCTGAGCCGCAAAGTTCGGATCGGTGAACGCAGTGTTGGTGTAGTTCGAGAACGCCACCGACGACGTGCCGGGGTTCTGATCGGTCACATCCTGGAAGGTGTACGAACCGCTCACGAAGAAGCCCGAGTCGAAGTCTTTGTCGAAGCGGGCAACGATGTTCCAGCTTTCGCCAAAGCCCGTGTTGGTCAGCAGCATGTCGGTGTTTTCACCGGCCGTGCCAGCCAGCACGTTGTAGCGCGGGCGGCCATCGGGAAGCGTGCCGGCCTGCTCAACCGAGCGCAGATCAACCCACTCGAGCGCGTCGTTGGTCTTCGAATAGATCACGTCGGTGCCGAAGCGCCAGCCGTCACCCAGGAAGCCGAGATCGGCTTCATAGTCGACCGAGCCCGAGAAGCGCCACTGCGAGGGAACCTTGAAGTTCGGATCAAGCGCGTTGGTCGGGGCGCCTTGGAAACCGGCCTGACGCACGGCGTCGATCAGCTCTTGGGGCACGCCTTCGCCGCCCGAAACGTTGTTCAGCGTCGCCGCGCCGAGGGTCTGCACCTGGGCGTTGCTGAGGCCGAGAACCGACTGCTCGGGGATCGAGAAAGATCCGTTGGCATTACGACGCACGCGCACGCGCTGGAGCGTCGGCCCCGGGTTCGAGAAGTTGTTCGAAATCCACACCAGCGGGTTACCGCCGCCGAACAGACCCGCTGAACCGCGGACCTGAAGACGATCGGTCGGCTGCCAGTTGAGGCCGAAGCGCGGCTGGAACAGGTCACGCCCGTTGAGGGTCGCGGTGTTGGCGAAGCCGAAGCGCTGGAGGAAGAACTCGTTGAAGAACGGACGATCCGGCGAATCGAACAGGTCGTAACGCACGCCCGCCACAACCGTGAGGTTGTCGGTCACATCGATCGTGTCCATCAGGCCGAAGGTCCAGCTGTTGTTCTGGAATTCGGCAGTGACGGTGTCGAGGCCGCCGAGCAACGGCACAGCGTAGTCGAGTTCGTTGGCACGACGCGCCTCGAAATCAGCGACGCTGTCAAACAGCCATGCACCCGAAACGCGCTGGGCGAACAGATTGCGCACATCCTGACGACGACGCTCGGCAATCAGCTTGAGCGTGTGGCTTTCCACCTTCAAGGTCGCGGCGAATTCAACCGCCAGCGACTGGCTGTCGAGCTCGTTCGCCTGACGGCTGATGTCCGGACCGAACTGGATGCGCTCCTGACCGGCCGAGCACACCGCGGGCGCGGCACCAACGCCGGTCGCCGGGTTGACCGGATCGAGGCAGACCTGGAACTGGCCGAAGGTCGTGCCGCCAATCGGCTGCTGCAGACGCACGTAATCCGCATAGGACACGCGCAGCTGGGTCGAGAAGTTGTCCGACCACTGGTTGTTCGACTGAATGATCCCGAAGTGGTTGATCGCACCCTGCGTGTAGTTGTTCGACAGCAGGTTGTAGGTCGGGTTGCCGTTACCGATGGCTGAGAGCTGGCCCGTACCGGTCTGACCGGCGAGCAGCGCCGAATCGTTCCAGATGTAGGTGGCGGTCAGACGGTGACCATCCGCGACGTTCCAGTCGAGCTTGGTGATCAGCTTGTCGTCCTTCTCCACGATGTCGCTGGCAACGCCGAGCGTGTCGTAGTTGTAGACGCTTTGCGCCGTGGCGCTGATCGAGCTGATTTCGGCATCGGTGATGCCGAGCTGCGAGGGATCAACGTCGGCCGGGACTGTGTCACGGGTGCGTTCATAGGTGACCGCGAAGAACAGCTTGTCCTTGATGATCGGGCCGGTGACTTGCGCCACATAGACCTGCGAGTCGAAGGCGCCGAGGCGGGTCAGGTTATCCGCGCGGCTGCCGCGCAGATCGTCGTTCTGGTAGAACGCCGCACCCATGAAGGTGAAATTGTTGCCACCCGACTTGAGCTGGGTGTTGATCGCACCGCC
>DLGU01000036.1:9947-28471 GCA_002482865.1 Porphyrobacter sp. UBA7686
ATGGCATCAAGCGGCACGGGACCGCGGGTCGAAACGAGGCCGCCCGATTCCAGACCGAAGGGATCGCCGAAGGCCACACCGTCAACGGTGAAGCGGTTGAAGCGGTTGTTCTGTCCGGCGATGCTGATCGCGCCGTTATTGGTGGCGTCGAGCGTCACCAGCGGATCGCGCGCAGCAAGGTTGCGGATGTCGCGGTTGACGTTGGCCACGCCGGCAATGTCGTTCGCGCTCAGCACGGTGGCAGCACCGGTGCCCAGCGAGATCGACGAACGGGTGCGTGCGCCGGTGACCACGATAGTCTGGCCCATCTCGGCCAGCGCAACACTGATACGCTGGGCCTGACCGGCATTGAGGAAGCCGATTTCCTGCGAAGCGGTTTCGAAGCCATCAGCGGTCACTTCGACGGTGACCGGGCCGCCAAGACGAAGACCGGCAGCGTTGAATCCGCCCGCAGCGTCGGTGGTCTGGGTCGACTTGGTGCCCGAGGGAACGTGAGTCACGACCACGGTGGCGCCGACAATCGGGTTGCCGTTCTGGTCAACAACATCGCCGCGAACGGACGAGGTGGTTTCCTGCGCAAACGCCGGAGTGGCGATGGTGGTGGTCGCAGCAAGGCTGACGATGCTCGCCGCAAGGAGATACTTAAGCTTCATGGGTAAAAGCCCCTGTTAACGGTGGAGATGAAGAGGTGATCGAAACGTAATGCGGCCTGCCCTAGGCCTGAACGCTTGCGGCAAAGCGACTGTTCTGTGACAGTTTGATGAAACGCCTCACCCCGGCGCGGCGATTCCATAGAGCGAGTCGCGTCGAACGCCAGAAAAGTGTAGGTTTAGCGCGAGTTCCATAGCCGAGTGTTGCATCGCAGCAACGCCCGCAGGGAATTTCTTGAGGCCAATCAATGGGACGAAAAATCGCCCCATAAGCCGGGATCAGGCGAGGTTGATCTCACGCAGGCGCTGCATGAGGTAATCATGCGCCGTGATCGGCTCCGGCGGGGGATTCGCGGCATCGGCAGCAACGCATTCCGGCAGGGGCTCAATCAGGAAATCGGGCCGGAAATGCAGGAAGAACGGCATCGAATACCGCGCCCGCCGCGAAGCCTCGCCGCGCGGATTGACCACCCGGTGCGTGGTCGAGCGCAGCTTGCCGTTGGTCTGGCGCTGCAACATGTCGCCGACATTGATCACCAGCGCGCCCGGCGGCACATCGACCGCGTGCCATTCGCCCGCCTTGGTCAACAGCTCAAGCCCCGCTTCTTCCGCTCCGAGCAGGAGGGTGATGGTGTTAATGTCTTCATGCCCGGCCGCGCGGATCGCGCCTTCGGGTGCACCTTCGCCCAGCGGCGGATAGTGCAGCAGCCGCATCACCGAATTGCCATCTTCGACGCTGGCCGCGAAGAAATTGCGCGGGCGGCCAAGGTGGAGCGCGATCGCTTCCAGCACACGGCCACCGGCCACTTCAAACGCCGCGAACAGCGCGCTCATCGTCTCGCGGAAGCCTTCGACCTCGGTCGGCCAGACGTTGGGGGCCATGAATTCAGCCAGCGGGTGGCCTTCGGGCAGATCACGGCCGACGTGCCAGAATTCCTTGAGGTCGAACACTTTGGCGTCCTTGGCCTTTTCGGTGCCAAACGGAGTGTAGCCTCGCGCCCCGCCGCCGCCTTCGATCTTGTAGGCGCGCTTGACCGCATCGGGCAGCGCGAAGAACGCCTTCGAGACAGCCTCGGCCTCTGCGATCAAGGTCTGGGGGATGCCGTGGTCGCGCACCACGGCAAAGCCATATTCGCCAAAGCTGCGCCCCAACTCGTCAGCGATGGTTTCGAGCGGCTGGGTCAGCGAGACGGAAGCAATATTGATCATGCCCGGCCCTTACACGCGGGGCACCGCGCCTGCCAAGCCCTTCGCGCAGCGCTCAATAAGGCAGGAACAGGCTCGCCAGCGCCGCGCTCATCAGGTTGGCGAGGCTGCCTGCGGCGAGTGCCCGCAGCCCCAGCCGCGCAATCACCGGGCGCTGGTTGGGGGCGAGGCCGCCGGTCACCGCCATCTGGATCGCGATCGACGAGAAATTGGCAAAGCCGCATAGCGCAAAGGTGATGATCGCGCGGCTGCGCTCGGTCAGTTCAGCGCCTTGCATCTTGCCGAGATCGATGAAGGCGACGAATTCATTCAGCACGATCTTGGTGCCGAACAACCCGCCCGCGATCTGCGCCTGATCCCAATCGGAAATGCCGATCAGGAACATCACGGGCGCGAACACATAGCCGAGCAATTGCTGGAAACTGATGCCTTGCAGCCAAGTGGCGACTTCAGGGCTGATCGGCGCGCCAATGCCGTTTGCAAGGTTCACGATGCCGCCGCCGATTCCGGCGAGCATCCCGTTGGCGAGCGCCACCAGTGCGACAAACACCATCACCATCGCGCCTACGGCCACGGCCAGTTTCACGCCGGTCTGGGTGCCTTGCGCTGCGGCTTCGATGATGTTGGCGGGGCGCTGGCCTTCCTCGAAGGTTTCCGCAGCGCTCACTTCGTCGGCCTTGGCACCGCCTTCTACCAAAGAGGCCGGGCCGACCGCGCTGATCCGCGCCTGGGGGAGTTCGACCTGCTGCCCGTTTTCGTCATACATGACCACGCGGGTCGCCTCGGTCAGCGAGTTGGCCCCGGCTGGGGCCGCAACGCTCGTATCGCGCCCGGCGGCGAGTGTGGCATCGTCCGGCATCATGATCTTGGCCATCAAAATCCCGCCCGGCGCCGACATGAAGGCCGCCGCCAACAGGAACGGCACGGCATCCTCACCGATAAAGCTCGCATAGGCGGCGAGGATCGTGCCGGCCACACCCGCCATCCCGACGCTCATCAGCGTGAACAGGCCCGACGGCGAGAGCGCCGCCAGATAGGGCCGCACCACCAGCGGGCTTTCGGACTGGCCGACGAATATGTTGGCGGCCGCGCCCAAGGCTTCAACCTTGCTGATGCCGGTGACAAAGCCGATCGCCCCGCCCACCCAGCGCACCAGCCGCTGCATGATACCGAGGTGATAGAGGATCGAGACGATCGCGGCGAAGAACACGATCACCGGCAGCGCGGCGATCACGAAGGTGTTGGCGAAGGGGTTGGTCTCCATCGGGCCGAACACTGATGTGATCCCAACCTTGGAGAAATCGAGCAGCGCGATCACGCCTTGCGAGAGTCCGCCGATCACCGCAACGCCCGTATCGGTGCGCAGCACGATCAGCGCGGTAACCGCCTGCAACGCAAAGGCCGAACCGACCACGCGCAGGTTGATCCTGCGCCGCGCCGTCGACAATGCGAAGGCAATCCCAAGAATGGCGAGCACGCCTGCAAGGCTCAGCAGGGTGGACGTGATACTCTCGTTCACGGCAGCAAATTGCCCTTCTTCATGTCGGAAGCGTTAGACCCCTGAAGCCCGCAAGAACGCCTCCCTTGCGCGCAGCGGGACTTGGCGTGGCAGTTTGCGCGCGGCGTTGCAAGCAGGGAAGCGCTGGAGGCTGAGGCTAACCGGTCGCAAAGCACGGGTGACAGGCAGGTGCGCGCCGCTTTTCTTTTGTCGCGGTGCTGGCTAGCACTTGCGCAATGGACCAAACCGATCCCGCACCCGCAACTGCGACCTCGCCCACTGTCAATATGCCTCTGGGGCTGTTCGTCTTCACGCTGTTGTATGGCGGGATGACGGTGCTGGCCGGCGTGCTGGCGTTCAAGCAGGTGCAATTGTGGCCGACGAACCTCGCGGTCGAGAGCGGGATCTTCCCGTTCCTGCTACTGGTGGTGATCTCAAGCACGCTGTCTCAGCTTTATGGCCGCGCAATGGCGCAGCGGATCGTGTGGTGGGGGTTCTTCCCGCTCGGGCTGTCGGCGCTGCTGATGTGGCTGGTGCTGGCGCTGCCCGCCTCGTCCGAGATGATCGCCTTCCGCCCCGATGATCTTGCCGCGTTTGAACGGGTGCACCGTTCGACCTGGCGAGTGTGGATGGCGGGTCCGGCGTCCTACATCACCTCGCTCTTGCTCAATATCTGGATCTTCGACCGCCTGCGCGGGAGCGGGGCCGAGACGACGCTGGGCCTGATGGTCCGCGGCGCGATTGCCTCGGCACTGTCGCAAGCGGTCGATTCGGTGATCTTCATCACCTTGGCGTTCTACGGCGAGTTTGACATCACCGACCTGATGATCGGCCAAGTGCTGGCGAAAGTATTCCTGAGCCTGGTGCTGGTCCCGTTCCTGATCACCGGCGGCGTTCAGGCCGCACGCTGGCTGGACCGAAAGAAGGAAGGCTGAGGGGCTAACCCAGCAACCTCTCGTATTGCGCTCGAACGGCCCGAAGGGCCGCAAGGGCGACCGCCCGCCCGCAGGCCCAACGGGCCGAGGAAATCGCGCCCCGGAGGGCGTGCGGAAAACAAAAGTGGTGGACCCGTCGGGGCTCGAACCCGAGACCTACAGATTAAAAGTCCGTTGCTCTACCAACTGAGCTACGGGTCCACGCTGACGGCTTCGCCGCGTCGCCAGGGGCGACAAGGGCGCTCACCTAGGCAGGGGGCGCGGGCGGGTCAAGCGGGCTTGGGCTTGGGCGACGGTTAAACCGCTGAGCGGATCGCGCCAGTCGGCGGCGATGGTGCAAGCCGGGTCCAGCACGAAGCGCCGCTGCGTGAAGGCCGGGTGGGGGATTTTCAGGTCCGCAGAGCGCCACACCCCGCCGCTCCACAGAATGATGTCGAGGTCCAGCACCCGGTCGCCCCAACGCTGGCCGGGTCGCCGGCCGAAAGCGCGCTCGGTATGCTTCAGCGCCGCGAGCAGCGCGGTGGGGGTAAGCTCGCTCGAAAGCACCAGCGCCCCATTGGCAAAGCGCCGCTGCGCCGCGCCCATCGGGGCGGTCGCGATCACGGGCGCGCGGGCGGTGACGGTGCCGAACGCGGCGCATTCTTCCATCGCAGCCAGCACCACGTCCTGTGGGCGGCCATAGAGGTGGTGCCGCCGGTTGCTCCCCAGCGCGATCAGATAGGTGCTGGACACCGCGTCAAATGTCCTGCGCAATCCGTCCGTAGAGCTGCGGGCGGCGGTCACGGAAGAAGCCCATCCCGGCGCGGTGCTTGGCGGCGCGGGCGAGATCAAGCCGCGCGATCAGCACGCCGGTTTCGCCCGCACCATATTCGGCAAGGTAATCGCCCCATTCATCGGTGATGAAGGAGTGGCCGTAAAAGTTCTGCGCACCCGCATCCGGCCCTTCCGACCCGATCCGGTTGGCTGCGACCACCGGCATGCAGTTCGAGACCGCGTGGCCCAGCATCGCGCGCCGCCACATCCGGCTGGTGTCGAGGTCCGCATCATAGGGCTCCGAGCCAATTGCGGTCGGATACAGCAGCAATTCCGCGCCCATCAGCGCCATGACGCGCGCGCATTCGGGATACCACTGGTCCCAGCAGATGCCGACGCCGACCTTGACCGTCGCGCCGCCTTCGCCCGGCACATCCCACACCTTGAAGCCATCATTGCCAGGGCGGAAATAGTACTTTTCCTCATAGCCCGGCCCATCGGGGATGTGACTTTTGCGATAGGTGCCTTGCACCGCCCCGTCCGGGCCGATCATGGCCAGCGTGTTATAATAATGGTGCCCGTCCCGCTCGAAGAAGCTGGTGGGGATCGTCACCTTCAGCTTGGCGGCGAGCGCCTGCATCGCGATCACGCTGGGATGCAGGAGCGTCGGGCGGGCGAGCGCGAACAGCGCCTCGTTCTCTTCGCGGCAGAAATAGGGGCCGGAGAACAGCTCCGGCGGCAGGATCAGCTGCGCGCCTTGCGCAGCGGCGTCTTCTACCAGCGCGGCGACGGCGGCGATATTCGCGGCTTCGTCATCAGAGCCGAGGGCAAGCTGTAGGGCGGCGACAGTGATAGCGGTCATGCCGCCGCCCTTATAGCGATTTCGAGTTCGGTGGAACACCGAACGGCTCGGAAATCGCGGTCAACAACGGCGCCGCATTACTTGGACTTCTTGAAGAGCAGCGTCATCCGGTCGCTTTCGCCCTTGTCCTTCAGGTCTTCGCGCTTGGTCGCGAGCGTCGGGGGCATTTCCCACACGCCTTCGGGGTGATCGGCGGTGTCCTTGGGATTGGCGTTGACCTCGCTCGATGCGAGCAGTTCAAACCCGTTGAGGCGCATGAAGTCGATCACATCCTGCTGCTTCATGTAGCCCTTGGTGCCATTGGCATAGGACCACGGCGCATCCGCCTTGGCGCGGTGCTGGACGATTCCGAGCAGCCCGTCATCCTTCAACAGCGCGCGCATCGCGCGAATCTCGGTGTCGGCGATCCCGCCATTGGTGATGCCATGCATCGCACGGATCACCAGAATGCGGTCAAAGGTGCCTTTTTGCTCGGCGGCCTTATCCATCGTCAGGCCGCTGAACCTGTCCGCCGGAAGCCCGGTGTAGCCCGCCACTTCCGCGCCGAAGCCTGCCGCCTGATCACGGATGCGCTGCTGGCGGGCCGGATCGGCGGTGGCAGTCAGCGGGTTTGCATAAAGGCCGACCAATTGCCCCTCACCGCCCAGATAGTGGCCGAGCAGGCGCGAGTACCAGCCGCCGCCGGGCGAATATTCGCCGACCTTCATGTGCGGGCCGACATGGAAGAAGGCGAGCACTTCGGCCGGGTGGCGGTGAACGTCCCGCGCCTTGTCTTCGGCGCGCGAGGGGTGGTTGAGCGCGCCCGACACCGCCTCGCCATGCATTTTGTTGAAGGCGGCAGTGTCGAGGACGTGGGCATCGCCGTGCTCAGCGTGGTTCATGTGCTGGTGGGCCAGCAGCGGGGCCGCCACAGCAAGCGCGCTCGCAGCGGCGACAAGGATCAGTTTCTTCATGGGGTCTCTCTCCGGGGGTGGAAATTTCGCTCGCCAATGCATGGCAATTGCCACGTGCTAGCCTATTTGTGGCCAATACCAATGGAGATTTCGATGAGCAACTTGGACACGGCAATCATCGCAGGCGGCTGCTTCTGGTGCACCGAGGCGGTGTTCCGCGACGTAGTGGGCGTCACGATGGTCGAAAGCGGCTATATCGGCGGCACCAAGGCGAACCCGACCTACAAGGAGGTTTGCACCGGCACCACCGGCCATGCCGAGGGGATTCGCGTCACATTCGATACGGATGTGATTGGCCTGCCTCAGATTTACGACGTGTTCCTCGGCACGCATGATCCGACGCAGCTGAACCGGCAGGGCGGCGATATCGGGACCCAGTACCGTTCAGCGATCTTCCCGCTGTCGGATGCGCAGGGTGCCGAAGCCGAAGCGGCGATTGCGCGCTGGAACGCGGACAATGGCAAGCTGGCGGTCACCACCATCGAAGGCCTGTCGGGCGGCGAGCAGACCGCGGAGTGGTATCCGGCCGAGGACTACCATCAGGAATATTGGGACGGCGAAGGCCAGCGCAATCCCTATTGCCTCGCGGTGATCCCGCCCAAGCTGATGAAATTGCGTAAGAGCTTTCAGAAGTATGTGAAAGAATAGGCCGCCGACTTCGTCATCCCGGGCTTGACCCGGGACCGGTCACCACATTGCGCAGCCGTGAGGAGGAGAGCGGCCCCGGATCAAGTCCGGGGTGACGAGCTTTGGGCTATTTCTTCACCCACCGCCCTACGAAAAACCCGTCCAACCCGCCCTCGTCGGGCAGCATCCCCGGATGGGTGCGCAGCCAACCCTCGCCGGTGGGAGCAAGGCCTGCCGGGAGTTCCCCCGGCGTGATCGGCTTGGGAGCGAGGCGGAGTTCGGCGTCGATCCACGCCGCCTGTTCCTCGCCCTCCTCGGCCTCCAGCGAGCACACCGCATAAACCATCACCCCGCCGGGGTTCAGCCATTCGGCGGCCTTGGTGGCCAGTGCGCGTTGCAATTCGACCATCTCGGGGATCTGCCGCGCCCCGATCCGGTGGAGCACGTCAGGATGGCGGCGGCAGGTGCCGGTCGCGGTGCAGGGCGCGTCGATCAGGATTGCGTCGAAGCGGTGTTTTGGCTCCCACTCCAGCGCGTCGGCCCGCACGGGCGAGGCTTTGAGGCCGGTGCGCTTCAGGTTGTCCTTGAGCAAATCAAGCCGCCGCTTGGAACTGTCGAGCGCGGTGACCTTCCACCCCGCCGCTGCCAGCTGCATGGTCTTGCCGCCCGGCGCGGCGCAGAGGTCGAGCGCGCTGCGGCCCTCGCCCGGTCCCAGCAAGCGCGCGGGGATCGAAGCGGCCAGATCCTGCACCCACCAGTCGCCCGCCTTGTAATCGGCGAGGCTTTCCACCGCCGCACCGCGCGGCAGGCGGACATGGCCGGGGGCGAGCGTCACGCCGCCCATCGCCACGGCGCGGGTCTCGGTCTCGGCGGCGTCTTTCAACGCCAGATCGAGTTCGGGCGGGAAGGCGAGGCCAGGGGCAATGGCGGCGGCTTTCTCCGCGCCCCACCGTAGCACCACCGCTTCGGGCAAGGTCGGGACTTCGGGCAGTACACCCACACCGGGCTTCACCAGCGCCGAGAACACGCCGTGCGCCAGCCTGCGCGGACCGCCCGTCAGCAGCGGCAAGCCGGTCGCGATCACCGCGTGGGGCGGCGTGTCGAGCCGCAGCGCTTGGGCCAGCATGATCCGCAGCACCATCCGCGCCTTGGCATCATCGGGCAGGTTCTGCTTGGTCGCGCTGTCGATCAGGGCGTCGAGATCGGTCAGCCAGCGCAGGGTCTCGCCCGCAATCGCCTTGGCCAGCGCGCGATCCGGCGCCTTGCGGATATCACCGAGCGCACCGCCTTCCGCCTGTTCAAGCGTCTCGCCCCGCCGGAACACGGCATCAAGCAGGCGAAGCGCGGCGCGGCGCACGGGAAGTCCGGGGGTGGCTGACATTTCCCGCCCCTAACCTTCCTTGAAACAAAGTGCCAGCATGGGCATTTGCTTCACATGACCAAACAGAAGTCCGAAGCCGCCAAGGCCTTCAAGAAGCCCGCCCACTGGACGAATGATCCGGTGCCTGCGCCGAAGGTGACCGATCCGCTCAAGGACGAACCGCGCGAGCTTTCCCCCACCCGCTATGGCGATTGGGAGAAGGACGGGATCGCCTGGGATTTCTGAGACGAAGTTGACAAAGTTGACAGGGTGTCAAGCGGCATTTCGACGGATTTCTGATTAGAATTCCGAAGGTTACGCCGAAAAATCGAAGTTGACACTTTGCCTGCGGCGGGGGGGGCGCCAGGGGGGTGAGAGGGCTGACGATGGGAAAGAACGCCTCTCGCTATCGCATCTGCACCGCGTAGGAAATCCCGCTAGAGCGGCGTGAAGGTGACCTTCAGCCCGTCCTTAGGTTGCGGGATCGGCCAGTCCTGCCATTCGGGATTGTAACCCGCCGCCGCTTCGATCCGGTAGCGCTGGAGCAGTTGCGCCAGCAGGATCTTCACCTGCATGTAGGCAAAGTGCAGGCCGAGGCACATATGCGCGCCCCCGCCGAACGGCACCCAGGCGTATTTGTGGCGGGCCTTCACCTGCTCCGGCGTGAAGCGCAGCGGATCGAAGGTGAAGGGGTTCTCCCAATATTCCTCGGAATGGTGGGTCCAGTAGATGTTGATCCCGACCATCGCCCCCGCCGGGATGCGGTAGCCGCCATATTCGAATTCGCGCAAAGCCCGGCGCGGCATCGAGGGAACCGGCGGGATCATCCGCAGCGATTCCTTGAACGCCATTTCGGTCAGGTCGAGCTTCGCCAGATCATCGTAATCCAGCGGGCGCGGGTTGCCGTCGCCATCCGGGCCGCCGGTCACTGCCATGATCTCTTCGCGCAGCTTCTCTTGCCACACTGGGTTGGTGGCGAGATGATAGATCAGCGAGGTGGCTGACGATGTGATGGTGTCATGCGCGGCCATCATCAGGAAGTTCATGTGATCGACCACCTCGTCGACCGGCAGGAGCGAGCCATCTTCGCGGGTGGCGGTGGCGAACTGACTGAACATATCCTGCCCGCCGCCTTCCTTGCGCCGCCGCAAGGTTTCCTTGGTGAAATAGTCGACGAGGAACGCGCGGCCATCGACGCCCTTCTTCATCTTGGTGAAGGGCAGCGGCTTGCGCACCGGCGCGACCGAGGCCTGCACCATGTCGACGAAGGCTTCGTTGATCTTGTCGGCTTCCGGCCCCCACGGCAGGCCGATAAAGCTGTCGGCGGCCAGATCGAGGGTGAGCTTCTTGATCGCCGGGTAGAACTCTTTCGGCCCCGCCCAGCTGGCGACTTCGCGGGCGATCCCGCGGTTCAATGCGCCCGAATAGTGCCGCATCGGTTCCGGCTTGAACGCGATCGAGAGCGCACGGCGGTCGATCCGGTGATGGTCGAAATCCATCAGCATCAACCCGCGTGGGAACAGCTGGTCAAGCACCGGGCCCCAGCCCTGTTCGCTGGAGAAAATCTTGTCCTTGTTGAACAACAGCAGCTCGTTCGCCTCGGCCCCGATCAGCGCAATCTGCCAGCCGCCGAATGCGCGGTTTTTGTAGACCTTGCCGTGAGTCTTGATCATCCGCTCGGCAAAGGCGTGCGGGTTGGCGAGCATGGTGAAGGTGTTGCCGACCACCGGCCAGCCCGCCTCACCGGGGATATGGGCGAGGTCAGCCTCGGTCAGGCGCAGCTCGCTCCAGTGGCGTGGCGCATTGGCGGGCGCGGTGTCAGGGGACTGCGGGGCTTCGGCAAGGGTAGCCATGAGGGTCTTGATGCTCCGGTGAAGGTTCGGATTCGCAACTGACTCTGATGTAAATAATCTGCGCGGTCAAATCCAGCCGGAAAGCTCGCGGTTCAGCATGGCCTCGATCATCTTCAACCCATCGTCCGAGGTGTTGAGGCAATCGAGCACGGCATAGTCCTCGCCCCCATGCTCGATGAATTCATCGCGACCTTCCAGCGCGAGTTCCTCCAGCGTCTCGACACAATCCGCCGCAAAGCCGGGGGCCGCAACCACCAGCCGCTTGGTGCCCTTGTCGCCTTCGGCCATCAGCGTCGCATCGGTTGACGGCTCAAGCCATGCCGCCGGGCCGAAGCGCGACTGGAAGGTGGTTTCAAACCGGACCCCTTCGAATTCGGGCCGCGTCGCCAGCTCCTCGCGCAGCAAGCGCGCGGTCTTGGAGCAGTGGCAGTAATAGGGATCGCCCTTTTCTAGCGTCTGCTGCGGCATCCCGTGGAAACTGAGCAGCATCACTTCAGGCTTGAAGGTCAGGGCGCGCACCTGCCGGGTCAGGTCATCGGCCAGCGCAGCGAGGAACGTCGGCTCGTCATGATAGGGCGGCACGAAGCGCAGTGCGGGCTGCCAGCGCATTTTCTTGAGCACGCGGGCAACCTCGTCGAACACGGTCGCGGTCGTCGCAGCGCAGTATTGCGGATACATCGGCGCGATCAGGATGCGGTCGCAACCGTCGGCCATCAGGGCGGTCATGCGGCTTTCGATCGAGGGATTGCCGTAACGCATCGCCCAGTCGACGACGACCTTGTCACCAAACCGCCCGACCATCGCTTCGGCTTGCCGCGAGGTGATGTCGGCCAGTGGCGATCCGCGATCCGTCCAGATCTTGGCATAGGCCTTCGCGCTCTTCTGCGGGCGCGTGTTCAAGATGATCCCGCGCAGGATCAGCTGCCACGCGATCGGCGGAATCTCCACCACCCGCGTATCGGACAGGAACTGCTTGAGGTACTTTTTGACCGACTCCGGATCAGGCCCATCAGGCGTGCCGAGGTTGATCAGCAAAACGCCGATCTGGCCGCTCTTGGCGGGAGGATGGTCGCCCGGAAGGCGCTGGGTCTGCCAGGTCATAGCCCGCCTAACGGTCGGCAGGCGTTTCGTTTCCGGGCAAAGTCCATCGCCCGGACGCGGTGTGGCAAAATTGTGCGGGTCATATGCCGTCCGAAAGTAGGGGCAGGCGTCTCAGGCGCAACCCTGTAGCCGAAAACAGCGCATTGGCAATCGCAGGCGGGGCGACCACCGTGCCCAGCTCTCCGGGATCGGCGGGCGGGGCTTCGCTGGCGATAAACTCGATCCGCATCTCCGGACAATCGGCGAGCACCGGCAGGCCAAGCGCGGAATCATCGCTCCCTTCTGGCAACCCGCCGCGCAGCCGCAGCGCATTGCCGAGCGCGATGCCCATGCCGAACACCAACCCGCCTTCGATCTGCTGTTTGGCGATGTCGTGATTGACGATCCGGCCAATATCGGCCGCGACCGAGAGGCGGATCACCCGCACCCCGCCTTCGCCCTGACGCGCGGTGGCAACGCAGGCGATGCGACCGGCTTCTGGCCCTTCGCCAATCCGGGCGCAGGCGAGGCCCTGCCCGCTCTGGTCCGCGCCGCCATCCCATCCCGCCAGCTGCGCTGCCCGCTGCAGGCAGGCGGCGAGCCGGACATCGCTCCCCAGCATCGACATGCGGAACGACAGCGGCTCACGCCCGGCCTTGGCGGCGATCTCGTCGATGAAGCTTTCGATGGCGAACACCGTCGGCCCATAGGCATTGCCGCGCACCCGGCCGACCGGCAGCCCGATCTCGACCGGGACATGCTCCACCAGCAGCGCCGGAAGCTGATAGGGCGGCACGGCGCCCTCGCAGGCGAGCGGATCGGGTTCGCCGCTGGTTTCGCGGATCGCGGCCATGCTGGTGAGATTGCCGAACAGCCGCTTGCCGAATTCGAGTGCGGCGGGCGGCGTGGCGATGCGGATGCGCATCGCGTCAATCGCACCGCCTTCCCCGCTCGCCCCGCCCTTGGCCAGCTGCGCGCCCAGCAGCAACCAGGCGGGCGCACGCGGACGGGCCCGGATCAGCTCGTCACGACGCGGCCTGGTCAGCTGCACCGGACGGCCCAGCTCCTTGGCGATCAGCGCGATCTCGATGGCGTGGTCATGTTCCAGCCGCGCATCGAAGCTGCCCCCGGCGGGCATGGGGTAGAGCGCCACATCCTCGGTCGAAATGCCGATCGCGCGGGCCGCGGCAATGCGCGCCTGTTCGGGCGCCTGGCTCGCGATCCACAGATCGAGCCGCCCGTCGGCGTAGCGCGCTGCAGCGGTCGCGGTTTCGATCGGGGCGGCATAGGCGGGCTCGACCTCATAACGGCGCCCGATGTCGACCCGCTGGAGCGCCTCGCCGCCATAGCCGGTCTCGGCTATGGTATGGGCCTCGCCGCCGGTCAGCGCCGCATCGAGCTTCGCGGCGATCTCGGCGCTGTTGACCGGGGTGGGGTTGGCGAATTTGGGCTTCATCGCGGCGAGTGCCTGATCGGCGCTCCACCATGTGTCCGCCGCGACCGCGAGCCAGCGCTTGCTTTCGACAATCCCGGCCAGCCCCTTGATCCCGGCGGCTCCCTTGGGGTTGAACCCGGTGAGTTCCGACCCGTCGACCGGCCCGTGGCGGATCGAGGCGAACAGCATCCCCGGCAGGCGCACGTCTCCGGCGAAGCGGTAGGAACCATCAACCTTGGAGGGCAGATCGATCCGCGGGAAGGCGGGGGCGCCGTCAACATCGGCAGGCAGCGGCTTTTCGCGCGGAGGCTCGGGACGCAGCGGCGGGAGATCGGGCGGGGTGTAGTCCGCCGCAGCCTCGGCCAGTTCGCCAAAGCTGGCGCGCTTGTCGGTGTGCGTCACAAAGCCGCCTTCGACTTCGCATTCCTCCCACGCGACGCCCCAGCGCGACGCAGCCTCTTGCGCCAGCATGGCCCGCGCAGAGGCAGCAGCTTCGCGGCAGGGCTGTTCATAGGCGGCCAGCGACGTGCCATCGGCGGTGCCATTGAAGCGCTGCGATCCGGCAAAGCGCGCCGCGATCAGCGCATCGGTGCTGCCGGACAGCCCGGCACCAAAGGGGTCCCACAGCGCCATCCACTTGGTTGCCAGCGGAATATTGGCATAGGCGCCCGAAACCGGCGCAGGCTCGACCGCGATCTGCCGCCAGTCTGCGCCCAATTCATAGGCGACGATCTGCGGCAGCAGCGTGGTGATGCCCTGCCCCATCTCGAGCTGCGGCACGGCGACCGTTACCACTCCATCGCTGGCAACCTTGAGCCAAGCGCCGAACACATGCTCGCCCTTGGCGGCGACCAAGGGGGTCGCGTAGTTGCGCGGCATCAGCCACCAGGCGACAATCAGACCGCCGCCCGCCGCTGCCCCTGTCAGCAATCCGCGCCGCGTCAGCCCCATCCGTCAGACCGTCCCGGTATCGAGCCAGCGCGCCAGCTTTTCCGCAATGGCGCGGAACGGCGCGGCGGTCTCGTCATCGCCAGCGGCGGGAGGATTGCCCTGGTCGCCTGCGATCCGGGTGGCGAGCGTCAGCGGCACGCGGCCCAGGAACGGGATTTCAAGCGCGGTGGCGAATTTCTCGACCCCGCCCGAACCGAACGGGTCGCTGATATGGCCGCATTCGGGGCAGCAATAGCCTGCCATGTTCTCGACCAGCCCGATGATCGGCACGTCGCCCTGTTCGAACAGCTGGCCCGCGCGCGCTGCGTCGATCAGCGCGAGATCCTGCGGGGTGGACACCAGCACCGCGCCATCCGGGCGGTGGGCCGACAGCATCGAAAGCTGCACATCGCCGGTGCCGGGCGGCAAGTCGATCAGCAGCAGATCAGTATCGCCCCAATCGGCATCGACCAGTTGCGTCAGCGCCTTGCCGGTCATCGGCCCGCGCCATGCCAGCGCCTTGCCGGGCGCGACGATGTGACCCATCGACAGCACCTTGACGTTATAGGGACTGTCGATCGCCACCAGCTGCGAGCCATCGGCGGTCGCGCCGGGCTTGATGCCTTCGGTCTTCAACAGTTTGGGCTGGGACGGGCCATAGATGTCGCCATCAATCACGCCGACCTTGCGGCCCATCCGGGCGAGCGCCACTGCGAGATTGGTGGTCAACGTCGATTTACCGACCCCGCCCTTGCCGCTCCCCACGGCAATCAACCGCCGCCGCCGCCGCTCACCGGTCAGCGCGATGCGCACTTCGTCGATTTCCGCCAGCGGATTGAGCGCGGCGGTGATAGCCGCTTCCAGCTCCGCGCGGGCGGAATCGGACAGGTCACCGGCCTCGGCCACGATCACCGCACGTCGCGCGACGATCCGGGCGGAGCGCAGCCGATGGTTGATTTCCGGGGTCAAGGCGGCGCGGATCAGCGCCTCTTCGGCAGCGGGCTGGCGGGGTTCTTGGGGTGACTTGTCCATTTCGGCACGCCTCTACCACCAAATTCACGCAGCGAACCCCTGTTTTTCGCCAGAACGCGTGCCTATAAACACCTTATGCAAAGATTAGACGGCTGGAGAGAACGACTTGGCGCTGGCCTAAAAGGCTTCGCCATGGCTGGCAAAAACAACCCCTGGGGCGGCAGCGGAAGCGGCGACGAACCCAGCGGGGATGGGCCTGCGGGCGATGGCGATGCAGGGAGCGGCGGCGGCCCGCGCAACCCGTGGCTGCCCGGCGGCGGTGAACCCGGCAAGCGGCGTTCGGCCAGCATTGAGGACATCTTCAAGAGCCGCGGCCCCGAAGGCCCGCGCCGCGCAGGCGGCGGTGGTGGCGGCGGCGGCCCGACCTTCCGACTACCCGAGCGTCCCAATGGCAAGAGCTGGGCGCCTGTCATCATCGGCGGGATTGCGGTGGGGTGGGCCGGCGTTACCAGTTTCCACTTCATTCAGCCCGGCGAACAGGCCGTCGTCACCTGGTTGGGCGGCAAGTATTCGCACACGCTCGAAACCACCGGCTTCACCGCGCCCTGGCCGATCCACATGGTCGAAAAGGAAAACGTGACACAGGTCCGGCTCGAGGAAGTGCCCGGCACCAAGACCGAAAAGCTGATCCTGACCGGCGACCAGAACCTTGTCGATCTGAGCTATCTGATCCGCTGGAACATCTCCGATCTGGCGCTTTACAAGTATCAGCTCAACGATCCGCGCAACGCCTTGCTGGAAATCGGCGAGGCCGCGATGCGCGCCGCCGTTGCGCGGCAAGATCTCGACAGTGTACTGACCGGCGCCGGCCGGGCCGAGATCGAACAGGATGTGAGCGCCGCTATGCAGGCACGGCTCGATGCCTATCGCTCCGGGATCAAGGTGCAGGGCATCGAAATCAACAAGGTCGATCCGCCGAGCCGGGTGGAAGAAGCGTTCAAGGACGTCTCGTCCGCGCAGCAGGATGCCGATGCCGCGATCAACCGGTCGCGCGCGGTGGCGCAACAAACCCTCGCCCGCGCGCAGGGTGACGCCAGCGAATTCAACGACATCTACGAGGAATACAAGCTCGCGCCCGAAGTGACGCGCCGCCGCCTCTATTACGAGACCATGGAGCAGATCCTGTCCAAGACCGACAAGACGATCGTCGAAGGCGGCAATGTGACGCCGTACCTGCCGCTGCCCGAGCTGAAGCGCCGTGCGCAGACGCCTCCGCCGCCGCAGGGGGAGTAAGGACATGACCAACCTGTTTCAGACCTACAAGCCCTTCGTCATTGGCGCGATTGTGGTGGCCGTCGCCCTGCTTTCCAGCGTGGTGATCGTGCCCGAAACCCATCAGGGCGTCGTGGTGCAAGCCGGTAAGCCGGTGCGGACGTTCAACCAGTTCCGCCCCGATGTGCCCTATGGCCAGACCGGGGCGGGGTTGCAGCTGCGCATTCCGTTCATCGAAGAAGTCCGGATGATTGACCGCCGGGTGCTCGATCTCGATATGGAGCGCACCCAGGTGCTCTCCAACGATCAGCAGCGTCTGCAAGTCGATGCCTATGCGCGCTATCGCATCATCGATCCGGTCAAGCTGGTCAAAAGCGCTGGCTCTGAAGCCCAGCTCGAATCCCAATTGCTGCCGATCCTGACCTCGGTGCTGCGGCAGGAACTGGGGCGTCGGCCGTTTTCGGCGCTGATCAATGCCGAACGCGGGACGGCGATGACCAACATCACCGCCACGCTCGACAAGCAGGCGCGCAATTACGGAGCGCAGGTGCTCGACGTGCGGATCAAGGCGGCTGACCTTCCCGAAGGTCGCCCGCTGGATGCTGCCTTCACCCGGATGCAGACCGATCGCGAGGAAGAGGCGACCACGATCCGTGCCGCCGGTCAGCGCGATGCGCAGATCATCCAGGCCGAAGCTTCGGCTGAAGCGGCGCGCATTTATGCCGATGCCTATGGAAAAGACCCGAAGTTCTACGATTTCTACCGCGCCATGCAGAGCTACCGCAAAACCTTCCTGCAAGGTGAGGGGCAGAGCACGATGGTGCTGTCGGAGGACAGCGAATACTTCCGCCAGTTCAAGGGTGACCGCTGAGCAATCGACCAAGCGCCAACAAGCGGCGCTGAACGCCGCTGATGTTCAATCAGCGTTCAGCCCACAAAGGCGCATTTGGGGCGCGAAGTCGGCCTTCACGGTCGGCCCCGNNAACGGCTTTGAGGAACGCTGCGGTACCCCCGCGCATTCCTGCCAATAATAAGGACCATGAGGACGTGAACAAAGTGCGCTATGTATACGGACTGACGAGCGCGTTGCTGGTGGGCGGCGCTTCCATTTCGCTGATCACCGGCTCGCCTTTGGGCGCGCAGGTGGCGCAGAACGATGGTGCTGTGATGGACCGCGTTGTGCCGGTCGCCGGCGCTCCGGCCAGCTTCGCCGATCTGACGGCGCAGTTGCAGCCAGCGGTGGTCAACATCGCCACCCGCCAGCGGGTCGAGGTGGCCAACAATCCCTTCGCCGGAACGCCCTTTGCCGAGCTGTTCAACCGGCGAGGCGGCGGTGGAGAAGGCGGCGGTCAGCCGCAAACCCGCGAGGCGCAGTCACTGGGTTCGGGCTTCATCATCTCGGCCGATGGCTATGTGGTCACCAACAACCACGTGATCTCACCGCCCGATACCCGCGCCAAGCTGGAATCGATCACGATCACCCTACCTGATGGCACAGAATACGAAGCCGATCTGGTCGGCGCGGATGCGGCCTCTGACCTTGCGGTGCTCAAGATCCGCGCCAACCGAACCTTCCCGTTCGTCCGCTTCGGAGACTCAAGTGAGGCGCGGGTCGGCGACTGGGTCGTAGCGATCGGTAACCCCTTCGGCTTGGGCGGCACGGTCACCAGCGGGATCATCTCGGCGGTGTACCGCAACACAGGTCAGGGCGGCGCCTATGACCGCTACCTCCAGACTGACGCGAGCATCAACCGCGGCAATTCAGGCGGCCCACTGTTCGACATGCGCGGCAACGTGATCGGCATCAACAACGCGATCTTCTCGCCTTCGGGTGGCAGTGTCGGGATCGGTTTTGCGATCCCAGCCGAAATCGCCGCGCCGATCGTCGAGAAGCTGCGCGATGGTCAGGAAATCCAGCGCGGCTATCTTGGCGTCCGCCTCCAGCCCGTCGACGAGGATCTGGCCCTGTCCCTCGGCCTGCCAAAGCGCCGTGGCGAACTGGCGCAGACAGTTGAGGAAAACAGCCCCGCTGCCAAAGCTGGGCTGCGGGCCGGCGACATCCTGACCAAGGTGAATGGCAAGGATGTAACCGCCGACCAAACGGTGTCGTTCCTCGTCGCCAATCTCCAGCCGGGCAC
>DLGU01000036.1:28604-28737 GCA_002482865.1 Porphyrobacter sp. UBA7686
CCGATGGAGCCGGGCACCTCGGACAGCACGATCGAACAGAAGCTCGGCATGCAGGTGACTCCGATGACAGCGGCCATCGCCCGCTCGCTGGGCGTGCCTGCCGATACGAAGGGCGTGGTGATCGCTGCGGTCG
>DLGU01000063.1 GCA_002482865.1 Porphyrobacter sp. UBA7686
ATCAGCATGTTGCAGATGGCAGGCCACGCGGTGCGGTATGAAACTGCTCCGCAGGGGATCCGCAGCAGCCGTTACAGCATCCTCCTGGCCACCGCGCCGGGGGAGCCGCACATGCTTGGCACGGCGCTGCTGGCGGACCAGTTCACCGATGCAGGGTGGCAAGTGGAGATGGCCTTCCCCGATACCGAGGAAGCGTTGCTCAACCAGCTCGGCGCGCAAAAGCCCGATGCGATCGACATCGGCCTGTCCGATGCCCTGTTCCGCCAGCAATCATTGGATCGCCTGCGCAGCGCGGTCGAACACAGCCGCTTGGTTCCGGCCAACCACCCGACGGTGGTGTCGGTGGGCGGCCGCCTGTTTGCCGAGGCCGCCGCGACCGCAGCGTCGGTCGGCGCGGATCATGCGCGCATGACGGTCGCGGGCGCCAGCATCCGCATGGCCGAACTGGTGCGCAAGAGCCGGCGCGAAAACAGCCGTAGAGGCCGTTAAGCCGCAGCGCTGGCCAAGCGCATCAGGTTCTGCACCGCCAGCGGGCCCATTTGGCGCATTTGCTGAAGCACCGCCACCCGCGCATTATCGCTGCGGTCCACACTGGCGGCGATCTTGCCGAAACCGTCGAGCCGGCTCTCGCGGATCCATGTCCCCAGCCGCTCGTCCCCGAACCAAGCGCCCTGGTTCATCAGGTTGACGATGTTGGTGGTGCAATAGCTGGTCAGATCATGCGGGAACGGCACCGTGCGGCACAGCGCGTTCTTGGTTGCATCATCGGGATAATGCGCCTCGACAAAGGCGATCAGCGCCGCCGAGAAACACGGCTGCGGCACCCGCACCAGCTGCGGCACGATCCGGTCGCCCTGAAAGATCGGCACTGGCGCCCGCACTTCGACCGCCGAGGCGGTGCAATCGATGTAGAGCGCATCTGCCGCGGCCGGTTCGCTGCCTTCGTCCAGTTCAATCACTGCGGCGGTAATCGCCTTCACGCGGCCCTTGCGTACGACATTGGTGACGCGGCGCAATTGCTCGACTTCGCCTGCCGAGATCGTGGCGTAGTGGAACATGGTGGGCGTAACGTCAGGGTCGATCCGCAGCATCATGCCCGCCGCTTCAAGCCGCGCAAACACGTCGTCCGGCGAAGTACCTTCCGCAAAGGCCTGCATCTGCGCCAGCTGCCCGCCGAACACCGCGTCGAAGAACTCGACGCCGGGCTGCGTGCAAGTGCGGTTGATTAGCCAGCTTTCGCGCGGCTTGACCCACTGGATCGAGTCCGGCGGCGTGCCCATCGCGAGCAGCCAGCCGACCGCATCCATTGCGGTCTTGCCGGCACCCAGCACGACGAAGCGCGAGGGCCGCGCAGGCTTGCGCCACAGGCGCAGCAGTTCACCGGGGGGCACCACTTGCACACCCTCCCCCACCGCAAAGCGCGGGGTGTGGTTGGCCGGAATGGTCGGGCTGTTATAGGTCGCATCCACCGTCTTGCGGCGCACCGTCACCTGCGTTTCATTGCCCGACATCAGCGAGACGATGCGGCCGTCCCCGCGATAATCGCTCATCGGCAGATAGGTGACCTGCCCCGAAGGCAGTAGCCGCTGGCGCATGACCTTGTCGTAATAGCCGCTCACCTCCGCGCCCGATGCCAGTTCGTACAGCCCCGCATTCGCGCCGTGAGTGTCCTTGCGGTTCTCTCCCAATGGAAGCGAATTGACGCCGTAGAACGCCGAGGGCTGGTGCAGCGCGACAAAGCCATAGGCGTCGTTCCAGTGCCCGCCGGGCTTGGCCTGCCGGTCGACGATGGTGACGTGCGCGTCAGTCTCGGCGATGATCGTATCGGCAAAAGCCATGCCGACTGCGCCCCCGCCGATGATCAAGTAGTCGGTTTCGATGGTGGTCATGCCTGTGCCCTTGCTCGCAATCTATTTACACTGTAAATTTACAGCGTAAGATTGAGGAGTCAAGCGTCCTTCGCTATGCTCTGCACTGATCCGGAGAACCCCTTTGTCCCGCGCGCTCACCGATGATGACCTCGCCCGCTTTCAGGCACAGCTTTGCGATGTGGCGGAGGTGATGTTTGCCGAGCGCGGGTCAGAGCAAGTCTCGATGCGGCAGATCGCCGCCGCGCTCGGGGTCAGCCCGATGACGCCCTATCGCTACTTCACCAGCCGGGACGATATCCTCGCCGCTGTGCGGATTCGCGGTTTCGAACGCTTCGCCGATCAGCTGGAGGCCGCCTATGCCGCAACCCCCGGCGATGCCGCTGCCAAAGCCGCAGCGGCCGGGCGCGCCTATCTCGATTTCGCGCTGAGTAACGCCAACACCTATCGCCTGATGTTCGAACAGCATCAGCAGGAGGACGGAAGCGACAGCGCGCTAGGCCGCACCGTCGCGCGGGCGCGGGCGACGCTGTCGGTCTATGGCGACGGGTTGATCGGCAGCGGCATGGCGGAAGCCGAAGCGCGGGCGCTGGAACTGCTGATCTGGTCGACCTTGCACGGCGCCGTCACCTTGGAACTGGCAGGCACCACCCCGCCCGGCTCAGCCCTGCAAACGCTGGAATTACTCGGCAGGCTCGGGATGCGCGCCTGACGCGGGCGTCAGCTGTCCGGCTCGCCCGTTCCCGCCCCGCCGCCCAGCGACACGAACAGCGTCGCACCGTTTTGCAGCCATGCGCGCCGGGTCGCGAGCAATTGCTGTTCGGCGCTGAACAGGTTGCGTTCGGCGTCCAGCACTTCGAGGTAATCGGCCACGCCCTCCCGATAACGCGCCCGCGCGATGCGGGCGATTTCGACCTGCGCAGCCCGCGCCCGTTCCAACGTCGCAATCTGCTGGGCGAGATATTCCCGCCCGGCCAGGGCATCGGACACCTCGCGGAAGGCCTGCTGCACGGTGCGGTCATAGGTCGCGACCTGTTCGACCTCCCGCGCCTTGGCCAGATCGAGGCTGGCCTCGCGCTGGCCGAAATCGAAGATCGGGAGCGAGATCGAAGGCCCGAAGCTCCAGCCCAAGCCATCGCCATCGAACAGGTTGCCGAGGCTGGTGGAGGTCAGGCCGACATTGCTGGTGAGCGAAATCGACGGGAAGAACGCCGCGCGCGCTGCGCCGATGTTGGCGCGTGCGGCGCGCAATTGTTCCTCGGCCGCGATGATATCGGGTCGGGCCAGCAGCAGTTCTGACGGAAGCCCCGCCGCCAACCGCCGCTCATCCGCTTGCCCCGCGAGCGAGAGGCCTTGCGGCAGGTTATCCGGCACAGTCCCACCCACGAGCACCGCGAGCTGATTGCGCAATTGCGCCAGCGCCAATCGCTCGCTGGCGATCTGTTGTTCGGCCTGCGTCAGCAGCGTCTCCGCCTGCCGGTAAGGCAACGCCGACGTCACTCCGGCATCCAGCCGCAGCTTGGCGATCTGCAAACCTTCCCGGCGGCTCGCCGCAGTCGCCTCGGCCAGCACGATCTGTTCTTCGGTCTCGACGATCTCGAAATAGGTCGTGGCGGTGTCGGCGATCAGAGAGAGGTAGAACGCCCGCTGCGTTGCGACCGAAGCGAGGTAGCTCGCCCGGCCCGCCTCGCTCAGGTTCTTGACCCGGCCCCAGAAATCGAGCTCGAACGAGCTCACCCCGACCCCGATGTCATAGCGGTTGAAGGTGAAGGAGGCGGGGAGATTGCCGCCCCCGACCCCGATCGCCGGGTTGCCGGCCGTGGCCTGCCGCGTGCGCGTGCCGCTCGCTGTCGCCACAACGCTCGGCAAGCGGCGACTGTTCTCGATGCGGAAGCTGGCGCGGGCCTGCTCGATCCGGGCGGTCGCCGCCATCAGATCGCGGTTGTTGGCGAGCGCGCTGGCTATCAGATCTTGCAGGCGCGGGTCCTGATACCATTCGCGATAGGACAGCTGGGATGCGACCACCGTGCCATCTGGGCGGTAAGCGGGATCGAAGGCGGGCGCGGTCGCCAGCTCCGGGCGGGTGTGGTCAGGCGCCAGATTGACGCAGCCGGCCAGCATCGTCGATGCCAGCGCAAGAGTGACGAGGCGCTTCATTGGGCAGGCTCCCCGCCTTGATGAGGATCATTTGGGAGCACGGGTTCCGCAGGCTTGTCCTTATGCTTGCCGCGGCCAAGGCGGCGCACCATCAGGTAGAGCAGCGGGATGAGGAAGATGCCCAGCACCGTCGCCGCAACCATCCCGCCGAGCACACCGGTGCCAACCGCGATGCGGCTGGCGGCACCAGCGCCGCTCGCCAGCACCAGCGGCACCATCCCCATCGCAAAGGCCAACGAGGTCATGATAATCGGCCGCAGCCGCAACCGTGCGGCTGCCCGGACGGCATCCAGCGGGGTCTGGCCGCGGTCTTCCTCCTCGATCGCGAACTCGACGATCAGAATCGCGTTCTTGGCCGCGAGTCCGATGATGGTGATCAGCCCGACGTTGAAATAGACATCGGCCGAAAGCCCGCGCAACATCGAGAACAACACCGCGCCCAGCACGCCCATCGGCACGATCAGCAGCACAGCGAGCGGGATCGTCCAGCTTTCGTAAAGCGCGGCGAGCACCAGGAACACAACCACCACCGACAAGCCCAGCAGCAGGCCGATCTGCCCGCCCGCCTGCTTTTCCTCGAACGAGACGCCGGTCCATTCATAGCCGATACCTTGCGGCAGCTCGCCCGCGAGCCGCTCCATCTCGGCCAGCGCGGCGCCCGATGATTGGCCGGGCGCGGCCATCCCCGACAGGGTCATGGCCGGATAGCCATTGTAGCGGGCCAGACTGGCTGGAGCGGCGGACCATTCCGCGGTGGCAAAGGCGCCGAACGGCACCAGCTCACCCACGGCATTGGGGATGCGCAAGGCCAGCACGCTATCGGGCGTCATGCGGAACGGCGCATCGGCTTGCACCAGCACTTGCAACACGCGCCCTTCGCGGTTGAAGTCATTGGCGTAGGCCGAACCGAAGGTGATCGAGAGTGCGGCATTGACCTCCGCCATCGACAGGCCGAGCGCGCGGGCCTGCACCCGGTCGATCTTGATCTTGACCTCTGGGCTCGGCCCCTGATCCTCGGGCCGCAAGCCTGTAATGATGGAGCTTTGCGATGCCGCGCCCAGCAATTGGTCGCGCGCCGCAATCAGAGCATCACGCCCCAGTCCTGCGCGATCCTGCAACTTGAGCGTGAAGCCGGAGGCCTGCCCCAGGGACTGGATTGCAGGCGGCTGGATCACGAACGCGGTCGCCCCGTCATTCTGCATGAACGTGCCCATGCCCTTGCCAAGCAAAGCATCTGCGCCGCTTTCGGGAGCACCGCGTTCTTCCCACGGCTTAAGCGAGGCAAACATCAGCGCATTGTTCTGGCCTTGGCCAAAGAAGCTGAAACCGCGGATCACCACCAGGCTATCGACTTCGGGCTGCGCCATCCAGAAATCGGTGACAGGCTTCAGCGCCTCGTCCATCCGTTCTTCCGTGGCGCCGGGAGGGGCCTGCACGGCGGTGATCAGATAGCCCTGATCCTCGGTCGGAAGAAACGCGGTCGGCAGGCGCATGAACAAGAGCACGGTGACCGCGACCAGCGCGAGGAAGACCGCCAGGCCGCGCTTGGGACGGGAAAGGATGCGGGTGTTGGAGTGATCATACTTCCCCTCCATCCGCGCGAACCAGATGTTGAACTTGCCCAGGAAGCGCCCGGCAAACGCGCGCGCACCGGCCAGCCAGCCGCGCCAGCCCGGTTGGCGCGGGGCGGGTTCAGAGAGGGGCTCGCCTGCGTGCCCTGCCCCATGACCCTCGCCCGCAATCGGCCTAAGGAACGTCGCGCACAGCGCCGGGGTGAGTGACAGAGCCAGAAACGCCGAGAAAAAGATCGCGATCGCCAGCGTCACCGAAAATTGGCGGTAGATGCCGCCGGTCGATCCGGGGAAAAACGCCATTGGCACGAACACCGCAATCAGCACCATCGTAATGCCGATGATCGCGGTGGTGATCTGGTCCATCGCCTTGCGGGTTGCCTCTAGCGGGGAAAGGCCTTCCTCCCGCATGATCCGCTCGACATTCTCGATCACCACGATCGCGTCATCGACCAGAATCCCGATCGCCAGCACCATGCCGAACAAGGACAGCACGTTGATCGAAAAGCCGAACAGCCACAGCCCCAGACACGCGCCCGCCAGCGCAATCGGCACCACCAGCGTCGGGATCAGCGTCGCGCGCCAGTTCTGAAGGAACAGGTACATGACGAGGAACACCAGCACCATCGCCTCGACGAGCGTCTTGATCACCTCGTCAACCGAGGCCTGGACGAAGGGGGTGGTGTCATAGGGAATCGACCAGGTAACATCACCCGGCAAGCCGGGGGCCAGTTCGGCCATGCGTGCCTTCACACCCGCGGCGGCGGCGAGCGCGTTGGCGCCGGTGCCGAGCTGCACCGCCATCCCTGCCATCGGCGTACCGTTGAGCGTGGTCGACGTGGCATAGCTTTGCGCGCCGATTTCAATCCGGGCGACTTCGCCCAGCCGCACCACCGCCGCGCCGGTATTGGCGCGCAGGATAATGTTCTCGAACTCCTCGACCGTCTTGAACCGGCCCTCACTGGAAATCGTCGCGGTGATCTGTTGACCGGCAGCGAGCGGCTTGGCTCCGATCGATCCGCCCGCAATCTGCGCGTTCTGTTCCCGGATCGCGTTCAGCACGGCGGTGGGTGAGAGGTTATAGGACGCCAGCGCATCGGGATCGAGCCAGATGCGCATCGCATAGGGCGAGCCGAACAGCGTGACATCGCCCACCCCCGGAACGCGGCGCAACTCGTCGATCACCTGACTGGAAGCGATATTGCCGAGGTCAGTGCTGTTGAGATCACCCTGCGGCGACGTCAGCGCGACGATCAGCAGGAACCCGGCATTGGCTTGCCTGACGGTAATCCCCTGCTGGCGCACCTCTTCTGGCAGGCGCGCTTCGACGGTGCTGAGGCGGTTCTGCACTTCGGTCTGAGCGATATCGATATCAGTCCCGGCTTCGAAGGTCAGCGTGATGCTGGCCGTGCCGTTCGATGCACTGGACGAGGCCATGTAGAGGAAACCCTCGACCCCGTTGAGCTGCTGCTCGATCACCTGCGTGACGTTCTGTTCCAGTGTCTGCGCGTCAGCGCCCGGATAGACCACGCTGATCGTCAGCGATGGCGGCGCGACTTCGGGATATTGCTCGATCGGCAAGGCGCGCACGGCGATGATCCCGGCGAGCAGGATGCCGAGCGCCATCACCCACGCAAAGATCGGGCGATCAATGAAAAAGCGGGCCATAAATCAGCGCGTCCCGGCGGTTGCGGCAGGCTTGGGCGCGGATGCCGGTTTAGCGCCCTTGGTCCCATTCACCGCTGTCACCGGCACGCCGGGCCGCAGCTTCTGGAGATTGCTGACGATCACCACGTCACCGGCCTTGAGCCCGCTTTCGACGATCCAGTTGCCATCCACCAGCGACCCCAGCTTGACCGGGCGCGGCGCGACCTGCCCCTTGGCGTCGATCACGAACACCGATCCGCCCTTCTCGGACAAAGTCACCGCCCGCTGCGGTACAGTGATGCCCTGCTTCAATTCGCCTACGAACAGCTTGGCCCGCACGAATTCACCTGGGAGCAGCAGCCCGCTCGGATTGGGAAACTCCGCTCGCAAGCCAATCGTGCCGGTTTCCTCGTCGACCGAGAAAGCGAGGAAGTTGATGTAGCCGGGGATGGGATATTCGCTGCCGTCGGTGAAGCTAAGGCGGACCTCGACCCGGTCATTCGCATCAAGCGCGATCTTGCCCGCCGAAATCGCACGCCGGATCGTCAGCACTTCGCTCGCGGCCTGGTTGAAATTGACATAGACCGGCGCGGTCTGCTCGATCCGCGTCATCAAGGTGCCTTCGGTCTGGCTGACCAATGCGCCTTCGGTGATTTCCGCCCGCCCGGCCCGGCCCGAAATCGGCGCGCGCACAGTGGTGTAATTGAGTTGGAGCGAGGCCGCTTCGAGCTGCGCGCGGATCTGCGCGACGTTGGCCTCAGCCTCGCGCGCTGCCGCCTGAGCCGCATCAAATTCCTGACCACTGATAGCGTTTTCGGCGACCAGCGGCTTGTAGCGTTCCACCACCGCGCGCGCATTGCTCTGCGTCGCCCGCGCCCGGTCGAGCGCGGCCTTGGTCTGCGCGTAGCTCGCCCGCAATTCGCGCGGATCGATTCGGAACAGGGGCTGGCCCGCCGTCACATAGGTGCCTTCGGTGTAGAGCCGCTTCTCGACAATCCCGGTCACCCGCGCGCGCACTTCGGCCTGCCGCACCGGCTCCACCCGCCCGGGCAATTCGATCACGTTGGGGATCGCCTGACTGACGATCGTGACCGTCTGCACCGGGATCGGCTGAGGCGCAGGCGGGGCCTGCTCCCCCGAGCAGCCTGCGATCAGGAGAGAGGCAGCAAGGGCGGTGCAAATGCGCTTCATCTGGGGAGTTCTTTCATTTGCTAGTTTTATTGCAGTTGCGAAGGTGTAATGATCATTACACCATTGTCAATCTCCTCCGCACCGCCGAGAGCCGTTTCGCCATGACGCCACTGCCTGACGACTTGAGACTGGATCGACGCCGCAAGGCGATCATCGCGGCCGCGCGGGAGCTTTTCGTCGAACAAGGCTACGAACGTGCGACTCTCGCCGAGATCGTCACCCGCGCCGGAGGATCGCTGGCGACCGTGTACAAATTGTTCGGCAACAAGGACCAATTGCTCGAAGCGGTGGTGTTCGAAAGCGCCGGATCGGGCGAGGCCGTGATCCGCGAGGCGGCCGCAGCCGGACTGGCGCCTGTGCCAACCTTGCACCGCATCGCCAAGGGGCTGCACGAACACTTCCTCGACCCCGAAGTGATCGCGCTGGTGCGAATCGTGATCGCCCGCAGCATCAGCGATCCGCAATTCGCCCGCCAGTTCTTTGAACGCACCGCCAACCCGACCCGTGACGCGCTGGAAACGGTGTTTGCGCGCTGGCAGGCGGATGGCGTGGCGATGGACGGCACCCCCGGCTTCCTTGCAGAAATGTTTATGGGTCTGTTCGTCAGCGACCTGCAAACCCAGGCGATCAGCCACGGCTTAGGCATCAGCCCCTTGCCCGACCGCCTTCAGGAGCGGACAAACTTCTTTATCGCCGCCGCAGGGATCAACCAGCTTGCGGAGTCTGCGGCCTGACTGCCGCGATGCGCGGCGCTGTGCGGCCCTTCCAGAAGGTCACCACGGCCAGACTGCCCAGCAGGGACAGCCCAATCCCCGCAAGCGTCATCACGATCCGCAGCGGCAGCGCCAGCGCGCTGTCTGCCATCCGCGCCGAATGCAGCGGATAGAGCGCATTGCCAGCCCTCACGGCGAGCGGTGCGGCGGGGGCGTCGCGCGCCAGCAGGATCGTGCCATCACCCGCGAGGGTCAGCGTGGTTCTGCCATTGGGATGCCACTCGGACGGACGGCGCAAGCGGATCGTCACAGCCTCGCCCGCAGCCTTGGGCCACACGATCATCCGCGCCGTAGCATCGGGAAAGCGGGTGCGAGCGGCGGCGAGCAGCGCGGGCCAGTCTGCCTCAGCGCTAGAGGGAGACGAGGGCGGCTTCGCCTGCCACGCATCAACCTTACCCGCAGAGGAAAGCGGGGAGAGCACCGCCTGGCCCAAGGGCCTCAGCACCATCAGAGCGCCAGTGATTGCAGCGAGCAGGATCGGCAGCGCCAGCACTGCGCCAATGTCACGGTGGTGGCGGATAATTGCTGGCCGGGTCATCCGGGCAGGCAGCGCGCGCCACTGGAATGTGCGCCGCGTCGGCCACCACAGGATCACACCGGTGATGCAGAACAGCGCAGCCGCAATTCCGAGCCAACCGGCAACCAGCTCACCCGTCTCGCCAGCGAGCAGGTGGTGGTGGAGATCGAACAACCAGGTCTCAGGCCGGTCCCACGTGCTGCCCCAACGCGCCAGCAACGTTCCGTCGTGCGCGAGGTAGGCACCCCCGCCTTCGGGTAACCCCGCCTGCGCCACGCCGAATTCAGCGGACGGCAGCGTGACATAGCCTGCCCCGAGTTTCTCGCCCGCGGCGATAATCGCCAGCGTTTCGGCCTCGCTGGGCGCGCGCGGGGTTTGTGCCACGCTCACCCACCACGGCTTCCACAGCAGCAGCGCCCCGCTCAGCCCAAGCACCGCCAGGCCGAGGCCGATCAGCCCGCCCATCCAGCGATGCAGCAGGACCAGCGCAGCCCGCATCAGAAGCTACCAAGCCAGCCAAGCGTCACCGTCCGCCCGCGTCCGGCAAAGAAGCGCAGGTTATCGGTCGGGCGCTGGGTGTCGGAGTTGTAGTCGATATACTGTCGGTCGAGCAGATTTTGCCCGGCGAGCGTGAAGCTGCCGAAATCGGTCGCCACGCTGACCGCGCCGTCGAGCAGGTGGAAGCCCTCAAAGTCGTTGCGAGGATCGCCGCCGTCAAACCGCTTGGAGAAATGGGTTCGCGATTGCAGGCGCAGGTTGACCGGCCCCAGCGCCCAGTCCGCTGACAGGTTGAGCCGGTCAGGCCCGATATTGGCCCCGTCCAGATCAGCATTGACCACCCCGTCTCCATTGGTGTCGACCCGGCCATTCATATGCGCATAGCCAACGCCGAGCCGCAGGCCGGGGATCGGCGTAGCTGTGGTGAGGTTCAACTCCAGCCCCTCGATCTCGATCCGCTGGCGCTGCACTTCGAACACATCGCCGACCAGTACGAGCAATTGGCCCTCGTCACTGTCCGACCAGTAGTAGGTCGCGCTCGCCTCGATCGGCCCGCGATTGACCTCGATCCCGATCTCACGGTTATCGGCCACCACCGGCGCAATATCGAGGAAGGCGTCGAGGTCGACATTCGGCGTGCGGACCGCGCGGGTGATGCGGCCAACATCGGGCACGGTATAGCCCTGCGCATAGCTGGCATAGGCGCGGATGCCGGGGGTCGGCTCGATCACGATCCCGCCATTGGGCAGCACCCGGTCAAAGCTGGGCGTGCCGCCGCCAACCTGTTGCGGGCCGTAGAACCACAGGGTCTGATAGTCGGGAATATCAATTTCGACATTCTCCCAGCGCACGCCGCCCGCCAGCCGGACCTTGCCGTCCCACAATGCGAGGTTGGCCTGGCCGAACGGCGCGATGGAGCGGTAATCGGTCGGCGGCACCCACGCGCGGTCGGTCGCGGCGAGTTTCTGGACGGTCGAATCGTTGAGCAGGTCGATCCCGGCCACGATGTTGAGCGGACCAAAGCCGCGCTCCCAGCTGGCGTTGACTCCCCACTTGCGGCTGATGTTCTGCGACTGGTCGAACAGGGTGCCGACCGGGGCGATGGCCGGGTCCTGAAAATCGGCGAAGGTGCCGCCGCCGTAGATATCTGCGGTGCGATTCCAGAAACCACGCACCCGCAGCGCGCCGCCGGCGAGATCATCGGCGGTCAGCGTCAGGGCGAGGCTTTCGGCAAGGTTCTCGGGCGCTTCGCCTGGCACGATACCTGCCGCGCCGGTGGAGGGCAGGCCGGTGGCGCGGTTGCCGTTCACCGCGATCAAATCACCGTCACCCTGCAAGCGGAAGCGCTGACCCATTGCTTCGAGCCTGATACCTTCGCCCAGTTCCACGCCAGCCTTGGCGAAGAAGCTGAGGCTGTCCGAATCCATCAGATCGCCCTGCGTGCCATCCGGCGCAATCCGACGCTCCCGTGCATCGCGGAACACGCCGCGCCGTTCGTAAGCTGCGCCGACCACAGCGTCGAACGCGCCTGACCGGTTGGCGATCAACGCGCCGACCTTCCCGCCGAAGCCGTCGCTGCGGAAGCCGCTTTCGGCGGTGCCTTGCAGGATCGTGCGGGCGCTCCAGCCGTCTTGGGCGGGGGCAGAGACGGTGACCTGATTGATCACCCCGCCCGTTCCGCCGATGCCCTGCAGCGCGTTGGAGCCGAGGATCAGTTCGACCCGGTCGATGAAGAACGGGTCAATGGTGAACCCGTCGCGCGATCCATCGCGCAAAGGTGCCGTCTGAGGAATGCCGTCAATCGCAAACAGGGGCGAGCGGCCGCGCAGTGTCTCGCCCTGCCCGGTCAATTTCTGGCGCGAGGGTGAAAAGCTGGGGGTGAGCGCGGCGACCGCGTCCACCACCGAGCCCGAGATCTGTAGCTGTCGCTCAAGCGTTTCGCGGTCGATCACATCGGCCGTCAGCGGCAGGGCGGTGACCGGCAGATTGGTGCGAGCAGCGGTGACGATGATCGGCTCGGCCGCCTGATCCTCCGCGCTGTCCGGGGCCAAGCCAGATACGTCAGCAATCTCTGCGGCCTGAGCGGACGCGGCAAAGGGGATAAAGGCCGCAGACAGCAGCAGTGCGAGGCGCATCGGTGAATCGCTCCTGATAATCATTCGCAAGCCTATTGCGGATGATTATCAATAAGGCAATCGCTTTCTGCGCTCGCTCTGCCCTGTCTGCTATCTAGCGGAGTTTTCCCCTACCCAGCGTCCCCATCAGCATGGCCGCGGCCTTCCTGCGTGGCCGCTTCCGATCCGCCCGCGCCGTTGCCGCCATTGGCTTCCCACCAATAGGGTTGGCGCGTCGCGGTGCCGGTGCCGACCTCGTTCAGCGTCTTGGCATCATACAGCCGCCCGCCGAGCATCACCTGTTCGATATTGTCTGAATTGGCGATGTCGGTGCTGGGATCGTCGGTCAGGATCACGAGGTCAGCCAGCTTGCCCACCTCGATGCTGCCAATGTCCTTCGCCATGCCGAGCGACTGGGCCGAGGTGATCGTGCCCGCCTTCAGCGCTTCGATCGGCGTCATCCCGCCGCGCACGAAGCTCCACAGCTCCCAATGCGCGCCGATACCGGCCTGCTGGCCATGCGCGCCAATGCTGACCTTGACGCCGCGCTGCGCCAGCTTGCGCGCCTCGCGGGCGTTGTCGTCATCGACGAAGGCCCAATCGGGCGCCTTGGTGCGGCGGCCGGTTTCAGCCAGCAGCATCTTGGGCGGGGTGTGCACCATCAGCGGGTTTTCCCAGACGTTGGTCGCCTGCCGCCAATAGGGATCGCCCGCCAACCCGCCATAGGTCACCACCAACGTGGGGGTGTAATTGCTGTTCGACTGGCTGAAGAATTGCAGCACGTCTTCGTAGAACACATCGACCGGGACATTGTGCTCGATGGTCGAATTGCCGTCCGCGACGAGGTTCATGTCCATCCCGAACAGCGATCCGCCCTCGGCCACGACCAGCATGTTCTCGGCTGCCGCGGCGCGGGCGACCATCTGGCGCTGTTCGCGCCGGGGCTGGTTGTAGTTCTTGACCGAGATGCCACCCTGCGCCTTGATCCGGCGCACATGGGCGAGCGCATCATCATAGGTGTCGATCCGCGCATACACATCCGGCGCCTTGGCCCCGTAGATGATCTCCCCGGTCGAGAAGATACGCGGGCCAAGCGTCAACCCCGCACGCTGGCGTTCGGCGGCGGCGAACACAGTGCTCGCCTGGCTCGACGGGTTGTGCACGGTGGTCACACCCAGTGCCAGATCCTGCAGCAGCGACCAGTTCTGCTGTGGGATCAGATCGCCGACGCCGTAGCCGCCGTGGGCGTGGGCATCGACAAGGCCGGGCATGATGGTCTTGCCGCTGGCGTCGACAAAACGTGTGCCTTCGGGGAAGGCCATCTTCACGACCGTCGCATCATAGACGCCGGTGATCCGGTCGCCGGTGATGACGATCATCCCGTTTTCGATAACGCCCGCATCCTCCGCGCCAAGGCCCGCGCGCATCGTCAACACCCGCGCGCCGGTGATCACTGTGGTGCCGGATGGCTTGGCCGCCTGCACCGTCACGCCGAGCGGAATGCCCATAGTTGGCGGCGTAAAGGGCTTGGTCTTGTCCGCGTCTGTCTTGGGCGCAGCGGGGAAGAATTCGGCGACCTTGGCGCTCTGCAAGCTCGGGCCGATCGACCAGAACAGCGTCTCGCCGCCGCCCGACCAGCCGAGGTAATCCGCGCCTCCGGTGCTGACCTTGGTAACGGGGATCGACCCGCCGGTCTCGCTCACATCCACCGGCTTGCCGCCGGGGATCAAGGGCATCGCGAACACTTCGTAGTTCTGGCGGAAAGCGATGGTGCGGCCATCGGGCGCGATGCGCAGGTCATTGGCCAGATCGCCCTTGGCGTGGACGCGCTTGGCTTCCCCGTTGAGGTCGGTCGAGACCAACGCCAGCCCGCTACCTTCGCGCGCGAGCATGAACAGGCGGTCGGACGCGGCGCCCCATTGCGGGTTCCCCCCGTCGCGCGTGACAAGCCGCGCCTCGCCGCCGCTGACCG
Source organism: Porphyrobacter sp. UBA7686 (assembly GCA_002482865.1). Classification (GTDB taxonomy): domain Bacteria; phylum Pseudomonadota; class Alphaproteobacteria; order Sphingomonadales; family Sphingomonadaceae; genus Erythrobacter. Next base: position 14,309 of record DLGU01000063.1, read on the forward strand.
GCATCACGTAAATCCCGGCATTCTCGGAATAGTCCGGCGCGGTCAGATATCCGCCCTCGCGCTTTTCAAAGGCGATCGTGGAGCCATCGGGCGAAAAGGCCAGATTGCCGAAATGTCCCGGCCCGGTCAGCACCCGGCGGTTCTGCCCGCTGGCATCGGCGATGACGATCTCGCCCAAGCTGGCATCGTTCCAGCGCACATACGCAAGGCTTGCTCCATCGCGGCTGAAGGCGGGGAAGGCCTCGAGCGCGTCGGCCGTGTCACCCGTCAGCGGCGCAGGCGCGTCCCTGCCCTTGGCCGATTTGCTGTGCAGCCGCCCGAGGCTTTCGAACACCACCCGGCTGCCATCGGGTGACAGCGTGGCAAAGCGCGGCATCGTGGTGACAAAGCTGTCCGGCGAGACGGCAATCTGGGGATGGGGCGCATCGGCCACCCCGCGCGTGTCGTTGATCGCAAAGGGGATCACCGCATGGCTCGATCCGTCGCGGACCACCCGGTTGAGCTTCCCGCCCGCCCAGAACACCAGCCCCGAACTATCCGGCAGCCAATCAATATTGGGATAGACCCCGGTGACGGCCCAGGTTTCCTGCACATCAAGATCGAGCTTGCCGTAGATCATCCGCTCCCGCCCGCTGGCGAGGTCCTTCACCCACAGCTGGCTCTGGTCCTTGTCGCGCCGGACGAAAGCAAGTTCCTTGCCATCGGGCGAAGGCGCCGGGCGCACTGCGCCGCCATAGCCGCCAACCGCGGTGCTGACTTCGCCGGTCGCCAGATCGTGGCGCTCGATCGCAAAGATGCCCGCGTTGGAATCCTGCGCATATTCGAAGGTGTTTCCGGGCGTGGTGTTGCGGGTGTAATAGATCGCGCTGCCATCAGGCGCGAATACGGGCTCTCCCAATTCCTTCTGGAGCCGCTCATTGGCGCGCTCCACCACCTGCACCCCGCCGCCGCCGCTGACATGATAAAGCCAGATCTCGCCCGTCCCTGCGCTGCGTTCCGTGGTGAAGTGCTTCTTGGCAGCAATGAAGCGCCCGTCCGGCGACCAAGTCGGCTGATTGAGCAGGCGGAAATCTTCCTTGGTCACCTGCCGCTTGTCAGAGCCATCAGTGTTCATCACCCAGATGTTGTCCCCGCCGCCGCGATCCGAGGTGAAGGCGATGCGGCTGCCATCCGGCGAGAAGCGCGGTTGCACATCCCAAGCGAGGCCGTCCGCAATCCGCTTGGGCGTGCCGCCGGTGATTGGCATGGTGTAGATATCGCCGAGCAGCGTGAAGGCGATCGTCTGCCCATCGGGTGACACATCAACATCCATCCATGTGCCCTCGTCCGTCTTGATCGGCACCTGCTTGATGGTGGCACCCTTTGGCGCTTCGACGCTCCAGCTTTCCTCAGCCTTGGCGGCTTTGCCCTTGGACTGTGCGGCAAGCGGTGTGGCAATGCAGGCGGCCCCGGCAAGCAGGGCGGCGGCGATATGGCGCATGGAAATGTCTCCTCTGTTGCGGCGGGAGACTAGCGGCGCGAAAGGATATTGCTAGGGGGCGGAATGCCGTTGGTCGATTAGCGGGAGCCTCCGCTGGAACGGCCCCGTCAGTATTCATGCTTGAGCTTTGGCGGTTCTTGCCCGAACACCCACTCTGGCAAACCGGCCTGGGACAACAGGCCGCAACAGGGGATGACTGACAATGACGCGACGCGTGCGCCTTGGGGCGCTTCTGCTGGCTTGGTCCCTGCCGCTTGCAACGCTGAGCGCGCAGGTTGGCCCGCAGGAGGTTGCGGCACCCGCAGGTGAGACCGGGTTGGTGCTAGTGCGCACCGAAGCTGCCAAGGGCCGCATCCTCGTCACCCTGCCCGCGCCTGCGCAAGATGGCGTATCGCTGCGCCTGCTCTACAGCACCGCGCTCAAGACCGGATTGGGCTCGGCGCCGCTGGGGCTGGATCGCGGGCGGATCGGCAATACCCAGCTCCTCGCCTTCCGCCGGATCGGCGGCAAGATCGCCGTGCAGTTTGAAAACCCGCGCTTCCGCGCCAGCGCGGGCGATGCAGCGCAGCAAAGCGCAGTCGCCAGCGATTTCGGGATCTCGACCGTCTGGCTGACCGACATTGCCGAAACCCTGCCCGATGGCCGCTTGGTGATCGACATCGCCCCGTTCCTCGCGCTCGACACGCTGGGCATTGCCGCCTCGCTCAATCAGGAAGCCGATGTGCTGGGCGTTGGCGCGGCCACCGCAATCGCCGGGCAAGGCTTCCGGCTAGACGACAAGCTGAGCCTGGCCGATCCGGCGACGGTGCGACTGTTTCCCGACAATCTGGAGGTGGACGCGATCCAGACCTTCGTCTCCGACAAGCCGGGGGCCGAAATCGAGAACATCGTGCCTGAACCTCGGAAGGTAACGCTCACCGTCCACCACAGTTTCGTCCGCCTGCCCGAACCCGGCTTCGTGCCGCGCCCGTTCGATCCGCGGCTGGGCGGCTTTGCGACCCAGGCGGTTGACTTCTCCGCGCCGCTGGGCGCGCCGGTGGTGTCTGATCTGGCCAACCGCTTCCGACTGGAAAAGCTTGATCCCATGGCGCCCCGTTCGCGGGTGAAGCAGCCGATCATCTTCTATCTCGACCGCAACACGCCCGAGCCGATCCGCTCGGCTTTGCTGGAGGGGATTGGCTGGTGGTCCGATGCGTTCGATCAGGCGGGCTTTATCGATGCCTTCCGGGTCGAGATGCTGCCCGAGGGGGCCGATCCGCTCGATGTGCGCTACAACATGGTCAACTGGGTCGACCGGGCAACGCGCGGCTGGGCTTATGGCCAGCAGATCGTAGATCCGCGCACCGGAGAGATCGTGAAGGGCATGGTGGTGCTCGGCTCCTTGCGGGCGCGGCAGGACATCCAGATCTTTCAGGCGTTGGTCGGTGCCGCCGAATTGAACAGCGGCGGGCCGAACGATCCGGTGAAGGTCGCGCTCGACCGGCTGGCCCAACTGGGTGCACACGAGGTCGGCCATACGTTGGGCTTTGCGCATAACTTTGCGGCCAGCACCCAAGACCGCGCCTCGGTGATGGACTACCCCCCGCCTCGCATCGGCCTTGCAGAGGGTAAACCCGACCTATCGGACGCTTATGCCAAGGGTATTGGCATCTGGGACGTGGCAACGGTGCGCTGGCTCTACGCTGATGCGGGCGAGCGCGAGACGGCCGAAGCGGCGGCACGCTACCGCTACGTCCAGGACGACAACGCCCGCGCGGCCGATACCTCCCAAGTGTGGGGCGGCTTGTGGGACGACGGCGCGGACCCGACCGCTGAGCTCAACCGGCTGATGGCGGTGCGCGCCGCCGCGCTGTCCCGCTTCGGGCTGGATGCTCTCAGTCCCGGCGAGCCGGTCGCGAACCTTCGTCGCCGGTTCGTACCCCTGTGGTTGCTGCATCGTTATCAACTGGTTGCGGCTGCCAAGGCGATTGGCGGGGTTGAATTTGCCTATTCCGTCAAGGGTGACGGGCGTGAGGCGGCAGCCCCGGTTGCCCCAGCGCAGCAGCGCGCGGCATTGGAAGCGGCGCTGGCAACGCTCCGGCCCGAGCCGCTGCGCGTCCCGCCCGCGCTGGTGCCGCTGCTCTCGGCCGCGCAGAATGGCAATACCGACCGCCAGTACGAGACCGAGATCTTCGCCACCGCTGGCGGCCCGGTGTTCGACCCGCTGGTCGCCGCCGATGCCGCAGCCCAACTGACCGCGCAGACGCTACTCGCCCCGCGCAGGTTGGCGCGACTGGTCGTCCAGAGCCAGCGCGATGCTTCGGCGCTCGGCGTGGGCGAGCTGCTCGACCGACTTACGGCAACCGTGCTCGCCTCGACCGGCGAAGATCTCGGCCGCCGTATCGCCTATCGCACGCTGGCGACCATGGCGCAGGTCGCGCGCCGCCAGGATGCCACCCCTGAGGTTGCCGCCGCGATCGATCAGAAGCTCACCGATGTCGGCGCCGCGTTGGCCAAGCGCAAGGCGAGCGGCGCCGAACGGGCCTGGGCGCTGAGCTTGTCGCGGCGCTTGCTCGAT
>DLGU01000212.1:0-5363 GCA_002482865.1 Porphyrobacter sp. UBA7686
GGCTCGTAAAGGCTCATGGCAGCAAGGAGAAGGTCGCGCCCTGGCTGGAGACCTGCCAGCCATTGTCCTGCGCCCCTTCGGCCAGTGCGATCTCCGCCAGCTGCGCCCAGGTGGAGCGGTTCAGGCGCGCCTCACACCCGCGCCGGACGTGGAGATAGAGCGCGGGCTCCTCCGCCGTCCCCGCTGCGCGCAAGGGATGNNATGGTCCGGCCCGGCGATCACGATGTCATCGGTGTTCAGCCGGAACGCCAGCGCGCCGTCCGCTCGCACGCAATCGGTCGCGATGAAGGCGGCATCCTCGACCTCGATGGCGAGCTTCTCGAACGGGGTGACGAGCCAGTGGTGTCCCTCCGCATCGCGGGTCAGCAAGCCCGCAAAGGCCCGCACCATCGCCTCGCGTCGGATCACGCCACCTTCGTGAAACCACGTGCCATCGGCGGCGATCACCATGTGGCTTTCGCCGATCACCTTCGGCGCCCAGCCTTCGACCGGCGGCAGCTTGCGGTCCGCGACCAGCGCGGCGATTTCGGCCAGCGTCAGGCTGGCGAGGTAGGGGGGCGGTTCGTAGGGCATTGGGTGACGGATGGCAGAAGCGGGAGGGAAGGTGAAGAGGTTAAGCGCCTGTTCGGTTTGCCGCAGGCAAATCGCAAGGCCGACCGGCCGCCCGCAGCGATGCGGCCGTGAGGCCGCGTGAGCGACGAGATCACGCGCCGGACGGCGCGTGATCACGCAACAAGCCAAGGCCCCAGCATTCCCTCAGCGGGCATGGCGGCAAGGCCGTGGCCGCGCGCCAGCAAGCGGTGCTGTTCGTAGGGGCCGGGGCAGCGCCAACCACCCGTCAGCGCGGCGGAAAAGCCCCAGCGCCCATAATATTCCGCGTCTCCGATCAGCACCTGAGGTAGCGCGCGTCCACCTTGGGACGCCAACCGCGCATCCTCGGCGATCATCGCGCTCATCAGGCCCACGCCAAAGCCTTCGCCCTGCCGTTCGGGCACCACGGCGACCGGGCCGACCATCACCAGTGGCACCTGACCTTGTTTGGTCTGCAAGCCAATCGGCCAGCACTGAATGGTGGCGACCAGCATGTCATTCTCGTCCAGCGCGGCGAGGCTGAGGCCGGGCAGCCACGCCATCCCTTCGCGAATGCGGTAAGCGGTGCGCGCATGGCGGTCCGGCCCGAAGGCGCGGTCCAGCACCTCCTCGATCATGGCGGGATCGACCGCCTCGAGCGGGATCAGCGTGGCAGTCGTCGCAGCCATCAGCGCGCGGTGAGCTTCAGCAGCTTGGCGCCCTTGCCATCCTGCGCCACCCACAGCGCGCCGTCCGGCCCCTGCGCGATCGAGCGCAGGCGCGCGTCGAATTCGTGCCGGGTGACTTCGCGGGCGGCTTCGCCTTCGATCGCGACATCAACGATGGCCTGCGAGGCGAGGCCCGCCATCAGCGCATGGCCCTTCCAAGCGGCGAACATGTCGCCGGTGTAGATCAGCATATCGCCCGGCGCGATCACCGGGTTCCAGCTGGTCGCGGGCTGGGCGAACCCATCGTCGGCGGCGTGATCGGGGATCGGGTCGCCGTTGTAATGTTCGCCGTTGGAGCGGATCGGCCAGCCGTAGTTGGCGGCGGGCTTCACAAGGTTCAGCTCGTCACCGCCCGCCGGGCCGTGCTCGACTTCCCACAACCGGCCCTGTGCATCCCAATCCATGCCAAGGATGTTGCGGTGGCCATACGACCAGATTTCCGCCGTCACGCCGCCCTTGTCAGCCATCGGATTGCCAGCCGCAGGCGTGCCATCAAGGTTGAGGCGCACGATCTTGCCCAGCGTCACGCTGGTGTCTTGTGCCGGCTGCATCTTCTGGCGTTCACCACTGGCGACAAACAGATATTTGCCATCGGGCGACACGGCCAGACGGTGCGAATAATGCCCGCGGCCGGTGACCTTGGGCGTCTGCCGCCAGATCACGGACAGGCCTTCGATGGCGCAGGTGGTTGCGGCGGAGCAGACCAGCGTTCCCTTGCCCACAACAGCGCCGCGCGTGTCAGCTTCGCCCGCCTCGGCCCAGCTCAGATAGATCGTGCGATTGCCCAGGCTGTCCGACGCCTCGTCTGGCAGGAAAGCGACATCGCCCAACCCGCCTTGACCGCCGTAATCGACGGTCGGAACCCCGCTGACCGTGCCGATCTGGCCGCTCGCGGTGTCGATGAACTTCAGGGTCCCGGCCTTTTCGGTCACGAACAGCGTCGCGGTGCCGGGTGCAAAGGCAATCGCCCAGGGTTCCTCGAAGGTGGCGACCTCGGCGACCGCAAACGGCGTGGCCGAAGCGGCGGCGGGCGGGGCGGTTTCCCCACTTTCGGCATTCGCGCAGCTTGCCAGCGCCAGCGTGGAGACGGAAAGAGCAGCGAACAAACGGGCAGAACGGATCATGCTAGGGGTCACTCCGGGTTTCAGGCACGCAGGCAAGGCGATCGTCATTGGCGTTGACGAGGCTGGCCGCGGACCGCTGGCCGGGCCGGTGGTGGCCGCGGCGGTGGTTCTGGGGGAGGCGATACCTGCGGGGCTCGACGATTCCAAGCGCCTTTCGGCAAAGCGCCGCGCTGTGCTCGACCCCGCGATCCGGGCGAGCTGCGGCTGGGCGGTGGCGGTTGTCGAGCCCGAGGAGATCGACCGGGTCAACATCTTCATGGCGACGATGCTGGCGATGACCCGTGCGGTTGGCAGCCTTGTCGCCGCTTTGGACGCCCACCCGGGCGAAGTATTGATCGACGGCAACATGACGCCCCACGGTCGCTGCGCCGACTGGTGTTGGTCCGCCCGCGCGATTGTCGGAGGGGACGGGATCGAGCCCTGCATCTCGGCCGCCTCGATCATCGCCAAGGAATGGCGCGACCGGATGATGCTGGAAGCCGCCGCCGCGCACCCGCACTACGGGTGGGAGCGCAACAAGGGTTACGGCACGGCGGAGCACATGGAGGCGCTGCGGGTGCACGGCGCGAGCCCATTGCATCGCCGCAGCTTTGCCCCGGTGTCGCAGTTGTCGCTGATTTGATCCCGCAGGCTTAAACTTCGTCGCCCCGTGCTTGACACGGGGCTTGGCTAATTTTTTGCCGCAAGTGGGGCGTTTGCCGGCTCAAAGCTTCGCGTGTGGACAGAAGAAGCCAAGCCCCGTGTCAAGCACGGGGCGACGGTAAGTTAGGGGTGGGGCCGAAGGCAGGGGCAACGAAATCTTCTCCGCACCGATGGCCTTCGTTGTGAGTCCTCCCCGCCACACCCCTGCATCTGGAGTCCCGCCACGCACGCAGGACTCAACATCTTGTGCCGGTCTCGCTTCGTTCCGCGCTAGCCGTGGGGCCTTAACCCCCTGTCAACCATAATATGCGCGAAATTAGTCGCTTGACGCGGACTCTTCAAAGACTCATGCCTGTGGATAAGTTGACAGCATAAGAAGCGGGGCAAGACCGGTGAGTGTGATAGAAAAGGTGAAATCGCGGGCAAAAAGCGTTGTAAAAACGCCAGAAACCGCGCGCGCACTCGATTTGCCGCTGGGCCGGATCTTGCCGGGTGATTGCATCGCCGCGATGCGCTCGCTCCCCACCAACAGCGTCGATCTCGTCTTCGCCGATCCGCCCTATAACCTCCAGCTGGGCGGCGATCTCAACCGGCCCGATGGCAGCCATGTTGATGCGGTGACGGACCACTGGGACCAGTTCGCCAGCATGGCGGTGTATGACAAGTTCACTCGCGAATGGCTGACCGAGGCGCGCCGCGTGCTCAAGCCCGACGGCGGGTTATGGGTGATCGGCAGCTACCACAACATCTTCCGCGTCGGATCAATCTTGCAGGATCTGGGGTTCTGGATTCTCAATGACATCGTCTGGCGCAAGACCAACCCGATGCCCAATTTCCGCGGCACCCGCTTCACCAACGCGCATGAAACGCTGATCTGGGCGAGCATGGGCGAAAAGGCGCGCTACCACTTCAATTACCGCGCGATGAAGACCCTCAACGACGAATTGCAGATGCGTTCTGACTGGGTCATGCCGATCTGTGCGGGCGGGGAGCGGCTCAAGGAAAATGGCAAGAAGGCGCACCCGACCCAGAAGCCCGAAGCGCTGCTCTACCGCGTGCTGCTGGCGACGACCGAGAAGGGTGATGTGGTGCTCGATCCCTTCTTCGGCACCGGCACCACCGGCGCAGTCGCCAAGCGGTTGGGCCGCGAATGGATCGGCTGCGAGCGGGAGGATTTTTACCGCGAGGTCGCGATGAAGCGGATCGAGAAGGAACTGCCGCTGGATGAAAGCGCGCTCACCTCGATGCAATCCGCCCGCACCGCGCCCAAGGTGGCGTTCGGCGCGGTGGTCGAGGCGGGGCTGATCCCGCCCGGCACGCAGGTGTTCGACAAGAAGCGCCGCTGGATCGCGACCGTCCGCACCGATGGCTCGCTGGAATGCGAAGGCAAGACCGGCTCAATCCACGGTCTGGGCAAGGACCTGCAAGGCGCACCAAGCTGCAATGGCTGGGCGTTCTGGCATTACGAGACGGGCGGCGATGTGCAGCCGATCGATGCCGCGCGGCAGCTTTACCTGCTGGCGGCTGAAGATTGATTTTTGCGTGAGTCCCCGCGAAGGCGGGGACCTTGTTTGGCACAAAGCCAGGTTGCGGGAGGTCCCCGCCTGCGCGGGGAATCACGATTTGGCATGACGGAAAAAGCCTATCTCCATCCGCTGACGCTCGTCCCCGGCCCGCAGGCCGTGGAGGGCGAGGCGGTGCGGCTCGGCGGCTCGATGGCCTATGCGCGCGAGTTCGCGCTGGTGCTGCGCGACGACGGTGCGGTGTCAGAGCGGATTGTCGGCACGCCCAAGGCAATCGAGGCGACGCTGGCGCGGCTGTCAGGCGCTCTTGCGCAGGATGCGATGGCGCAATGGGCCAACCTCACCAAAGTCCACGCGCCCCTCCAACTGGGCAGTCGCACCATCCGGCTGGATCAGCCCCAGATCATGGGCATCCTCAACGTCACACCCGATAGCTTTTCTGACGGCGGGCAACACGACGCCATCGAAGCGGGCCGCGCCCACGCCGCCGCCATGCTCGAAGCGGGCGCGGCGATCATTGACATCGGCGGAGAAAGCACCCGTCCCGGCGCCGCAGCGACGTTCGAGGACGAGGAGATCCGCCGGGTCGTCCCCGCCGTTGAATACTGCGCCAGCATGGGCGCCGCGATCAGCCTCGATACCCGCCGCGCCGGTGTGCTTGCCGCCGGGCTTGCGGCAGGCGCGCATATGGCGAATGACGTTTCGGCGCTGCGCTACGACCCGCGCAGCATTGAAGTGGTCGCCAGCGCCGCTTGCCCCGTCATTCTGATGCACGC
>DLGU01000212.1:5414-6551 GCA_002482865.1 Porphyrobacter sp. UBA7686
CCCCGGCATCGGCTTCGGCAAGTCGCTGGCCGAGAACCTCGCCCTGCTGAACGCCCTGCCGCTGTTCCACGCGCTCGGCAGCCCGCTGATGCTGGGGGCGAGCCGCAAGCGGATGATTGGCGCGCTGTCGGTGGAGGAAAGCGCAGACCAGCGCCTCGCCGGATCAATCGCCTTGGCGGTGAAAGGCATGGAAGCCGGCGTCCACCTGCTGCGCGTCCATGATGTTGCCGAGACGGTGCAGGCGCGCAATGTGTGGCGCGGGCTTCGCGATGCAGCGCTGACCGATTTCAGCGCCCTGCCGATGATGTAACCCGGCGGGCAGCCGCATTTCCTACCGCGCCAACATCCGGTATGATCGCCCTTCGCCATGATCACGCCTCTCCGCCGACCCGCCATCAACGCCTCCATCGGCCGGACATGTGCCTTGCGGGGGAGGGGGGGCCTATCGGGCGAAGTGTCAACTTCGCTTTTTCAGATTAAAACTATGATTTATTGAATAAAAAATGCTGATTTGCCGCTTGACAGGGTGTCAACTTTGTCAACTTCGGCCGGAGCGCAGATGACGGCTACCGTGTCGCACAGCTGTAACCCAGCGGCTTCAGCAGAATACCCGATTGACGTATCATTTCAGGAGCCTTTCATGCGCCGTTCCCATTCGCTGCTCGCCACCACCGCCCTTCTTGCCGCCGCGATCATGCCCGCGCCGCTGATGGCGCATGATGACGAGCCTGCACCGTCAAGCAAGGCTCCGGTCGCGGTCAGCCTGACGCCCGATCAGCTGCTCGCCCCCTATTACGAGGCGCTGCGCCAGCAGGTCGTGATGCCGGTCGCAGGGCCGAATCCCGCGCTCGCCGCCAACACCACGCTGACCCGTATCGCGGTCGGCAGTTGCAACCACCAGAACGCGCCGCAGCATATGTGGGCGCAGATCGCCTCGGCCAATCCGCAGCTGTTCCTGATGATCGGCGACAATGTCTATGGCGACAACGGCTGGGATGCGGATGCGGGATTGGAGAGCCTGCGTTCGGCCTATGCCTTGCAGGCCTCGCACCCCGAATTTGCCGGTTTCCGCGCCAAGGTGCCGATGATGGCAACCTGGGACGACCACGATTTCGGCCTCAACGATGCGGGCGGCAA
>DLGU01000212.1:6618-23605 GCA_002482865.1 Porphyrobacter sp. UBA7686
TCGCGCCCCGGCGTTTACGAGAGCAACATCACTGGCCCGGAAGGCAAGCGGGTGCAGGTCATCCTGCTCGATACGCGCTTTTTCCGGTCTGATCTGAAGCGCGCCGCATGGACCAAGGACCGCCCGCCGCTCGGCAGCTATGTGCCGGACGAAAGCCTCGACAAGACTATGCTCGGCGATGCGCAGTGGGCGTGGCTGGAGCAGGAGCTGGCCAAGCCGGCCGATCTGCGGATCGTGGTGTCCTCGACCCAGGTGATTACCACCGCGCACCAGTTTGAAGGCTGGACCAACATGCCGGTGGAACGCAACCGGCTGCTGGAAATGCTCAAGAACCGCGAAGCGAGCGGGCTGGTGATCCTGTCGGGTGATCGCCACGCGGCGGGCATCTACAAGACCGCGCACAAGGGCGAGACGATGTGGGAGCTGACCAGTTCCTCACTTAACTTGTCATTTGGCGGCGACAATGATCGCAGCACCGCGCGCGAGCCTGATGCTGCACGGGTGACGAAGTTCTTCTCGGAGGAGAATTACGGCCTCGTCGATATCGACTGGAAGGCCAAGGCGCTCACCATGACGCTCAAGAGCAACCAGAGCGCGACGTTGGCGGAGCAGCGCTTCACATGGTGAGCGGCAAGAAACTCTGTAATATCAGAGGGTAAACCCGCCGTCCGACACCATGACGTGGCCAGTGATGTTGGAAGCGGCATCGCTCAGCAGGTAAAGAATGCTGTCGGCCATTTCCTCGGATGAGGCGAAGCGGCCCAAAGGTGTGGTCTTGGCCATCGCCTTCAGGGTCGCCTCTCGCCCGATGGCGGCGACGGAGCGCTGGAAGTCCTCGCCGCTTTCCCAGATCGCGGTATCGACTCCTCCGGGAGCTATCGCGTTGACGCGGATGTTGTGTTTGGCGTTTTCGAGCGCTGCGATCCGCGCCATGTGGGCGACGGCTGCCTTGGCGACGCCATAGGGACCGATGCCGGCAATCGGCTTCAGACCCGTGGTCGAAGCGACCACCACGGCGCTGCCACCTTTCGCTTGCATGGCCCGCAGCGACGAGGCGAGCGTCATGAACGCGCCGTCGAGATTAACCGCCATGACCTTGCGCCATTCGGCCAGAGAGACGCTTGCGATGGCTCCGCCTGAACCGATGCCTGCGTTGACAATGGCGTGGTCGAGACCCGTCAAGCGGGGTTCAATGGCTTGCCAAAGCGCCTCGTCGGCCACGCTGCCGACAATGCGGTGCACGTCGCCCGGAAGATCGAGTGCGTCGAGGCCAGCGCCGTCGACATCGACCAGAAACAAGGTCGTCGCACCGCGCGCTGCCAGTGCCTTGGCGCAGGCCGCACCGATTCCCGAAGCGGCACCGGTGACGAGCGCCGAGCGTCCGGCGAAATCCTGAATTGCTGTCATGCGGTCAGCGGCTAGTCCCGCAAACCCAGCTGATCAAGCCGCGTTATCGATCCCGAGATCGGAAAGCTTGCGGTAGAGCGTGGAACGCCCGATCCCCAAGCGCCGAGCGACTTCGGTCATGCGCCCGCGATAATGGCCGATGGCGAGGCGGATCACGTCAGCCTCGATCTCTTCCAGCGGACGCAGGTTGCCGTCGTCGGTGTAGAGCATGATGCCCACACCTTCATGCGCGCTCGCGACGGTGACGCTGCCCTGCTCGCCGAGCATTTCTGACAATTGCGGGAAGCTGTCGGCACTCAGCGAATTGCTTTCGCAATAGACCGCGGCACGGAACAACACGGATTGAAGCTGGCGGACGTTACCCGGCCAATCATAGGCAGCTAGCAGCGCCAGCGCAGAGTCGGAGACGGAAAGGTGGTTGAGACCCGGCTGCTCGCCGATGCGGGCGAGGAAATGGCGGGTCAGCGCCGGAATATCGCCGGTGCGGTCGCGCAGGGGTGGCAACACGATGCGGGTCGCACCCAGCTTTGTGGCGAGGCCTGCATCGAATTGTCCGGCAGCGACCATTCGTTCAAGCCCGACATTGCTCGTCACGAGCAACCGCACATCGACGCGGAACCCGTAGCTTGCGCCGACCGGCCGGATGATCCCGCTTTCGAGCGCTTCGGCGAGGCGTTGTTGCAGCGCCGGTGTCAGACGGTCGATCTCATCGAGGATCAGCGTGCCGCCATCGCAATGCTGGAATGCGCCGATCTGGCGATCGAACGCGCCGGGGAAGCTGCCGGGTTCATGGCCAAACAGCACCGAATCGATGGATCCAGGCGGAACCGAGGCGAGGTTGATGGTCCGCAAGGGTTCTTTCGAGCGCGGTGACGCACCGTGCATCGCGCGCATCAGCATTTCCTTGCCGGTGCCGGTTTCGCCTTCGATCAGCACATGGCCATGTCCGCGCGCAGCCTTGGCGGCCTGCGCCAGCGCAGCGCGGAATTGCGGAGCAGTGCCGATCATCGCATCGAAATCGAGGCTGGCGGACATCTTCTCCGTCAGCGGCGCGAGTTCATCGCGCGGCGCTTCGCGGGTGGTGACCGTCCGCAGCGCTTCCATCAGGCGGTCGGGCGAGACGGGCTTCACCAGATAATCGCTCGCGCCAGCCCGCATAGCTTCCACGGCCAGCAGCGGCGAGGCGCTGGTGGTCAGCATCAGGATCGGCAGTGCTGGTCGGCGCGATTTGAGCTCGGCGATAAGCTGGCAGGCATCGTCACCCGGCACCCACTGGTCAAGCAGGATCGCGGAGAGCTGCATTCCCTCGCGCGTGCCAAGCATCGCAATCGCGGTCTCGGCATCCGAGGCGACAATCGTGCGCCAGCCATCACGCGCGGCAATCGCGGTGATGAGACGCGACTGCGCCGGCTCATCATCGATGAGCATGACGATTCGCGCGTCTTCCTGCGCTTCGGGGTGGCAATCAATATCCGCCATCGGTCCTGCCGCTCGCTTTCCCTTGTCCTGCCGGGCCTTGCTGGGCTCGGTCCGACACAAGCCCTCTGCATAAGGCGGGGAGGTAAAAACGGGATTAAGACTGTACCGCGGCGGGACAGATGGGAGTGGCAGCTGAAACGTGCCTCTCACTAAAGGTGACTTGAGATAGCGGGGCTGCTCCGATACGGGAGCTTCGCAGGGGCCTTGCGGCCCGGCGCATTTTTAAAGCAACCATTCGGCAACCAATCGCGCTTCGGTGCGTTCGATAGCCCAAGGGGAATTACGACCAATGACTGTTCACGACATGGATAAGGCCACGGCCACCTACAGCGGGTTCATGGCGACGCTCAAATGGGCTGTGCCGGTAATTGCGGTGATCGCGTTTGCCGTCGTCGCCGCGATCGCCAGCTAAGCCGGCGCCCACGTGAAAATCGCCATCCTGAAAGAGCGCGCCTCAGGCGAGATGCGCGTCGCCGCTTCGCCGGAAACGGTCAAGAAGTTCGCAGCCTTGGGCTGTTCGGTTGCGGTTGAGGCCGGCGCGGGGGTGATCGCTTCGATCACTGACGCCGCCTATGCCGAAGCCGGTGCGACCATCGCTGACGCGGCGGCGACGGTGAAGGATGCTGATATCGTCCTCGGGATTCAGGCGCCCGATGTGGCGCTGCTGGCAGGCGCGAAGCCGGGCGCGATGGTGGCGGCACTGTTCGATCCTTTCATCAAGCGTGATGTGGTCGATGCCTATGCCGCCGCCGGTTACGAGGCGCTGAGCATGGAGTTCATGCCGCGTATCACCCGCGCGCAATCGATGGACGTGCTGTCCTCGCAGTCGAACCTTGCCGGTTACAAGGCCGTATTGGCGGCAGCCGACGCCTATGGCCGTGCGTTCCCGATGATGATGACCGCAGCCGGTACGGTGCAGGCCGCACGCGCCTTCATCATGGGTGTGGGCGTTGCCGGGCTTCAGGCAATTGCGACAGCTCGCCGTCTTGGCGCGCAGGTCTCGGCGACCGATGTGCGCTCGGCCACCAAGGAACAGATCCAGTCGCTGGGTGCCAAGCCGATCTTCGTCGAGAACGTTGCGGGGATCGAAGGCGAAGGTTCGGGCGGCTATGCCACCGAAATGAGCCCGGAATACCAGAAGGCGCAGGCCGAACTGGTGAGCTCGCACATCGCCAAGCAGGATATCGTTATTACCACCGCGCTGATCCCGGGCCGCGCCGCACCGCGCCTGATCACCGACGAGCAGATCGCGACGATGAAGCCGGGCAGCGTGATTTTCGACCTTGCGGTTGCGCAGGGCGGGAACGTCGAAGGCTCAGTGGCGGATGAGGTCGTGATCAAGCACGGCGTCAAGATCATCGGCTATTCGAACACGCCCGCGCAGCTTCCCGCTGACGCATCTGCGCTGTTTGCGCGCAACCACTACAACTTCCTCAGTGCCTTCTGGGACAAGGAGCAGGGCAAGCCCGTGCTCGACGAGGAAATCGGCACTGCGATCCGCCTGACGCAGGGCGGCAAGGTCGTGAACGAGCGGCTGCTTGGTTAACCCGATGGGTCTGATCAACGCCACTGTCTGGGATGTCGAAGACGCCGCCGAAGACCTCGCCTATGCGCTGGCGCATGGTGAAGTGGTGCGCTTCGCGTTCAAACTGGTGCGGGATTCGATCATATTTACGGATCGCCGAGTCCTGATGATCGACATTCAGGGGCTGACGGGATCGAAAAAGCGGTTCCTGACGATCCCCTATCGCGCCATCACCACCTTCACGCTGGAAAGCGCGGGCCACTTCGATCTTGATACCGAACTCACGCTGACCGTTTCGGGCAGTGCGCCGATAGCGTTCAATGTCAGCCGCGGTGCGGATGTGCCGGGACTGGTGACGCTGCTCACCGAATATCTTGCGCCGGGGAAATAGGGGCGATCCATGGACTTCATTTCAATTCTCAGCATCTTCGTACTGGCCTGCTTTGTGGGCTATTACGTCGTCTGGTCGGTGACCCCGGCGCTGCACACCCCGCTGATGGCGGTAACCAATGCGATTTCCTCGGTGATCATCGTCGGCGCGCTGATCGCGGCGGCTGAAGCGAACAGCCCGATTGCCAAATATCTCGGCCTGTTCGGCGTGGTGCTCGCCAGCATCAATATCTTCGGCGGGTTCGCGGTCACGCAGCGGATGCTCGCGATGTACAAGAAGAAGGGGAAGTAAGAGATGAGCTTCTCCATTCTTGCCGCAGGCGCGGCCCACGGGGGCGGAACGCCGGCCTGGGCGATGCTCGCTTACCTCGTTTCGGGTGTGTTCTTCATCCTCGCGTTGCGCGGACTTTCGAGCCCGGCCACCAGTCAGGCGGGTAACCGCAATGGCATGATCGGGATGGCGATTGCCGTTTCCACGACGCTCGTCACCCACAACATCGCCAATATCGTCGAGATCCTGATTGCGGTCGGTATCGGCGGCGCGATTGGCGTGGTCGTTGCCCGCCGCATCGCCATGACTGCGATGCCGGAACTGGTTGCGGGCTTCCACAGCCTCGTTGGCCTGGCCGCCGTGGTGGTCGGCTTTGGAGCGTGGCTCGATCCGGAATCCTTCGGAATTGTCGACAGCGCTGGCCAGATCATGGCGGTTAGCCGGGTCGAACTCGGCCTTGGTATTGCCATCGGGGCGATCACCTTCTCGGGCTCGATCATCGCCTTCCTCAAGCTGTCGGGCCGGATGAGCGGTTCGCCGATCATGCTGCCAGGGCGGCACGTCATCAACCTCGGTACGCTTGCGGCGATCATTGGTTTGATCGGCCTTTACACCGTTTCGCCAGATGGCGGCGCGGGTGAGGGCTGGATGGTGATTGCGGTCGCCGTGCTGGCCTTTGCCATCGGCTTCCTGCTGATCATTCCGATTGGTGGCGCGGATATGCCCGTGGTCGTGTCGATGCTGAACAGCTATTCGGGCTGGGCAGCAGCGGCGATGGGCTTCACGCTGGGCAATTCAGCGATGATCATTACCGGGGCGCTGGTTGGCTCCTCCGGGGCGATCCTCAGCTACATCATGTGCCGGGCGATGAACCGCAGCTTCATTTCGGTGATTGCCGGCGGCTTCGGCGCAGCACCCGAAGCCGGCGGCGCAGGCGGTGCGCGCGAACAGCGGCCCTACAAGCAGGGCAGCGCGGAAGACGCCGCCTATATGCTCGAGCAGGCCGAGAAGGTCATCATCATCCCCGGTTACGGGATGGCCGTCGCCCAGGCCCAGCACGCGCTGCGCGAGATGGGCGACAAGCTCAAGGAAAAGGGCGTGGAGGTGAAGTACGCCATCCACCCCGTCGCAGGGCGTATGCCGGGGCACATGAACGTGCTCCTCGCCGAAGCCAGCGTGCCCTACGATGAAGTCTTCGAGCTTGAAGACATCAACTCCGAATTCGCCCAGTGCGATGTCGCCTTCATCATCGGCGCGAACGACGTGGTGAACCCGGCGGCCAAGACCGACAAGTCCTCGCCGATCTACGGGATGCCAGTGTTCGATGTCGACAAGGCGAAGCAGGTGTTCTTCATCAAGCGCTCGATGGGGGGCGTCGGCTATGCCGGGGTTGATAACGACGTCTTCTACATGAACCAGACCGTCATGCTGCTGGCCGACGCCAAGAAGATGGTTGAGGAAATCGTCAAGTCGCTCGATTGATGCGTAAGCTCATTATCGGCCTTCTGTTGTTGATCCTTCTGGCGGGCGGGGCGGTGTTCACCGGCCTCGCCAACCCGCTGGTCGAAATGCAAGTCAAATCGGCTCTGGTCGAATCCGGCATTGGTGAGAAGCGCGCCGCCTGCATGGCGGAGCGCATGGTCGACCGTCTGACCATCCCGCAGCTGTGGAAGTTGCGCCAGGGCATGGCCGCGCAGGAGGGCGAGCCCGATGAAGGCTACGGCCTTGGCGAGCTTATCAAGCGGCTCGACCGCGTGGACGATAGCGAGGCTGTCGCCGTGCTCACCACTTCTGCAGGGCTGTGCGCGATCGGTATCGGCTGAGGCTTGCAATTGCTCCCCCGCCTGCGCAACACTGCGCGTCGGAGAGGGAGAATATCATGAACCGATTGGCACTTGCCGCCGTGTTGCTGGCCACAGCAGCGCCGCTCGCCGCCGAAACCCACCGGGTCGAACCCGGCGAGGGTGCAGCCCAACGCTTGCAGGAAGCACTGATCCTCGCTGCGCCGGGCGATGTGGTTGAGTTGGGAGCGGGGCGGTTCGTGCTGACCGATGGCCTCAGCCTCGATGTCGATGGTGTGACGCTGCGCGGCGCGGGCATGGATGGGGACGGCGCCAGCGTGCTCGACTTCACCGGTCAGCAAGGCGCGGGCGAGGGGCTGCTGGTCACCTCCGACAACGTCACCTTGCTCGATTTCGCGGTTGAGAACCCGAAGGGCGACGGGATCAAGTCCAAGGGCGCGGACAACATCATCTACAGCGGCATCCGGGTCACATGGACCGGCGGGCCCAAGGCGACCAACGGTGCTTACGGCATCTACCCGGTTGAAAGCATCGGCGTGCTGGTGACGAACTCCAAGGTCTCGGGCGCGTCGGATGCGGGCATCTATGTCGGCCAGAGCCGCGACATCACGGTTCGCCAGAATATCGTCGAATACAATGTCGCCGGGATCGAGATCGAGAACAGCCGCAATGCGCTCGTCACCGAAAACATCGCCACCCGCAACACCGGCGGACTCTTGGTGTTCGACCTTCCCGGCCTGCCGGTGATGAACGGCGGCAACGTGATCCTGCGCCAGAATGTCGTTGCCGATAATGACACCCCTAACTTTGCGCCTCCCGGCAACATCGTCGCCAGCGTCCGCCGCGGCACGGGCGTGCTGGTCATGGCGAATGACGGCGTGCTGATCGAGGAAAACGCCTTCGAGAACAACCCCACCGCGCATATCATGGTGGTCGCTTACACACAGCCGTTCACCGACGAGCGCTACAATCCCTATGCCCGCAATGTGATCGTCGGCTTCAACGCCTTCGGACGCGGCGGCGATGATCCGCAGCTTGATGGCAAGGAGCAATTGCTGGCCGCGTTCGGCGGCGCGCTGCCGCCGGTGCTGTGGGACGGGATCGTCGAGAAGGATAATGGGCTGAAGATTGCCACGGGCGTGACCGGCTGGTCGCTCAATCTGTCAAAGCCGGGGCAGAGCCTTGCCGAAGCGCAGCCCGGGCCGCTGATGCTGACCCCGCTTGAAAGCTGGGAGTTCCCCGAAGTCGGTGCCCCCGCAGCGCTGGAGGCGCGGCTGAAGTGAAGCGGCGGGGTCTCGGCCTTATGGCTTTGGCCTGCGCCACGTTCGGCGCAGCGCTCAGCCATGCGACGGTGATCGAGCCTGAGCCGGTCAACGACGCGGCGATCACCGGAACGGCTTTTCCCAAAGCTCTAAGCAAGTTCGTCTTCTTTCAGGATGCCGGTGATCAACACCCGAGCGCGGGCGTCCACCCCTATGCGCTCAACACGCCGCTATGGTCGGACGGCGCGGAAAAGCTGCGCTTCATCTACCTGCCCGAAGGCACGCAGCTTGTGGCTGATGGCGAGGGGCTGCTGAAGTTCCCGGTCGGCGCAGCGATCATCAAGACATTCGCGTTCGGCGAGGGCGAGGCGCGGCGGCTGATCGAAACCCGCGTGCTGCTCCACCGCGCGGATGGCTGGGTGGCACTGCCGTATCGGTGGAATGCCGAGCAGACCGAGGCGACGCTGGCCTTGGCGGGCGGCCGGCTCGATCTGGTCACTCCGACGGGCGAGACGATTTCCTATGCCATTCCGAACAAGAACCAGTGCAAGGGCTGTCATGCCAAAGACGGGCAGGTGATCCCGATCGGCCCCAAGGCGCGCAACCTTTCAGTCAAGTGGATGGCGCAGATGCTGGATGGCGGCGCACTCGACCGACTGCCTCCGGGCGGGGCGACGATGCCGGTCTGGGCGGGTTACTCGGACAAGGGACCGGTGGAACCCTTTGCCCGCGCCTATCTCGATGTGAACTGCGCCCATTGCCACCAGCCCGGTGGGGGCGCGTCCAATTCAGGGCTCGACCTGCGCTGGGAGCAAGCCGATCCCCACGCAATCGGTATCCTCAAGCGCCCGGTCGCGGCGGGGCGCGGGGCAGGGGGGCATGATTTCTCGGTCCTGCCCGGCCAGCCCGATAAATCGATCCTGCTTTACCGGATGGACAGTGCGGAGCCCGGTATCGCCATGCCTGAACTGGGCAAGGCCAGCGTGGACAAGCAAGGCGTCGCCGTCGTGCGGCGCTGGATTGCGGAGATGAAATGATGAAGTGGGTCTGGCGCGGTTTGCTCGCGCTCCTTGGTATCCTCGTGATCGCCTTCCTGATCTTCCGCACGCCCGATACGAACGCGGCCGAAATGCGCGCCAAGTATGGCGGACCGCCATCGCAATTCGTTGCAATCGGCGGCGGTGTGACCGTGCACCTGCGGGACGAGGGGCCGAAAGATGCGCCCGCGATTGTTCTGCTCCACGGCTCCAATGCCGATCTACACACCTGGGAGCCGTGGGTCGCGGCGCTTAAGGGCCAATACCGGGTGATCCGCTTCGATCAGGTCGGGCACGGCCTGACCGGGCCTGATCCCAAAGATGATTATAGCCGCGACAATTACGTCGCCGATATCCTCGAGGTGGCGGACAAGCTGGGACTGAAGCGGTTCATCCTCGGCGGCAATTCGATGGGTGGGAAGCACGCCCTAGCCTTTGCGGTCGCCCACCCCGCGCGGCTGACCGGCCTTTTGCTGGTCGATGGCAGCGGCGGGCCGATGCTTAAGCTCGATACCAAAAAGGACGACGACAGCGGCAATATCGGCTTCAAGATTGCCCAGACGCCGGGGATCAATCTGCTGGTCGAGCAGATCACGCCCCGCAGCTTGATCCAGCAAAGCCTCGAACAATCGGTCTCGGTCAAATCCGTCGCGAGTGAAGCGGCCGTGACGCGTTACTGGGAGCTGCTGCGCTATCCAGGCAACCGCCGTGCGACCTTGAAGCGCTTCGGCTACCCCTATGATCCGCTGGCCGAGGCGGATATCGCCAAGGTCACCACGCCGACGCTGATCCTGTGGGGCGAGGAGGATCGCGTGATCCCGGTCGAAGCGGGTAAGTGGCTCGCCAAGACCATGCCGAACAACACGCTGGTGATCTATCCCAAGATCGGCCACCTGCCGCACGAGGAAGCCCCTGAGGCCACGCTTGGCGACTTGCAACCGTGGCTTGCCGAGCACGCCTTGACCGCAAAACCGGAGTAACCCCCCGCCCACTCGCCCGCGCCCACTGGACGCCAAGGTTGCTTGCACCCTACACCCTTTCGCACCTGCACACAGAATCGAAAGGCTGGCGGCTTTGCGCAAACTCGGGATCATCGGCGGCATGAGCTGGGTGTCGACCGCGACCTATTATGATTACATCAACCGCATCGTCCAGAAACGCGCTGCCCCGATGGCGAGCGCGCCGCTGCTGATTGAAAGCCTCGATTTCTGCCAACTCTATGCATTGCGCGAAGAACGTGACTGGCAGCGTGCGGCAAGCGTGCTGATCGAAAGTGCAAAGCGGCTCGAAGGTGCGGGCGCGGAGGGTCTCATCATCGGCGCCAATTCAATGCACCGGCTGTATGACGATGTGGCGGCCAGCGTGAATATCCCGATCCTGCACATCGCCGAATATGTGGGCCTCGCCATGAAGCACGCCGGTGTGACCAGCGCAGCGCTCCTGGGTACCCGCAACGTGATGACAGAAAGCTTTTATCGCAAGCGGCTGGTCGCCCACGGGATCGATTTGCTGCCGCCCAACCTTGAATATGTCGAGATGCTCGATCGGATCATCTATGACGAGCTGATGGTCGGCAAGGTCACGCGCGAGGCCGAGCGGACGCTGAAGACGATCATCACCAACAAAGCCCAGGAGGGTGCCGGTGCAGTGGTGCTGGCATGCACCGAACTTGATCTGGTGGTCGATGTCGATGCCAATGTCCTGCCGATCTTTGACAGCACTCGCATCCATTGCGAAGCGGCGGCGGATTGGATTTTGCATCAGGAAACCGAGGGATAGCCTTCGGCTCATCGGGCTGGACGTGCAGTTGGTCGAATAGCTGGGTTGCAAGGGGTGCAACCGATTAACTTTCACTCCTATGGCGCGCTCGGATTTTGTCGCGGAAACGTTTTGGCATTATCCGGGTCTTCGGGTCGCACCGATTGGCCCTTGGGGCCGCTTTCCTCCCCCCAATCACCGGAAGGCGGCCCCATAATTTTTCTTGCCCAACCTTCTGTTTTTCCGGTACTTTTGTGGTGTTCTTGCCTCGTTCCGGTTGAGAAGCCTGTCCGGCTCGCCTACGCGCTCGACCTGTGATGACCCGCGCACCTTATGCTGCTGACCCTGAGGCCCACGGGCCGCGAGAATTCGGCGGCGCCGGCGATGGCGAACGGCGCGGTCCGCGCAGTGCCTTCCAGCGCGATCGTGACCGGATCATCCATTCGATGAGCTTCCGGCGGCTGAAATCCAAGACTCAGGTCTTCATCGCTCCCGATGGCGATCACTATCGTACCCGCCTGACTCACAGCCTTGAAGTCGCGCAAATCGGACGGGTGATCGCGCGCGCTCTCGGGCTGGACGAGGATCTGACCGAAGCCCTGTGTCTTGCCCATGATCTCGGCCACCCGCCATTTGGCCATGCAGGGGAAGCGGCGCTTTCGGCTGCGATGGAGCGACACGGCGGCTTTGATCACAATGCGCAGGCGCTGCGTACGGTGATGCGGATCGAGTGTCCGTACCCCGCACATGACGGGCTCAACCTCACGTGGGACCTGCTGGAAGGCTTGGCCAAGCACAACGGCCCGGTGACCGCGCCAAACTGGGCGCTGGCTGAATTGGACGAAGCTTTTCCGCTGATGCTCGGCACTTGGCCCTCGCTTGAGGCGCAAGTGGCGGCAGTGGCGGACGATATTGCCTATGACAATCACGACATCGACGATGGATTGCGCGCCGGGTTTCTGAGCCTTGACGATTTGCTCGCCCTCGATTTCCTCGCAGATCAGTGGCGTAGCGTCGAAAAGCGCTTCCCACATGCCCCGCGTGACCGTCTGCTGCGCGAGATGATACGCGACCAGATCGGGCTGATGGTGAATGATGTGATCGAGAATACTGCGGCGCAGGTGAAAGGCCTGCGGTCGGTGGCAGATGTGCGCGAGGCCGGGCGCCAGCTCGCCGGGTTCTCCCCCGCGATGGCCGCACAGGAACGGCGGCTAAAGACCTTCATGTACGAACGGCTTTACTACCACCCCGAACAGATCGCAGCGGCCGAGCGCGCGCGTGATGTCGTGGCGCGCCTCTACGCCGCCTACGCGCAGGACGCGCGCCTGATGCCGGACGACTGGCAGGCACGCCTGCCGCAGCGCGATCCGAGCCGCGCGCGGGTGATCGCCGATTTCATTGCCGGCATGAGCGACCGGTTTGCGATGCAGGCGGTGAGCAAAATCTATGGCGAGCGTCCCTTGGGTCTGATCAATGTCTGATCCGCGCAGCATCGACCCGGTACGCATCGCTCTGGTCGGGGCCACCGGGCTGGTCGGCCGCCGCGTGATCGAGCTTGCCAGCGCGGGCGATGAGGTGCGGATCGTCGGCATCGCCCGGCGCGAGGTTCCGCTGCCGCCCGGCGCGCGGATGGAGATGTTCGTGGCAGAGCCCGCCAAATGGGGCGAAGTCCTCGACGCGGTCCGCCCGCGTGCGCTGATCTGTGCGCTTGGCACGACCTGGAAGAAGGCCGGACGTGACGAAGCGGCGTTCCGCGCGGTCGATCACGATCTGGTGCTCGCCACCGCCGAAACGGCGAAACGGGCCGGGGTGCCCAACATGGTGGTGGTCAGTGCCGCAGGAGCCGATGCCCGTTCTAAGAGCCTGTATATGCGCGTGAAGGGCGAGACCGAGGAAGCGCTGTCACGCGTCGGGTTCAAGCGGCTCGATATCCTCCATCCCGGCCTGCTGCGCGGAACACGCACCGACGATCTGCGCCTTGCCGAGCGGGCGGCGATCATCGCTGCGCCGCTGATTGATCCGCTGTTGTCGGGGTCGTGGCAGCGATTTCGCTCAATCGATGCGGGGCTGGTAGCTGAGGCCGCGCTAGGGCTGGCGCTGCGCCGGGCCGGAGGACGATTTACGCACGACAACGAGGCGATGCGCCGCGCCGCGCGCGAATGGCGTCGCTTGGGCGAGACGGGAGAGGCTCAATGATCGACTGGAATGCGTGGTTCAGCATGGTCAACCTGCTGGCGCTGATCGCGTGGACGGGGCTGATCCTGCTGCCGCGCTGGCCGGCCCTCCTGTCCGGAATCCTCTATCTCGGCATTGGCCTGCTGTGCCTGATCTACGCCACCGGGCTGATCGGCTTGTTGAGCGGGCTGATCCCCAATCCGCAAGGCGGCGGAGCGAATTTCACGACCATCGAAGGCGTCCGCTCGATCTTTGGTTCGAACGGCGGAGTCACGATCGGATGGACGCATTACCTCGCCTTTGATCTCTTCGTAGGGCTGTGGATCGCCCGCGATGGCGATGCGAAGAACATCTCGCGCTTCATTCAAGCGCCGGTTTTGCTGGCGACCTTCATGGCCGGGCCGCTTGGCTTGCTGGTGTGGCTGGGCTTGCGCGAGCCGATTGCGCGGCGGCAGGGGCGGTTTCGCTAGACCACCGTGCCGCGTTGCGCTTAACCTCTCCCCAAACAGCTTTTGGGAGAGAGCAGCGCCATGGCGAGAAACGCCTATCACGACTTTTCGACCTTCGATGCGATCCTGCACTTCTGGGCCAAGGAGCGGCCTGACGGCCCCGCCTTCGATCAGGACGGGCGGGTCACGAGCTATGCCGAGGCTGATCTCCTCACCCGCCAGCTGATCGCATTGCTGCACGCCCGCGGGATCGCCGCTGGGGACCGGATCGCATGGCTCGGCAAGAACCGCGATACCTATTTCCTGCTCTATATCGCCGCGGCGCGGATGGGCGCGGTGATGGTACCGATCGGCTGGCGGCTCGCCCCACGCGAAATAGCCTATATTCTCGGCGATACCGAGGCCAAGCTGCTGTTTGCGGATGCTGAGTTTATCGAGACGGCGCACAAGGTCGCGGGCGAAGTTCCCGCCAATCCTGAAGTGATCGAGGCGGAAGCCGCGCGCACGGCAGCAGGGGGCTTCGAAGCTGCGGACTATTCGCCTCCGGGGCCGCATGATCCGGTGTTGCAGCTGTACACCTCGGGGACGACCGGCAACCCCAAGGGCGCGATGCTGACCAACACCAACCTGCTCGGCCTGAGGAATGCGGGCAACGAAGCGGGACTGGACTGGCAGTTCTATGAGCCCGGTGATTGCATGCTGATCGCAATGCCTTGCGCGCATATCGGCGGCACCGGGCTAGTGAATATCGCGATTGCCAATGGCGTGCGCTCTCTGGTGCAGGCGGAATTCTCCCCCGTCGGTGTGCTCGAAGCGATCGAGGCCGGGGCGACGCATATGTTCATTGTGCCGGCGGCGCTCCAAATGGTGGTGCAGCACCCCCGCGCGGCGACCACGGATTTCAGCAACCTCAAATACTTGATGTATGGTGCGGCACCCATGCCTTTGGAATTGCTCAAGGAAGCGGTCCGGACCATGCCGACCACCCGGTTCCTGCAAGCCTATGGCATGACCGAAACGTCCGGCACGATCTCGATCCTGCCGCCCGAGGACCACTCGCTTGAAGGCAACCAGCGGATGCGTTCGGCTGGCAAGGCTTGCCCCGGCGTCAGCATCGAAGTGCGCGGGCCGGACAATGTCGAAGTGCCACGCGGTGAGATCGGCGAGGTCTGCATTCTCTCGCCCACCAATACGCCCGGCTACTGGAAGCTGCCCGAAGCGACGACCAAGACCATCGACCCTGACGGCTGGCTTCATACCGGGGACGCGGGCGTGATGGACGATGATGGCTATGTCTATATCCAGGACCGCATCAAGGACATGATCATCTCCGGCGGCGAGAACGTCTATCCCGCCGAGGTCGAGAGCGCGATCTACGGCCACCCCGCCATCGCGGAAGTGGCTGTGATCGGCGTGCCAAGCGCCAAGTGGGGCGAGGAGGTCAAGGCCTGCGTCGTCGCCAAGCCTGGGCACGAGATCGATGAAGCTGACGTGATTGCTTGGACGCGTGAGCGCATCGCCGCTTTCAAGGCGCCCAAGAGTGTCGATGTCATCCCGCTGATGCCGCGCAACGCCAGCGGCAAGATTCTGCGCCGCGAGCTACGCGCGCCCTATTGGGAAGGCCAAGAAAGACAAGTGAGCTAGCGGCGGGTCTCCTGACATGAAACAGCACGCCCCCGCCACAGAGCGCAACCGCGCGCCGATTGCCGAAGTGCTGGCGCGGGAGTTGCCCGCCAGTGGCACGGTGCTCGAGATTGCGGCTGGGACAGGGGAACACGCAGTGTTCTTCGCTGGGCAATTCCCTGACCTGCAATGGCAGCCGACCGATCCTTCGCCCGAGGCGCTGGCGTCCATCGCTGCCTATCGCGCGGACTATCCCGGCGACAATCTCGCCTCCCCGTTGTTGCTCGATGCAGCGGCGCCAGAGGCGTGGCCGGTTGCCCAAGCTGCTGCAATCCTGTGCATCAACATGGTCCACATCAGCCCTTGGGAAGCGACCCTCGGGCTTTTCCGGGGGGCTGCCCAAGTGTTGCGCAAAAGCGGCGCACCGCTGATCCTCTACGGCCCCTACATCGAACAGGGCGTGGAAACGGCACCGTCAAACCTCGATTTCGATGCCAGCCTGAAGGCCCGCAATCCGCTATGGGGCCTGCGCAAGGCCGAGGCTCTGGATGCGCTCGCGGCCACGAATGGTATGCGGCGGACCGCGCGCCGCGCGCTGCCCGCCAACAACATCATGCTCGTTTATCGCAAGATTTAGTCAATCGCGCGCTTGCCGGCCTGACCGACCGACTTGATGTCATCGCCAATGCCGTCAACCGTGTTGCAGGCGCTGGCAGTCAGCGCGAGAGCGGCGAGGGCGGCGGCGGTCAGTGCATTGCGAATCATCAGATCACATCCTTTATGCGAAGGCATGGAAGCTCAACGCGCGACCCTGCAAAAATATTCCTGACAATTCCATGAAGCATCCCGCCGCCGCGTCGGCTCAGATTTCTTCTTCGACCTCTTTCGATGCCGATTTGAGGTCGTCGCCTACGCCATCGACTGTGTTGCAGGCAGTGGATGCCAACAGGGCTGGAACGGCGACAAGTGCGAGAAGCAGATTACGAGTGGTCATGGCGGGGTGCTCCTTTGAATGGACCCTACCGCGCGTACCTGCGCGGGGAGCATAAAGGTCCATGCTATTCGCCAGAGTGCACCCGGGATCGGGCAAGCTGCCGTTCTCGCCACGCAATCAACAGCCCGGCAGCGATGATCAAGGGCGCGCCGAGCCACAGGCTGGCGGGCGCGGCGCGGTCAAAAATGGTGTAGCCGTAGAAACTCGCCCAGAGCAGCGCGGTGTAATCCATCAGCAGGATCACTGCGGCCGAACCGAACCTAAGCGAGGTGGTGAGCAGCATTTGTGCGCCAGCGCCAACCAGTCCCATGCCAAGGATCAGCGCCCAAGTCACTGGGTCATGGCCCGCTATCACGAAGGGCAGCGCAACGGCAGCAATCGGAGTCGTCAGCGCGCTGAACCAGAAGACGATGCTCCACGGGTTCTCGGTGGTGTTGAGGTCCTGAAGCTGGAAGCTGATCAGCGCCACCATGAAAGGCGCGACCAGTCCGACCGCGACACCGGCCAGTGTCACACCTTCGTGCAGGCCGGAAAACGGCTGCATCACCACGGTCACTCCGGCAAAGCCCATCGCCACCGCACCCCAGCGGTAAGGGCCGATTCGTTCGCGGAACAGCACAATGGCGATCAGCACGGCGAAAACAGGCGCAGTGAAGCCGAGGGTCGTCGCCTCGGTCAGAGGCAGCAGCAGGACCGCGCCATAGGTGAAGATCATACCGAACAAACCGCTCGCCGCGCGCCGGGCGTGGGCGGGGAGGCGTTTGGTCCTGAGCAGCGCAAGCTTGCCTGTCAGCGCCAATCCTGCGCCGAGCAGC
>DLGU01000212.1:23690-24686 GCA_002482865.1 Porphyrobacter sp. UBA7686
GCCAGCTTGACCAGCATGCCCATCGTCGCCAGCGCAAACGCGGCCAGCAATCGGACGCCGAGCGCAAGCAAGGGGCGGGGGCGGGCGATCGAGCCATCCATCGCGCGACGGCTTGGCCGAGGCGAGAGGGTTGCGCAAGCAGTGCGCGCACCCACATAGCGTGCAGATGGACATTGTCGCCCAATTTGAACTGCTGAGCGATGCTGCGCAGCTTGCGTGGACGGGCGCGGCCTTGTGGATGCTCGCGGGCATTGCCGCCGTGATGGAACGACGGCGGGCGAAGCGGCGCGATGTCGCGCGGCTGGAGCAGGTTGGCTGGGTACCGTGGACCAGCCTGTTCATGCTGGCCGCGATTGCGGGCGGCGGATGCCTTGCGATGAGCCTGCCGGTCGTTCTCGGGGGACTTTAGGCAGCATCGGCCCTAATGCGCTCGCCAAACGACTCCAAAGGCGTCGCAAGCGCGACCGCGCGCCGGCCGGTTAGGCCGAAGCTATCGGGTCGGAGGGCCCGATAGCGCCTGCCTCGTCAGAGGCAGGCCTCAAGATACGCCTGATCAAACCCGAACTGCCGCGCCTTTTCCAGTGTGTAGGGGCGCAGGCCGCTGGCGCGGAATTCCCCGAGGATTTTGCCGTCCTCGCTCTCGTCCAAGTATTCGAACTTGAACAGTTCCTGCGTCACGATCACGTCGCCTTCCATCCCGATCACCTCGGTGATGTTGGTGGTGCGGCGCGAACCGTCGCGCAGACGCTTCACCTGCACAATCAGATCGACCGATTCGGCGATCTGGCGGCTGATGGCTTCCTTGGGGATCTTGATGTCGCCCATCAGAATCATGTTTTCCATACGGCCAAGGCATTCGCGCGGGCTGTTGGCGTGGAGCGTACACATCGAACCATCGTGACCGGTGTTCATCGCCGCGAGGAGGTCGAAACACTCCGCGCCGCGAATTTCCCCGAGGATGATGCGGTCAGGACGCATACGCAGGGCGTTCTTCAC
>DLGU01000212.1:24723-29023 GCA_002482865.1 Porphyrobacter sp. UBA7686
CCAATGGTGATCGCGCCCTGGCCTTCAAGGTTCGGCGGGCGGGTTTCGAGCGGCAGCCAGTGCGGCTGCTGCAAGCGAAGTTCCGCCGCGTCTTCAATGGTCAGCACGCGCTCGCCCGGGTCGATCATCTTCGACAGGGCATTGAGCATCGTGGTTTTACCCGAACCGGTACCGCCCGAGATAACGATGTTCATCCGGCTCGCGCCCGCAATCTTGAGCGCGGTTGCCATCTTGTCCGACATCGAGCCGAAATCGCGCAGCATGTCGATGGTGATCGGCTTTTCGGAAAACTTACGAATCGAGATCGCGGTGCCGCGCAGGCTGAGCGGGGGCACGATTACGTTCACACGCGAACCGTCTTTCAAGCGGGCGTCGGCGAGCGGGGTGGTCTGGTCGACGCGGCGGCCGACCTGGTTCACGATCCGCTGCGCGATCTGAAACAGATGCTGTTCATCGCGGAACCGGATCGGGGCGAGGGTCAGCTTGCCCTTCTTTTCGATGTAGGTCTGATCCGGGCCGTTCACCATGATGTCGGTCACGTCCGGATCGTTCAACAGCTCTTCGAGCGGGCCGAAGCCGAGCAACTCGTCGATCAGCACCTTTTCCAGCGCAAACTGTTCGCGCCGGTTGAGTGTGACCTTAAGCTCGGCCAGCACTTCCATGATGATCGGGCGGAATTCTTCGGACAGCTCCTCCTTCGAGAGGGTCGCAGCCGCCTCGGGATCGACACGTTCGAGCAGGCGCGGGAGTACCTGTTCCTTGATCTTATGGACGCTGGCTTCAAAGCCGCCGACTTCGGAGTCGCCCGTGTTGACGGCCGCCATGCGCTCGTTGAGGCGATCCATCGCTTCGGCAGTGGAAGTAGGTTTGGTAAGCGAAGGCGACGGTGCCGGACGCGGGGCAGGGGTTTCACCCGGAATGGGCGGGAACTGCTCGCCGCCGCGCGGACCTGCGCCCGCACCCTTCATAGGCCGCGCGACACCGAAGGCGGGCCGTGAGCCCGGCTTCATTCCGCCAGCATTGCCCTTTTTTCCGAATGCGCTCATTCTCAGCCCCCGAGGCTCTCTAAAACCCTGCGCACCTCGCCTGAAGGAAGCGAAGGCTGCGTCTCGAAAAATGGTGAATAAGCAGGAAAGGTTGTTTTTTTCCTAAGGTCACCCGGACTGCGTACTCGGGGGGCTTGCTGTTCACTTTCGGGCGGCTAGAGCGGCTGAAACGACAGCGAGGGAACAGCCAGGCGATGTGCGGCATTATCGGGATTGTGGGAAGTGCCAGCGTCGCTGACCGGCTGGTCGACGGGCTGAAGCGGATGGAATACCGTGGCTATGACAGCTCCGGGATTTGCACGCTGCATGATGGCGCCCTCGTGCGCCGGCGCGCGGAGGGGCGGCTTGGCAATCTGGTGACAGTGCTCTCGAGCGATCCGGCACCCGGGGACGTCGGCATAGCGCACACCCGCTGGGCAACCCACGGTGCGCCGACTGCGGCCAATGCCCACCCGCATGCGACCGCCGACGTCGCGATCGTTCACAACGGCATCATCGAAAACTTCAAGGAATTGCGCGCCGAACTCGCCGCCAAGGGCCGCGTGTTCGAGAGCGAGACCGACAGTGAAGTCGTTGCGCACCTGATCTCTGCCGAGGTCGAAGCCGGGGCCGACCCGGTCGCAGCCGTTCGCGCTGTCTTGCCGCGCCTGCGCGGCGCTTTTGCCTTGGCGATTGCGTTCCGCGCGCATCCTGAGCTGCTGATCGGCGCGCGATTGGGTTCGCCGCTGGTGCTGGGCTATGGGCCGGAGGGCGAGGACGCAGAGATGTATCTCGGTTCCGACGCGCTGGCGCTCGCCCCGCTGACGCAGCGTATCACCTATCTCGAAGAAGGTGATTGGGTGGTGCTGCGGCGTGACGGTGCGCAGATCTATGACGTCCAGAACACCCCCGTCACCCGCGAAATCCGCCCCTCGGGCGCTTCGGCGGCGGCGGTGGAGAAGGGCAATTACCGCCATTTCATGCAGAAAGAGATTTTCGAGCAGCCCACCGTGGTGGCGCAGACGCTCGCTTCCTATCTGCGCCGCTCGGACAATTCCGTGGCGCTGCCGCAGATCGATTTCGATCTGTCGAGCATCCGCCGCCTGACCATCGTGGCCTGCGGGACCAGCTACTACGCCGGGATGGTCGCGAAATACTGGTTCGAGCAATTTGCCCGCGTCCCGGTCGATATCGATGTCGCGTCGGAATTTCGTTACCGTGACCCGGTGCTGGAAGAAGGCGGGCTGGCGCTGTTTATCTCGCAGAGCGGGGAGACGGCGGACACGCTGGCCGCACTGCGTCACTGCAAAGCCAATGGCCAGACCATCGGCGTGGTTGTCAACGTGCCGACCAGCACCATGGCGCGCGAAGCCGACTTGCTGCTGCCGACCCACGCCGGTCCGGAAATCGGTGTCGCCTCGACCAAGGCCTTCACCTGCCAATTGGCCGTACTTGCCGCGCTGGCGGCGCATATGGCGGTGAAGAAGGGCCGTCTCAGCCGTGATCAGGAATCCGACATCGTGCGCCACCTGCTGGAAGCGCCTGCCGCGCTCAATGCGGCGCTCGATCATGATGACGATATCGCCGCAATGGCGCACCTGATCGCGCCGGCGCGCGATGTGCTCTATTTGGGGCGCGGTCAGGATTATCCGCTGGCGTTGGAAGGTGCGCTGAAGCTCAAGGAAATCAGCTACATCCATGCAGAAGGCTATGCGGCGGGCGAAATGAAGCACGGGCCGATCGCGCTGATCGACGATGCGGTGCCGGTGGTCGTGATCGCGCCTTCGGGCCCCCTGTTCGAAAAGACCGTCTCCAACATGGAAGAGGTGCGCGCGCGCGGCGGGCAGGTGGTGCTGATTTCTGACGCCAAGGGCATTGCCGAGGCGGGCGAGGGTTGCATCGCCACGATCGAGATGCCGGTGGTGCACCCGCTGATTGTACCGATGGTCTATGCCGTTCCGGTGCAGCTGCTCGCCTACCATGTCGCTGTGGTCAAAGGCACGGATGTCGATCAGCCCCGCAACCTCGCTAAATCGGTGACGGTCGAATAGCCCTCCGCAAGGGCTCTGGTGCGAGCGGCGGGTTAACTATTGTCAGGCGGCGGCTCGCGCTCCTTTACCGCAATCTAACCATTGGCCGTTAAGCCTGCCATCAGTGGCCAAGCAATCCGCCTCCTTATCGCCGCCTCCAGCGGTCGAATTGCCGATGTCCGATGTTCTCGGACTGTCGAGCAATCCGGCGTTCGACCCCACGCGCCTGCGGGGCGACGAATATGCCGAGTTGGCGCAGGCGAGTCGTAACCGGATGCTGGCCAATGCGCTGGTGGGGGCGTTCGTTGCCTCGATCTTCGCACCGCTGATCGGATTGTTGATTGTCACCCCTTGGGCCGCGCTGCTCGCCTTCATCCTCTACCGGTCGCGCCAGACCGATCTGCTGCTGGTCGATCCGACATACCGCGCTGGTCCCGCAGCCATCGCACGCACGCAGAACTTCAATGCCATTGCCTCAGCCTTCTGCTGGGTGGCCGCGCTACTCGCCTTTCCGCTGCTGGCCGATGGGGCACAAGCGACCGCCATGCTGATGGTCGTGATGGTGATGATGGTCTCTTCGACCTTCGTTTTTTCGACTTCGCCAGTCAGCGTTCTGATTTACATCGCCATTCTCGGGTTCGGAGCGATTGTTTCACTCGCTTTGCAGGGTGAGTGGCAGGCGCTCTGCGGGGCGATCTTGTTCACGATTGCGAGCCTCGTCGCGACGGTTCAGATCCGTTCGACGTTCGTCAAGGCGCGGCTGGCCGAAGCGGCCGTCATCGAAAAGGAGGCCGTGGTCTCCCTGCTGCTGCGTGAGTTCGAGGAGAACGAGGCGGACTGGCTGTGGGAAGTCGATCCTGCGAGGCGACTGCGGTCGGTCTCGCCGCGCTTCGCTTTTGCGCTTGGCCGCTCGCAGCCTGATGTCGAAGGCAAGCCACTGCTCGAGATGATCTCAGGCCGCAACTGGGAAAGCGGGCAATTTCCCGCAAGCCTCCACGATCTGGCCGAGCGGCTGAAGAACCGCGAGAATTTCTCGAACATGCTGGTGCAGGTGTTGATCCTCGGCGAAGAGCGCTGGTGGGAGCTGTCCGGCACGCCGATGCGCGACGAGCAGGGGCGCTTCACCGGCTTCCGCGGGGTCGGATCGGACGTGACCGAACAGCGCAAGTCCTCCGAGAAAATCGCCTATCTGGCGCGTTACGACACGCTGACTCAGCTGCCCAATCGCCTGCACCTGACCGAAGC
>DLGU01000212.1:29153-29787 GCA_002482865.1 Porphyrobacter sp. UBA7686
TGATGGGCGAGAACCAGATGTGCGGGCGATTGGGCGGGGACGAATTTGCCATCGTGATCCGCGATGCAAGCACGCCGGGTGTGATTCGCAATCTTGCCCGCCAGGTGATTGATCGCCTGTCGGAACCCTATCAGGTCGATCACCATACGCTCTATGTCGGCGCCAGCGTCGGTTCCGCTGAGGGGCCGCGCGATGGCAACAGCGTCGAGGAAATGATGCGCAATGCCGACCTTGCGCTCTACCGCGCGAAGGACATGGGCGGGGGCGAACATTGCCGGTTCGAGCAAGAACTCCACGCCTCGGCTGAGGAACGCCGCTCGCTCGAAGCGTCGCTGCGCAAGGCCCTGGGCCGCGACGAGATGATCCTGCACTACCAGCCTGTGGTCGACGCCCGCAGTGAAAAGGTGGTCGGCTTCGAAGCGCTGGTGCGGTGGAACAGTGCCGAGCATGGCTTTGTCAGCCCGGGCAAGTTCATTCCGCTCGCCGAAGACACCCGCCTGATCGTGCCCATCGGGCAGTGGGTGATGCGGCAGGCCTGCCAAGAGGCGCGCAATTGGCCCGAAGACATCAAGGTCAATGTCAACGTCTCGCCCGAACAGCTGCTTGAGCCCGGCTTCCATGAGGAAGTGGTGCA
>DLGU01000212.1:29853-30327 GCA_002482865.1 Porphyrobacter sp. UBA7686
CGCGATGCCAGCGTGGCTCGCAACGCGCTCGAACAGGTGATGGCGCTGGGTTGTTCGGTCGCGCTGGACGATTTCGGGACCGGCTATTCCTCGCTGGGCTATCTGCGTAAGCTGCGCTTCTCGACCATCAAGGTCGATCGCACCTTCGTGCAGGGCGCAGCGCAGGGCAGTGCGGAAAGCCTCGCGATCATCAATGCGGTGGTAGCGATGGCCCAGAGCCTCAAGATGACCACAACCGCAGAAGGCGTAGAAACGGTCGAAGAGGCCGAACTCATCCGCAATCTGGGCTGCGACAAGATCCAAGGGTTCTACTTCGGCCGACCGATGACCGCCGACGATGCGCGCGGGCTGTTCCGCCAAAGCAGCGAGCGCCGCGCCTGAAGCACGGCATTACGCGGTGGCGAAGTTTGCCAGAATGTTCTCGAACAGGCGTCGCCCGTCTGCTCCACCCAGTGCCGCCACTGCTGCGGGTTC
>DLGU01000212.1:30334-30792 GCA_002482865.1 Porphyrobacter sp. UBA7686
ATCGCGCGTTCGGGGTGCGGCATCATGCCGAGCACGCGGCCATTGGTGCTGAGCACCCCCGCAATATCGCGCGCCGAACCGTTGACAGCCTCGCCATAACGGAAGGCGACGCGGCCTTCGTTCTCCAACTGATCGAGCGTATCAGCGTCGGCGAAGTAATTGCCGTCATGATGCGCGACCGGCACGCGGATCGTTTCACCCGCGGTATAGCCCGCAGTGAAGGGCGAGGCGGTGTTTGCTACCGTCAACGCCACGGTGCGGCAGACGAACCGCTGGCCGGCATTGCGCAGCAGCGCGCCCGGCAGCAGGCCGGCTTCGGTGAGCACCTGGAAGCCGTTGCACACCCCGAGCACCGGCACGCCGCGCTCCGCCGCCCCAATCACTGCGCGCATGATCGGACTGGTCGCCGCCATCGCACCTGAACGCAGATAATCGCCATAGGAAAAGCCGCCCGGCAG
>DLGU01000212.1:30884-31012 GCA_002482865.1 Porphyrobacter sp. UBA7686
CGGTCGCAGTTGGAGCCGGGGAAGGTGATGACCGCCGCCCGGAACGCCATCAGCCTTGCGCTCCTGCGGTTTCGATCGTGAAGCTTTCAATCACAGTGTTGGCAAGCAGCTTTTCGCACATCGCCTTG
>DLGU01000132.1:0-2889 GCA_002482865.1 Porphyrobacter sp. UBA7686
ATGTGCCATGATTATTCCCGATGGGGTCGGATCGAACCCCTGCCCAAACGGCGCGTCAAGCCGCGCCCCGATCCGCCCCTAGGCGGACTTCATGACAAGCTTGTGACTATTTTTTGGCCGCGGATTGCGAAGCTGAATCTTTTGAACACAGCAGTATGGGCAACTGAACGCAACTGCATGAGAACGCGCCACATTCCATCCATAATGGAGGTTTCTCGCTTAACAGCATCGTAACAGCTTGCATAGTATGACCCGCCGTATGGCACTCACGCGCCTCCTGTTCCGTTACGTCTTCGTCGCTGCGCTCCTCGCGCTGCTGGCGGCGCGTCCGGCTGCGGCGGATGATCATACTGTCCCAACCTTCGCTGCGGCGTGCCATGCCGTAACCGGCGTAGAGGTCACAGCGCGCGAGATGCAGGCGCGCGGGCAATGGATCTGCAACAACCAATCATGGCGGTCCGATGTGCCGGTGGTCTGGCTGCGGTTCGAGGCGGGAAGCTGGGATGGCGACAAGCTCCCGCGGCAGTTCTTCTCCCGCATTGCCCGGTTCACATCGATCACCTTCCACGCCATCGACGCCGATGGCGAGAGCCGCGTCACGCGCCTGACGCAGGCCGATGGCGTGCCGTTCCCCGCCGGCCCGGTGTTCCAGCTCCCCCTGCCCGAAATCACGGCCGAGACGACTGTGCTGCTGGCCCGGATCGAAGCCCCGCACTCGGTCCCGCTGCTGACCGAGGCGCGCATCACCCATGATCCGGGCAAGGCCGAATGGTCGCAGACCGAAATGATGCTGCTGGCCTTCGTGGTCGGGATGCTGGTGCTGCCGCTATTGTTCGACATCAGCTTCTTCCTGGTGCTGCGCGAACGCTTCGTTGTGCTCCATGCCGCAATGGTCAGCGCAATGATGGTCTATGTGGTGACGGCGGGAGGGTTGGCGTCGGCCTTCGTGACGCTGCCGATTGCTGTCCTCGCCGTGGTGTCGCCGCTGTCCTACGCCATTGGCGCAGGGCTATCGATGCTGTTCCTTGCGACCTTCCTGGAACGCGGGGCGCAGTCGCGGGTGATGCGCACCCTGACGATCGCGACCGGCTGGTTCACCATGATCGCGCCCGGGCTCTTCGCGCTCCAGCTCGATTCGACCCAGCCGTTCGACGACCGCGGCTATTTCATCACCTTCATCCCCTGCATCCTCGTGATCAGTGCCGCAGTGATCGAGGCTGTGCTGCGTGGCAGCCGCTCGGCACGCTATATCGCCGCCGCGTGGATGCCGATCATCATCGCCTCGATCGAACGACTGTTGCGCGGCTTTGGCTGGCACGTCGGCCCCTCCAGCCTCGACCAGATGATCTATGTCGCGGTCGGGATCGAAGTGGTGGTGATCAGCCTCGCCATTGCCGACCGCTTCCTCGCCCTGCGGCGCGAACGCGATGCGGCGCTGACCGAAGCGAAGATGCTGGAACAGATCTCGACCCGCGATTCGCTGACGGGCCTGATGAACCGCCGCGCCATCGAAGCGCGTTTCAACGACCTGGTGGCACAAGGCTTCGATACCTTCGCGCTGGTCGATCTCGACCGGTTCAAGGCGATCAACGACCTTCATGGCCACCAGGTTGGCGATGCCGCGCTGATCGCCTGCGCCAGCGCGATCCGCGCGACCGGGGACCGGGATTCGATCGCGGTGCGGCTGGGGGGTGAAGAGTTCGTGGTGCTGCTGCGCGGGCCACGCTCGCTCGAACGGGCCGAGGCGCTGCGGCAGGCGATTCCGATGCGGATCGCCAAGGAAGTTCCCGGGCTCGACCTGCCGGTCACCGCCAGCATGGGCGTGATTGTGATGGCCGAAGCGACCCGCCACAAGATGGCCTTCGCCGAATTCTACGCCCGCGCTGACGCGCTGATGTACGAAGCCAAGGCTTCGGGGCGCAACCGGCTCGCCTATGAACGCCTGACGGTGTTCACCAGCGCCCCGCCGGAGCGCGGTCGGGAGCGCTTGGCTTAGCCACTCGCTACGTTCGCCCTGAGCCTGTCGAAGGGCCGCACTTTCTTGAGTTTCCATCGCTTGCCGCAGAAGCGAAGGGCAGTCCTTCGACAGGCTCAGGACGAACGGGGTTGATTAGTCGTCCGCAAACGGCGCCAGCACTTCTGGCCGCACCCGCGCCAGCCGTCCGGTGGTGCGGTCGAGCATCGCCCAGGTGGTGCTTGCGCTGACGAGGCGTTTGCCTGCGCTATCGGCAAACTCCACCCGTCGGAGTGATTTCGCGCCCATCGCCGGGCCTTCAATCCACGTCGTCGCGGTCACGGTGGCGCCGTCGCTCACGTTGCCGCGATAATCGATCTCGTGCCGCACCACGACCCAGAAGAACGTCGCGCGATCCTGTGCCCGGGCGACCGCATCCCAGTGTGCGGTGGCCATGTCCTGAATCCACTGCACCCACACGGTGTTGTTGACGTGGCCGAGCTCGTCGATGTGAGAAGGCTCGGCCACGAAACTGCGGGTGAAGCGGTTGGTCACCGGGATCTCCGTTCGCCTTGAGCGCAGTCGAGAGGCCAAAGGGAAAGTGTCTCGACTACGCTCGACACGAACGGGTCTAGANNGGGTCACTCCTTCGGCGCCATCCCCATCTGCCACAGGATGAAGGCGAACTCCTCCGCCGTCTCCTTGAGGCTGTTCCAGCGGCCCGATTGACCGCCGTGGCCTGCGCCCATGTTGGTCTTCATCAGCAGCAGGTTGTCGTCGGTCTTGAGCTCGCGCAGCTTTGCGACCCACTTGGCCGGTTCCCAATAGGTCACGCGCGGATCGTTGAGGCCTGCCGTTACCAGCATCGGCGGATACTCCTGCGCGACCACCTGATCATAGGGCGAATAGGACAGCATATAGGCGAAGGACGCCTT
>DLGU01000132.1:2990-4039 GCA_002482865.1 Porphyrobacter sp. UBA7686
TGCGCGACAATCGCGCCGTATTGCTTGGGGTCCTGATTGATGATCGCGCCCATCAGCTCGCCGCCGGCCGAACCGCCGCTGGCGGTCACCATCCCCTCGGCGGTGTAGCCCTTGGCGATCAGGCCCCGACCCGCATCGACGAAGTCGTTGAAGGTGTTGGTCCGCTCGAACATCTTGCCTTGCAGATACCAGCGCCGCCCGAGATCGTCCCCGCCGCGGATATGCGCAATGGCATAGGCAAAGCCGCGATCCACGAGGCTGAGACGCGAGGTCGAAAAGCCCGGCGGGATGGCATAGCCATAGGCGCCATAGGCATAGAGGTGCAGCGGCCCCGGCCCTTCGATCCCCGCCTTCTTGAGGATTTCCGCGCGGTCCTTGCGCATCACGATGCTGACCGGGACCATCGTCCCGTCCCGCGCCTGCACGGTCACGCGTTCGGTGGTGTAGAGCGAGGCGTCATAGCCGCTCGGGATTTCCTGCGTCTTGAGCGTCTCCAGCTTGGCCGTCTTGACGTCGTAATCATAGACCGTGCTCGGCGTGACCATGCTCTGGTAGGACAGCCGCAGCTTGGTCATGTCATATTCGGGGTTGTTGGACAGGCCCGCAGTGTAGCTCGCTTCCGGGAAGGCAATCGGGGTGGTCTTGGCCGGATCGGCATATTGGCGCAGCTCGATCTGATCGAGGCCGTTCTTGCGCCCTTCGGTGACGAAGAAGTCCTTGAACAGGTCGAAGCCGGTCAGATAGAACTCGTCCGAACCGGCGATCACCGTCTGCCAGTCACCCGGCGCATCCAGCTTCGCCTTGGCGAGACGGAAGTTGATGTGTTCGTCATTGGTCCACACCCACAGCTCACCGTCACGCACGTCGACCGAATATTCGACGCCCTTCTTGCGTGCCTTCACCAGAATCGGCTCGGCAGTGGGGTTGGCGGCGGGGACGAGGCGCACTTCGCTCGTCTCGTTGTCGCCGGTGGCGATGATCAGCCAGTCTTCCTGCGCCGTCAGCCCGGTGCCGACGCCAAAGCTCTGGTCTTCTTCCTTGTAGAGCGT
>DLGU01000132.1:4122-5041 GCA_002482865.1 Porphyrobacter sp. UBA7686
TCCTCGGTCGAGGGGCCGTAGACCAGCGCCGTGTCATTCGCGACCCACACCATATCGCCGCGCAGGTTTTCGAGCACATCGGGCAGCAATTCGCCGGTCTGCAAATCCTTGATCCGCCCGGTGTAGCGCTCCGACCCGTTGGTGTCGGTCGAAAAGGCGAGATAGCGCTGGTTCTGGCTGATCGAGGCCGCGCCGAGGCGGAAATATTCCTGGCCTTCGGCGAGCACGTTCTCGTCGATCAGCAATTCGGCCTCGCCGCCCGCCACGTGCTTGCGCCAATGCTTGCGATACTGCGCGCCTTCCTCGAACTCGCTCCAGTAGAGGTAATCGCCATCCTTCTGCGGAACGGTGCTGTCGTCCTCCTTGATCCGGGCGCGCATCTCGGTGAACAGCGCTTCGGTCAACGCCGACTGGCCCGCCATCTTCGCTTCGAAATAGGCGTTCTCGGCCTTGACGTGGTTCAGCACATCCTCGTCATCCACCACCGGGTACGACTTGTCATACAGCCAGTCATAGGGGTCTTCGATGGTGATCCCGTGATGCGTGTAGGTATGCGGG
Source organism: Porphyrobacter sp. UBA7686 (assembly GCA_002482865.1). GTDB lineage: Bacteria > Pseudomonadota > Alphaproteobacteria > Sphingomonadales > Sphingomonadaceae > Erythrobacter. The sequence continues at coordinate 4,681 of DLGU01000132.1, forward strand.
CGCTTTGCGGCGACGGGCGGTGTGATGTCGGTACTGGCGGCAGTGGAAGCGGCGGATGACGTGGTCACGCGGGACTGTTCCTCTCGGGTGGTGGTGTTCGCGGCGGCTGGCACACAAGTGGTGGCCGCAAGGGCTGTGGCAAGAGCAAGGCGGCTGATCGGGCGGGTCATGGTTGGTCGTCCCCTATGGCAGGCGGCCAGCGTGCATCCGGGTGGAAAGACGCGGGTTTTGGGCCTATGTTGGCGGTTCTAGTGATACATTCCTGCGCGGCAAGTACCCCGCGCGATAAGCCGAGGATCGACGAAATGCTGATGCAGACCCATGAAGCCCGCTTGGCCGCGCTGCGCGAGGAATTGAAGCG
>DLGU01000132.1:5075-6915 GCA_002482865.1 Porphyrobacter sp. UBA7686
CGCGGCGTGGATGGGTTCATCGTGCCGATCAGCGATGAGCACATGAGCGAATATGTCGGTGAATATGCCCAGCGCCTGGGCTGGCTGACCGGGTTCGGTGGCTCGGCGGGGTTTGCGGCGGTGACGCTGGACCACGCGGCGATCTTCGTGGACGGGCGCTACACCGTGCAGGTGCGCGAGCAGGTCGACGGGCAATTGTTCGATTACAAGAGCGTGCCTGCCGAAAGCCTTGCCGGATGGCTGGCCGAAGTGTGCGAGGATGGCGCGCGCATCGCCTATGACCCGTGGCTTCACACCTGGGCCTGGGTTGAGGCGCTGGAAAAGCAGGTCAATCCCAAGGGCGTCACGCTCATCCCGCTCGCCAGCAACCCGATCGATGCGGTGTGGGCGGATCGTCCGGAGCCCTCTGCGGCGGTGGCGACCGTCCATGACGAAACGCTCGCCGGGCGCTCCTCGGCGGACAAGCGTGCGGCGGTGGCCGATTGGCTGGTCAAGGAAGGCCATGATGCCGTGGTGATCCCGGCGCTCGATTCGGTCGCATGGCTGCTCAATATTCGCGGCGCGGACGTGTCGCACACCCCCGTCGCCCTGTCCTATGTCATCGCCCGCAAGGATGGCAGCGCCGAACTGTTCATCGCGCCCGAGAAGGTGACGCCCGAACTCACCCGCCACCTCGGCAACGCGGTGACGATCCGTGATCGGGGCGCGTTCGAGGGGGCCTTGAGCGAATATGCGGGCAAGAGCGTCGCGCTCGATCCCGATTTCGCCGTGGTCGGCATCGCGCAGGCCCTGCGCGCGGGCGGCGCCAAGTTCGCTTTCAAGCAGGACCCGACGATCCTCGCCAAGGCGATCAAGAACCCGGCCGAACAAGCGGGCCAGCGCGATGCGCAGGCGCGGGACGGGGCAGCGGTCTCGCGGTTCCTGCGCTGGCTAGAGATCGAAGCGCCGAAGGGCGGCATCGACGAACTCACCGCCGCCGCGCGCCTGCAAGCCTTCCGCGAGGAAGACCCCGGCCTCAGCGATCTGAGCTTCGACACCATCTCCGCCGCTGCGGGGCACGCCGCCCTGCCGCATTACAAGGTGGACGAGGACAGCAATATCCCGATCCCGCCGTCGTCAATCTATCTGGTCGATTCGGGCGGGCAATATCCCGGCGGCACCACCGACATCACCCGCACCGTGTGGGTCGGCCCCGGTGAGCCGACCGCCGAGATGCGCGACCGCAACACGCGGGTGTTGAAGGGCCACATCCAGCTCGCCCGCGCGGTGTTTCCGCAAGGCACCTGCGGCGGCCAGCTCGATGTGTTGGCGCGGCAATATCTCTGGGAAGCGGGCGTTGATTACGCGCATGGCACCGGGCACGGGGTGGGCAGTGTGCTCGCCGTGCACGAAGGCCCGCAGCGCATCGCCAAGCCTTCGGGCGGGCAGGCAGGCACCGGGCAGGAACTGTTCGCGGGCATGATCCTCTCGAACGAGCCGGGCTATTACAAGCCGGGCGCCTTCGGCATCCGGATTGAGAACCTGGTGCTGGTGGAAGAGCGCGAAATTGCCGGGATGGAGGGCCGCTATCTCGGGTTCGAAACGCTGACCTTCGTGCCGCTGGATCGCAAGCTGATCGAGAAAGCGCTGCTGACGGCCGAGGAAATCGCTTGGGTGGATGCGTATCACGCGCAGGTTCGGGCGTTGCTTGCGCCGAGGCTCGCGGGCGAGGACTTGGCGTGGGTGGAGCGCGAGACCGCGCCGCTTTAACCCCCCGTCCCGGGCTCGACCCGGGACCCGGCTGACTTCTGCCGCTCGCAACCGATTGAAAGAAAAGCGGGGTCCCGGGTCAAGCCCGGGA
>DLGU01000083.1:0-19594 GCA_002482865.1 Porphyrobacter sp. UBA7686
GATCGCGGCGAACGACCGCATGTGGGTGGTTAGCCGACATTGCCCTGACAGCGTATCGGCTGTGCATCGCTGATCCAGTCGAAGCCAAGCCGCCCCTCCCGAACCTTTATCCGCACGCAAGAGTCAGGCGAGCCAAGCCGCTCCCGCTCTTCTGACCGTTCGAGATCAACCTGCCAACGCGATCCCACTTCCTGTAACCGGATGTGCTCGATGGACGTGACGGCAGGCGGGATGCGGGTGCTGCTCGATCCGATCACTACCATATCGTGCATGCGCTCTGGGGTTGGACCGCTGGCGTTTGCCCAAGCTAGAAGGGCTGGGGGCCAAACAGCGAGCAGCATGCCTACCGTGCAGCGCCCGAGGTAACTCAGCGCGTGATTGGGGGTAGGCCATTTGCCCCTATCGATCCCATAAAGCGGAGCCAGGCAATAGCTTAATACCGCCATCGCATAGAGCATGACGGCAGGCTTGATCCAACCACCGTTGATGAAGTCAGTTTGGAAGTCGCCCGGGAGGCTGCTCATGGGGAGAAAGGTAGCGAGCGCACCGACTGCCAACACAAGGACTGTAAGCAAGGTCCAGAGTAGGACCCGCCCTGCTGCCACACTCACCCGCCGCACCATCGACATCATGAAGGCACAATGGTCGGATGTCTTTATGTCCGCAATGGGGTCGCTAGCTGAAAGGCAGCTTTTGTCTGAAAATGTTGAATAGCTGCCTGTCGGGTATCAGGTGCGTGCCTGAGCAGCGGGAATGTCTGATAATGGGTGGAAAGCCCCCCGCCGTGTTCGCAGGCCAACGTCACTAGGGCAGCCCACAGTCACGGTGCCAATCCATCAAGCAACCACCTTGGAGGAGCCAGACCCAACCTCTGAATGGTAACAATCAGGGGCGCCCGTCACTTGCACGCTGACAGTTTCGCGCTGATGTTTCGATGCAATCATGCTGCACGCTCCGTTGCAAAGACTGCCTCGGCGCTTGACTGCTCGCTTTCAATCCACGCAAGGAACATGGTTCGTTCCTCAGGGTCAGCGGCATGCCAGGCCTTTTGAAGAGCTTTGAAACCTCGGTGTAGCTCTCCAACCGCTTTCGGCTTCGGGTTACTCCCTGTCACCCGGCCACTGGACCGCGCGCGATCAACGGTTCTTTTCGCCATGCCAAGTTTTGAAGCAATCTCCGCAGAAATGCCCTTCTTCCGATGACCCCTCCCATCAGCGCGGCTACTTTCAAACGTGACATCGTGTCCCGATTGAAGCCTCTCTTCTTCAAGCAATGCAGCGTAATCACGCACACATTGATCTCGTTGAGCCTTATTCAGCTCCTTTCGATGGAGGTTCTCGGAGATCTCCCACATCCTGGCGGTTACATCATGATCATCGACCTCAATGCATTCAATTTGAGGCCAACCGAGAAGCTTGGCTGCTTGGAGGCGATGTGCGCCTGCAACCAACAGCGGAACACGCTTAGCCGGCTTGTTGTCGATTGACATCTTTGTGCGGCGGATGTGGATCGGCTGCATTAGGCCAAACTCATCGAGCGAACGGGAAAGCTCCTCGGCATGGCTTAGATTTACATTTCGCCTCCGCTCGCCGGTTACGATCATGTCCACCGGCAACACGATTGTGTTCAATCGAGCTTTCGATACGACGCCACGTGAAATGAGCGGCCGGTCGAAGTATGTCTCCCCATCGAGTTCGTGACCACCGCCGCCGGCATCACCGACCTGCTTGAAGTTAAACACTCGGCCAAGATCCCCCGATTGCCGTTGAATTGATCGCACCCAATCAAGGTCCATGGCGCGCGCCCTAACGCCACTTTCCCCGCCAACGATAATCCAGTCCGGTGCGCGGTCATCAAGCTCGATCGGCCCGAGAAGCGGCTCGAAGCTGCCAAAGGTAAAGAGCGGAGCTAGCTCATTCTTCACCGCAAGTAGCTTATCGACATCGCGATCGTATTCTTCTTGGTTCACCATGGTCGCGCCGATTGCGACGTTTCGTGGCAGCTCAGGGGCCATCTTTACGACGCTCCCGATGCGCTTGGTGAGCAGCAACCACACAAGATTGGGTGTCTTGATGATGATGCGAAATAGGTCCGCTCGCCAATCAGCATCGATCTCATTGTCGAAGACGTCGGCGAGCGACGCGCAGAATACAAAGGGACGCTTACCACTTTTGGCGGCTTCCCGGTCCCACTTGATCGGGTCTTTCCACGCCGTATCGGAAGTCCGTGCGCGCGGGTTCCCTGCGCCCCACTTTACGCGGCCAAAGCGCTGGGATTGCTGCGTCTCTGCGTAACAATTATCGCAGCCGGGTCCGACCTTGGTGCAGCCGATCCACGGGTTAAAAGTGTTATCGCTCCATTCAATTTTGGTGTTCTTCATTCTTGCCAATCCTTGATGCCCGGTCGGGATGGACGCGGTGGCAGGGATAGATAGCCACAAACCACCCGAAGTCTCTTGGCGAATTTTTACACATTTTGTCCTAGCCGAGTTTCATGCCGCCTATGCCCCCTGATGACGAGCGGGAAATCGCACGCGAGCCCCTTCAACTCGGCTCCGGTCTTATGGCGGCTGCCAGAAATTGACGGTTGTGGCGATAAATATGGCGGACATTTCGCGTGTGCCCAGATACTCGGAATCGCACGAGCGAGCGCCATAGAAGGCGATGATCAGCTGGCCAACGTTGCAATCGGCCGTTGATCAGAAAAGTCTTGGCGAACCTCAAGAGCACTGATCCTATTGCTTCCCATCATCCAGCTCCAATGCCGATCTTGCCACCTATCGCCGGTCAGCCGTAGGTCAGGTCTCGGGCTGAATTAAATCCACTCTTGCCAGCACCTTGCCGGGCAGCCAATCATGCCGTCAACAGGGGACCCACGCATGAGCCGCCAGCACATCAACACCTAGCCCCGAAGCTGGAAGGTCCTCAAGTGATCATGACCTATGAGGAAGGCGCGTTAAGCTTGAACGCGACACGCATCCCAGCTCGGGAGCTTTAGCGCGCAGGCAGCGAGGTCTCATTCGAGTATACTCATCCGAGGCGTCTCACGGCGTCCACGGAGTGTCTCATAAGAGTTCGATCGTGATTGTGAGACGCTAAGCTGCGCTGACTCTAGACCCCAGTGAGACAGTGAGGCCCAGCGCATGAGCATAGTCGGATACGCGCGCGTTAGCAGCAGCTCCCAGAACTTAGACCTCCAGCTTGAACAGCTTGCCGCCGCAGGCTGCGAGAAGGTTTTCTCGGAGAAGATCACAGGGACATCGCGCAACGACCGGCAAGCACTCGCAGACTGCCTCGACTGGGTGCGGGAGGGCGACACGTTGATCGTTACGCGCCTCGACCGTCTTGCCCGATCTGGTCGCGATCTGCACGACATCATCGCACAGCTGTCAGCGAAGAAGGTTGGGTTCCGGTGCGTTCAGCAAGGGGCCGTCGATACGACCACCAGCATGGGGAAACTCATCCTCGGCATCCTCGGTGCGGTCGCAGAATTCGAGACCGACATCCGCAAGGAACGTCAACGCGAAGGAATAGAACGCGCAAAGGCGGCTGGTGTCTACAAGGGCCGCAAGCGCACCGTAGACGTCGATCAGGTGCGATCTCTACGACAACAAGGTCTCGGTGCGACTGACATTGCGACGCATCTGGGGATCGCAAGAGCGAGCGTTTATCGAGCACTGAGCGACGGGCTCGCCAAGATAACATAGTCGCTGAGCTGCAAATAGAAGAAGTCCTAGACCGTGCGGAAGTGCTTGACCCGGGTGCTGCCTATCAGGCGGAGGTTAGACGAGCTACCCATCCACCGGGAATGGAACGACCGCTATTGGTTCTGTCGGTGAGCTTCGCTCATGACCGGGAATGGGTGGGACGCTGCCTTACCGCTTTCGGGTGATAAAACGAGATCGCTGCCGATGATCGCAGCTGAATAATGCGTCGCCTAGCGGAAGCACATCAACCCATGGCGATTTGAAGCATGCCATGAGCATTAATTGTGGAAGCTTTCCTCATCTCCGCACGGTTCGGTTTCGGTTTGGATCGTCGCGTGGTGAATGCTGAACCGCTCTTCCAGCATTCTGGCAAGTTCGTTGCGGATCGTCTCACCATTGACCCCATCACTGATTGCAACATGCGCTGTCAGACTCGCATCGTCACCAGCGATGGACCAAAGGTGCAAGTCATGAACGCCTGCGACGCCCTCCTTTTCGCTCATCGCGGCGCGGATCGCCTTCAGGTCAAAGCCGCGCGGCACCCCCTGAAGCAGGATATGGGTCGTGTCGCGCACCAAGGTCCACGTGCGCGGCAGCACCCATAGGCCTATGGCGATAGCGACAATCGGGTCGATCCAGTCGAGTCTGGTGAGATAGATCGCGATTGCAGCACCAATAACGCCCAGCGAACCGAGCATGTCAGCCCAGACTTCGAGATAAGCTCCTTTAACGTTGAGGCTATCATCTCTGCCGCCCACAAGAACACGCATTGAAATCAAGTTCACGATCAAGCCAACGCTGGCGACGATCAGCATCCCGACCGATTCGACAGGTCTCGGCTCGAAAAATCGGCCAACGCCTTCGATTAGGACATAGCCAGCGACGGCAAAGAGCAGAAGGGCGTTGAAAGCGGCGGCAAGGATTTCAAACCGGCGATAGCCGAAGGTGCGCTGATCATCCGGCGGACGCTGGCCGATCTTCACGGCCGCAAGAGCGATGGCGAGCGCCGCGCTGTCAGTGAACATATGCGCTGCATCGGAAAGCAGTGCGAGACTGTCGAAGGCGAACGCGCCGATAACCTCCACGATCAAGAATGCTGACGTCAGGCACAGCGCAAGAGTCAGCCGTTTCGTGCTGGCTCCCGCGCCGTGATTATGTGCTGCTTTTCCGCCATCGGCGGCACCATGATCGTGTGCCATTGGCTGACCTTTCTATGTGGGGAGTTCGCTCCCTAGCGTATCGACGTCGGTATAGTCGCCAGATTGGTGCTTCACATGCTTGCCCTTCAGCAACAGGCGGCTGATGGCCGGAAGGACGAACAGCGTGAGGATCGTCGAGGTGATCAGACCGCCAATGACCACGATGGCGAGTGGCTTCTGCACTTCCGCCCCTTGGCCGGTCGCCAAGGCCATCGGGACGAAGCCCATTGAGGCGACCACGGCTGTCATCAGCACCGGACGAAGGCGCTGCACCGCCCCGTCGCGGATGGCAGTTTGAGTCGCTAGGCCACTGGAGATCAGGTCATTGATCGTAGACATCATCACAAGGCCATTGAGCACCACCACGCCCGATACGGCGATGAACCCGACCGCAGCAGAAATCGAGAATGGCAACCCGGTCAAGGCAAGGCCGAACACCCCGCCTGCCAATCCCAGCGGGATGGCCGAATAAACCGCAATCGCAGGCCTCACGCCGCCCAAAGCGACGAACAGGATGCCGAAAATTGCCGCGAAGATGATCGGAATGACGATGCTCAGACGCCGGGTTGCGGCTTGCAGGTTTTCAAACTGCCCGCCCCACTCGATGAAACTTCCCGGCGGCATCTGCACCTGCGCTGCAACCTTGCTCTGCGCGTCGGCGATGAAGCTGCCGAGATCGTTGCCGCGCACATTGGCCTGAACAACGACGCGACGCTGGCCATTGTCGCGGCTGACCTGATTAAGCCCTTCGGAAAAGCGGAAGCTCGCGACCGCGCTCAGCGGGATTGACGCCCCTTCCTGCGGCAACATGACTGGCAATGCACCAACAGCATCGAGATCGTTGCGGCCCGCATTCGGCAGGCGCACTACGATGTCGAACCGCCTGTCGCCTTCGAAGACGATGCCTGCTTCGCGCCCGCCAAGAGCGGCAGCGATGGTGTCTGTCACGTCCTGCAAGGTTAGGCCATAGCGAGCGATGGCATCCCGGTCGAACGTGACGTCGAGCTGCGGGAAGCCTTCGGTTTGCTCGACCTTGACGTCCGCTGCGCCGGGAACGGTGTTCAGCACCGCCGCGACTTCCGCGCCCGCCGCGCTCATCGCTTCAAGATCGTCGCCATAGAGCTTGATCGCGATGTCGCCGCGCACCCCGGCAATCAGTTCGTTGAAGCGCAGTTCAATTGGCTGGCTGATCTCGAAGGCGCTGCCGACCAGAGGCTTGAGCTTGGCTTCGAGCCGCTCGATAACCTCGTCCTTGCTATCCACCCCGGCGGGCCACTCATCCTTAGGCTTTAGGATGACGAACGAGTCCGAGATATTGGGCGGCATCGGATCGGTGCCGACTTCGGCTGTCCCCGTCTTGGAGAACATGTAGGCGACTTCGGGGAGCGAGATTGCCGCCTTTTCGATCTGCCGCTGCATCGCAAGCGATTGGTTCAGCGATGTCGAGGGAATGCGGATGCCTTGCAGTGCAATGTCGCCTTCGTCGAGCTGCGGGATGAACTCGCGGCCAAGCTGGAGAAACACCAGGCCGGCGAGGATGAAGGCAGCAACGCCAGCGCCGATGACCGGCCACGGGCGGCCAATCACCCGCTCTAGCAACGGGGTGTAGCGCGCCTTAATCCACCGGATGGCGGGCACTTCCTTTTCGGCGACTTCGCCGCGAATGAGCAGAGCGACCATCGCCGGAACGAATGTCAGCGACAGGATAAACGCCCCGCCCAGCGCCAACATGACGGTGATCGCCATCGGGGAAAACATCTTGCCTTCGACGCCGGTGAAGGTGAGCAAAGGGGCGAACACGAGGAAGATGATCGCTTGCCCGTAGATCGTTGGCCGGATCATCTCCCGCGAGGCTTCGAACACTTCGTGAAGCCGCTCGGTCAGGTTCAGCACGCGGCCTTCGTGGTGCTGGCGATCAGCTAGACGCCGCAGACAGTTTTCGATGATGATTATCGAGCCATCGACGATCAGTCCGAAATCCAACGCGCCAAGGCTCATGAGATTGCCCGACGTGCCGGTGGCATTCATGCCCGTTGCCATCATCAGGAAGGATAGCGGGATGACCAGCGTCGCAATCACCGCAGCGCGGATATTGCCCAACAGCCAGAACAGCACCGCGATGACCAGCAAAGCCCCTTCAAGCAGGTTCTTTTCGACCGTCCAGATGGTCGCATTGACCAGCTTCGAGCGGTCGAGCACGGTCTTGATCTTGACTCCCGGCGGAAGGGAACTGGTGACGTCATCCAGCCGCTTCGCCACGGCGTTCGCGACGATCCGGCTGTTGCCGCCTGCGATCATCAGGGCCGTGCCGACGACAACCTCGTTACCGTTCTCGGACGCCGCGCCCGTGCGCAGGTCGCCGCCGATGCGAACCGTGGCGACATCGCGCACTGCAACGGCGATGCCGCCGCGCGTGGCGACCGTTGCCCGACCGATCTCGTCCAATGTCCGAATGCGGCCATCGGCCTTGACAAGAAAGGCCTCCCCGCCGCGCTCGACGAAGCCCGCACCGACCGAGATATTGGCCTTCTCCAGAGCCTCGGCGAGTTCGGAAAAGGAGACGTGATAGCTGGCGAGCTTGGCTGGGTCGGGTTCAACGACGAACTGCTTTTCATAGCCGCCGATGCTGTCAATCCCCGCAACCCCTTCGACCGTCCGCAATTGCGGGCGGATGACCCAATCCTGCACTGTGCGCAGGTAAGCGAGTTTCGCAACGTCATCGGTGAGCATTTTGCCATCGGTGGTCAGATAGCTGCCATCCGGCTGAAAACCGGGCTTGCCTGCGATCTTCGGATTGTCCTTGGTTCCGGCAGGCGCAAACTCGACGACATACATCAGCACTTCGCCCAGCCCGGTTGTTACCGGCCCCATTTGCGGCTCGACCCCTTCGGGCAGGCTTTCCTTGGCCTGCGTCAGGCGCTCGGCGACCTGCTGGCGCGCGAAATAGAGATCGACGCCTTCGTCGAACACAACTGTGACCTGACTGAAGCCGTTGCGCGAAATCGAGCGCGACGCTTCCAGCCCCGGAATGCCCGCCATCGCGGTTTCGACCGGGAAGGTCACCAGCCGCTCCATGTCGAGCGGGCTAAGCGCGGGCGCAACCGTGTTGATCTGCACCTGCTTGTTGGTGATGTCGGGCACGGCATCGATCGGCAGTTTCAGAAGCTGCGCGATCCCTAAGCCCGCGACGATAAGGGTAAGGGCTACCACGGCCCAGCGGAAGCGGATCGCCGCATCGAGAAGTTTTTCGATCATGTCAGTGCTCCGCCTCGCCCTTGCCGAGTTCGGCCTTGAGCAGAAACGCGCCCTTGGTCGCGACGACGGTGCCAGTGGGCAGCCCGCTCATGATTTCGATCCGACCGCCGCTGCGTTCGCCGATCACGACTTCGGTGGCCTGAAAGCCCTTGGGGCCGCGCACAAATACCATGTTCTTGCCTTCGACCGTCTGCACTGCCTCTTCAGGCAAGGTCATCCGCCCGTCGCTCGGTTGCCCGCTCGGTCTCACGCGGACACGGACTCCTTGGCCTGCGGTCAGCTGGGCTGCCCCCTGCGGCGTCAGAAGCAGGGTTGCAGTCTTGCTCTGCGCGTCGAGCGCAGGCGTGATCGAATGCACCGTGGCGGTGCGGGTTTCGCCGTCAGCCAGTTCGATCACCGCCGTATCGCCTACCGACACGCGCCGCGCATCGGCTGGCAACACGGAGGCGTTGACCTGCAAGCGGTTTGGGTCGGAGATATGGAAAAGATCGGCCCCGGCCAGCACATAGGCTCCGAGCCGCGCATCGACGCGGGTTAATCGTCCGGTGATCGGGCTTGTGATCGCCAGCGTTCGGCCATCGCCTGCAAGCTTCGAGGCAGACGCTGCCGATCGCGCGCGCCGTAATTCGGCCTCGGCCTGAGCCAAGGCTTGCTCGGCAGCCTCAAGATCCTGCCTCGCCGTAACCTTTTCGTCGAAGAGCCGCTTCTCGCGCGCGAAGGCCGAGCGCGCGGCGCTGGCGCGCGCGGCGGCGGCGCTGCGATCCGCGACCAGTGTCGCGGCCTCGCGGCTTTCGAGCAGCGCGATGGTTTCGCCCGCCCGGACACTGTCACCCAGATGCTGGGTGATCCGCACGATGGCTCCATCGGCGCGCGCGGTGAGAACCGCCTCGCCTTCGGAGGTCGTCGCAACCACGCCTTGCGCGATGATCTCGGCAGCGAGACCACCGGCGCTGACCTTTTCCGTAACGATCCCGGCAGCCTCCAGCCGTGCGGCTTCCATGGCGATGAAGCCTTCAGGGCCGTGCTCCTCTTCCTCGCCATATTCGGCTTCTCCGGTGGGAGCGGTTGCCGTGGTCGGCGAGAACACGGTGCGGCCCAGCAGCACGCCGCCCCCGCTCAGGACGAGCGCGGCAATGGCAGCCCCAGCGATGAGTTTGGTCTTGTTGGTGTTGTCGATCATCGGATCATTCTCCTGCGCGCGCGCTGGCGCGGATCAGTGCGGCAAGCGCACGGGCGCGGTCGAGGCGGGCCTCGATCAGCGCAGATTTGGCGGTGGTGAGCGCTGCTTGGGCATCAAGCAGCTCAAGCAGACTGAATTTGCCTGCGCCGTAGCCGATCCCGGCAAGGCGCACCGCCTCTTCGGCTTGCGCCAGCGACGGCCCGGAGAGGACTTCGACCCGCGCCTCGGCGGCCCCGAGCAGCATCCGCGCATCGTGCTGCGCGCGCAGGGCATTGAGCCGTGCTTGCGTCAGCCCGGCTTCGCTCGCCAGCGCGTCCGACTGTGCTGCTTCGATATTGCCCCGGTTGCGATTGCGAAAGGGCAAGGGGATGGTCACGCCCGCAACGAAGGCCGTTTCCCCCGCGCCGCCGAACTGGCGGACACCGCCGCTGGCGGTCACGTCGGGAACAGCATCGGCGCGCGCGACCCGGATGCGCGCCTGCGCGGCATCGCGTTGGGCGATAGCGAGCTGTTCATCGAGCGAGACACTTGCAGGGGGCAGGAAACCAGGTTCCCGCTCGCCGTCTGCCACTTCAGCTGACAGCTCAGGGTCGCTGCTGCCGATCAGATCGGCAAGCAACCGCCGCGCAGCCAGCAATTCGCCAAAGGTGCGGGCTTCCTCGGCCTGCGCCTCGGCAAGCACTGCCTCGGCGCGCAATTGGCGTAGCGGCGGATCGCGGCCGACATCGACCAATAATCTAGCCGTGCGGGCCAGTTGACGCGCCTGCCCAACATTGTCGCGCGCCAACACCGCGCGGTCTTCGGCGGCGCGCAGCCCAGCGTGCGCGATGCGAATGTCGCGCGCCAGATCAGCCTCGGCGCCCAGCAGCGACAGCAACTCAAAGTCACGTTCGGACGCGGCCACCGCAACCCGTGCGCTGCGCTTGCCCCCCAGCTCGATCTGCTGGCTCACAGACAGCGTCGTCTGGGTGCTCCGCAGACCTTGAAAGGCCCCAGTGCCCGCAAAATCCTCAATCTCAAGACTGAGCTGAGGATTGGGTGAGGCTCCTGCCTGCCGCGCCCGCGCTTCGGCAGCTTCGGCTTTCGCGCGCGCTTCGGCAACGCGCGGCGATTGTTCGGCACCTTGGGCAAGCGCATTCGCCAAGCTGACGGGTTCGGCGAAAGCCGCCCCGCTGTTGGCGAGAAGCGCGCCCGCCAGCAAGGCGGCACGCAAAGTCAATCTCATCGGAAAACTCCTGAACACTCGTCACAAGCGCAGGGGGTCGCCCCCTACACACGGTGGCGCGTTCAGGCGTTGGGCGGATCGAGCGGCGGTGCGAGGCTGCGCGACAGCAGCGCGGCCGCTGATGCGGGAGGCTGTCTCAGCGCTCTGGAAAAGGCGGACAGTGCAATACGGGGGCCGTCTTGCTCCAATGCGATGCTGCAATGATGATGGCTTACCGTGTGGCAGGGCATGTCCGTGTCATCGCCATCGGGCAGCGACGGACGGCCATCGTCAACCGCGTGGGTATCCAGCACGTCGCCAGCATGCGGCGGCAGATGGCCGCCGGCCTCAGCCGTAGCGGGCATCGCGGCAGAGCTGAAAAGCAGCCCAATCAGGACAAGCAAAGAGATGATCCGGCCGCGCATTGCTTGCCGCATAGCAGCGCGGAGAGGACGCGGCAAAGTTTTCATGTCCGATCTGGATCGGCCATGGCTTGGCGCAAGTCGTCGGGGATCGGCATTGGCTTGAATGCGCTCACAGTCGCCCGGCCAATATTGCCTACGGGGTTCCGGCCTGTCAGCGCGCCTAAGGGGGCGAGCAACAGCCGCATGATCTGGCCGACAACCTCTCTTGCATCACGCTGCGCGGTGGCAAAAGCGAGCATCTCCAAATGATTGGCAAGATGCTTCCTCAAAAAGGGCTGGGAAAGGATATGCGCGCGCTCAAGCGCAGTCCAAGCCATGTCCCAGCGCTGTTCGCGGCGGGCGGCGCGATAGGCTGTCATCTCGACTTCGATCAGCTTTTCGGCACGGTTTATCAGAGCGTTGTTCATGACTGTCCTCTCGCTAATGACCGCCAGCGGCGCTGGCGGTGCCGATAGAAAATCTGGGCGAACACCCAGATAAAGGGGGTAAGTGGCCCCGCATGGACTTCAACTTCATCGCAATAGAGCGTGCCGCCTTGGCCATCGGGCGCGATGGTAATCCAGTGATCCCAAGTCTTGATGAGGGCACTATGGCCATTGTCGCGAAGCCTTTTGGGCCAGACGCTCGCCGGATCGGATTGGAGCGTCGGCACGATCCATTGCTCACCGAAGGGAAGAAGGCCGAAGAGCTTGATGGCCACAAGGTAGCGGCTGCCATCGCTCCATTGCACCGGTGCGTCACATCCCACAATGCGGAAGCGCACCAACGGTGCTGCAATATGGAACAGCAATTCAGGGGTCAGCACGCGTTGCCAGACGTCCTCGGGTGACATCGCGAGACGCGTTTGGAGATCGACTTTCATGTCGCAGGCACCGCTTTCTTGGCCTCGGCGCGCAACTCGGTTCGGGCTTGCCGCAAGACCTGCGCGCCCCCAGTCAATGCCAGCGTCGCCATGACGCCAGCGACAATCAGGTCCGGCCAAGCGCTGCCTGTTCCCAAGACGCCAAGAGCCGCCAGCATCACCGCGACGTTGCCGATTGCGTCATTGCGCGAGCATATCCACACCGAGCGCATATTGGCGTCCCCCGTGCGGTAGCGGTAAAGCAGCAAGGCCACACCGGCATTGGCGGCCAGCGCAAGAGCGCCGACTGCACCCATCGTGGCGGGATCGGGCGTTGTTCCGTTCACAAAGGCGAAGATGGCGCTGCCGAATACCCAAGCAGCAAAGCCCAACATGAACAGCGATTTGAGCAGAGCTGCCCGTGCGCGCCATGCCAACGCCGCGCCAACCACGGCGAGGCTGATCGCATAATTCGCGGCATCCCCCAGAAAATCGAGCGCATCGGCTTGAAGCGCGCGGCTGTCCGCCGCTGCTCCAGCGAACATTTCGACCAGAAACATCGCAGCGTTGACGATCAGAGCCGCCCACAGGATGCGCCGCCAGCGCGGATCGGCTGGGGCAGTCTCGCTCCCGCAAGTGCTCGCGCAGCAATCATCATTCATGGACTATCCTTCTCGACAAACCCCGAGTCGGACACCTAATTACACCCTGTAGCAACTACAGGGTCAAGCGCGAAGGACAGGCATTGAAAATCGGCGAGCTGGCGAGTGCAACCGCGACTAAGGTCGAGACGGTGCGCTTTTACGAAAAGATCGGGTTGCTGCCGCCGCCCGCGCGAACCTCGGCCAATTATCGCTCCTATGGCAGCGGCCATCTGGCGCGCCTATCGTTCATCCGCCGCGCTCGCGATCTCGGGTTCACGCTCGAAGCCGTGCGGGAATTGCTGACCCTTGCCGACGACACGTCGCAATCATGCGACGCCGTGGACGGAATTGCGCGCGTCCACCTGACCGAAATTGACAGCAAGATTGCCGACCTCACCGCACTTCGCACCGAGCTTGACCGGGTGATCGGCTCCTGTCGCCATGGAACGGTCGCCGACTGCAAGATCATCGAAACGCTCGGCCCGCGAGAAGCGCGGTAGCATGAGCGCGCAAACAGGCTTTCTTGGAACGCCTCGGAGGTAATGAGAAGGGATGTTATCAGCGTCGAGAAGCAGCCTTTGCGCTTAGTCACCTATCGCTTTGTGGTCAGGCTGATCGTGGCCCGCAAAGAATGACAGCTGCGCCGAGAAGGCAAATCGTCGCCCCCAGCGCGTCCCATTTATCGGGCTTTACCCCCTCGGCAAGCCAAAGCCATGCCAAAGCCGACACGATGTAAACGCCGCCATACGCTGCATAGGTGCGTCCAGCATGTTCAGCGTCAACGAGCGTAAGAAGGTAAGCGAACAAGCATAGACTCACTACTCCGGGCACCAACCACCAGACGGATTTGTCCAGCCGCAGCCAACCCCAGAAGGCGAAGCAGCCCGCAATCTCCGCTAAGGCGGCTCCGATGTAGGCGAGCGCGGTCATCTGCTAATTTTTGCAAGAAGGAGCAACGTTGGCAATGGGGTCGTTTGCGGAAAGGCAGCTCTTGGAACAGCGCGGACAGTGAGCTGCCATTTTCTCATCACTAGGCTGCCAGAGCGGCAACGTAATTCCTGGAAGCGTTAAGCGTGCACCAGATGCGACTCGCAATGATTCTGACACAATGGTCGTGGCCACTGCGATGATCGTTAAACAGCGCGCCGCGGTGTCACGGGATGTGTCACGGAAAGTGTCACGGTAGCTTTGTGAAAAACCGCAGAAAACCGAGGTTCTAAGAAACTGGTCGGGGAGACAGGATTCGAACGGGCGCCCTTATGCTCTCGAGGCCGATGCGCTTCCAGGCTACCCTACTTTTCAGTCGGCACGTCGCCAAACCCCGATTAGTCAGTTGCTCTGAGATTTTCGGTTCATGGCATGCGTAGCAGCCTAGCTTTGCGCTATCCTCATTAAAGCGAGCGGAGCATTCATATAGACGTCCGCGGATCTCTAGCCGAAAGAGTGTAATGCAGGTCTCTGAATACTCCTGGGGGTCAAAGTGGGGGTCGCGTATATTTTGGCCCCTCAAAATTGCTCAGATCGCAGTCATATAGTGGTATGGTATGGTTCCTCTTCTGGCACCATTTCACTCAAAACAAACACAAAATCGTCTCAAACACGGTCTTCGGATCGTGTTTGCTATGCCTCGGGGCTGACGGTTCTGCCTTCGCCGTCACGTCCCTACCGATATTCAGCCGATCATCGAGCGCGCGCAGAGGTGTGGCGGTCTCTCAAGACGGACCGGTTGCAAGCTGCGCTACGGTGGTTCTCACTTGCGGCTGCGCCTCTGGAATCTGAATATGAAAGCATCCGCCAAGTGGCGTAAATCTCGAAGGCGCTGTCCTGCAGAATCGGGTGTCGAGCCGTGTTGGCACGATCAGGCACGGGTCCGGCCATTGCGCACCGTGCTCGTTGGAATGCGGCAACGAGCAATTTGGTTTTGATCACCCGGACCTGTGGCTAGCACAGCGCCCGTTCGCGCGCGATCATCGCTGCGTGGGTGCGATTCTTGGCACCGAGTTTGCGGCAGATCAGCTTGACGTGGAGCTTGATGGTCGGCTCGCGCAGGTCGAGGTCGCGGGCGATTTCCTTATTGGCGTGACCTGCACACAGGCCGGCCAGCACTTGTCGTTCGCGCGGGGACAGGCCTGAGGCTTGCTCGACCGGGGCTTGGGAGGGACGGTGAAGGTCGATCGGCATGTAGGTCTCGCCCGCCGCCATGAAACGGATCGCGTTGACGAGCGAGCGTGCGGGCAGGGTCTTGGGGAGGTATCCCGCCGCGCCGGAAGCCAGCACCCGCTCGGCTACGCCGGGCGGGGCGAGACCGCTCATCAGCGCCACGGGCCGTCCGAAGCTGGCCGCCAGCGCGCGGTCGAGCCCGTCATAGCCGTCCATCCCCGGCATCCCGTAATCGAGCACCACCAGATCATAGGGCGGCGCGGCTTCGGCGATGTTCACCAGCGCGGCAGGCAGATCGGCGACCGTATCGACCGCGAACCCGCCCTCGGCCTCGAGGTAGGAGCGCAGCACATCCCGCAGCAATTCGTGGTCGTCGGCAATCAGGATACGCATGCATTTCTCCGTTCGCGCGCCGCCGCTATGGCCGCTGCTGCCGAACTGGCCAGCCGCGCGGCGCTGGTGGGCTTGCCCAGCACGCCATCAAAAACCCCGTCGGGCCCCTGGTGCAACTGGTGCACCCGCGGCAGGGCGGTCAAAAGCAGGATCGGCAAATCCTTGCGGTACTTGCGCAAGGTCTTGGCCAGCTGCGCACCGTTCATCCCAGGCATGTCGTAATCGGTAATCACGAGATCCCAGCCGGTTGGATCATCTTGGATCACCGCGATCGCGTCGGCCGGATCAAGACACGGGCCGACTTCGACGCCGAGCTGTTCGAGCATCTCCGCCAGCGTATCGACGACGGCAGGGTTGTCATCGACCACCAGCACCGCCTTACCCAAGAGGCCAGGGCCAGTGCGCAACGGGGCATCGCTGCCCACAGCTAGATCTCTCACGCCGCCCGGTTCGAGCGGCCACCAGATTTCAAACACGGTGCCGCAGCTCGGCCAGCTCTGAATCGCGAGCGCGCCGTTGTTGTTGGCGATGATCCCGGCCACCACCGCAAGTCCCAACCCGGTCCCCGCTTCACCTTTGTGAGTGAAGAACGGTTCGAACACCTGTTCCAATTCCTCAGGCCTGATGCCGATGCCAGTGTCACTGACCCGGATCAGCGCGGCGGGAACGTCTGGCACCGTGCCGAGGATCAGCTTTCCAGTCGGCTGGATGCCGTCGGCACTGAGCACTTCGAGTTTAATCCGCGCCGTCTCTCCCGGGCGCAGTGCGTCGCGGGCATTGAGCACAAGGTTCAGCACCACCTGATTAAGCTCGGTATCATCGGTTAGCGCCATCAGCGGCGAGGACGGCAGCTCAAGCTCGATCCGGTGGAGCGGATCGGTAAGGCTCGATGAGACGAGATCGCGCACGTCCCACACGGTGCGGCGTAGATCGACCAGCTTGGGATGCGGCGTCCGGCGGCCCAGCGTCAGCAGCTTTTCGACCAGCCCGGCCGCCGTCGTCGCCGCTGACTGGATGCGCAGCGCATGGTGGCGCACGCGGTTATCGTCGATATGACGCAGCAGTTCGGCGGTGCCGGAAATCGCGGCGATAAGATTGTTGAAGTCATGCGCGATACCGCTCGCGAGCTGACCGACCACCTCCTGCCGCTGGGCCAGCATCAGCTGTTCGCGCAGGCGGGCCTTTTCGCGCTCCATCCCGCGCCGATCGCTGACATCGCGCGTGACGCAGACGATCCCGCCTTCGGGTGCGAGCGAAAGGGCGATTTCCTGTTCAATCGGGGTGCCATCGGCCTTCAGCCCCTGAGTCTCGCCGCGCCATTGCCCTTGCGCGAACAGAATCGGCATGGCTTCGTCATTGATGCGCTGGGCTTCAAGCGGATCATAGAGCACGGTCCACGGACGGCCCACCAATGCCGCCGGATCGGAATAGCCGAACATCGCCGCATGGGCGCTGTTCATGAAGATGAAATCGCCCGCCGCGTCGGTGAGCGCAATCCCGTCGTCCGAGGCCTGAATCGCCGCCACCTGCCGGGCAAGTCGGGCTTCAGTCGTGACCCGATCAGCCTCGGCCACCTTGCGCGCCGAAATGTCGCGGATGATCGCGGCAAAGCCCGCCGGAGTCCGGTCATCGCCGCCTTCCTCGGGCCACATCGCCAGTGAGAGTTCGATCGGGATTTCATGGCCCGCCTTGCACAGCGCAGGCACTTCGACCGTCTGCCCCACCAGCTTTGAAGGTTCTCTGGCGCGCATCCGCGCGACTCCGGCGTGATGCCCCTTGCGGTGTACCTGCGGAATGATGAGGTCGAGGCTCTGGCCCAACGCCTCGGCCGCGGACCAGCCGAACATCGCCTCAGCCGCGCGGTTCCACAAGGTGATGCGGCTGTGCGAATCGGCGCAGACGAAGGCATCCGTGGTGGTTTGGGCGATCAGTTGGGCAATGCGCCGTTCTTGCCGCGCATTGCGTCCTTCAAGCAGGCTGACCACCTGGCGGGCCATAAGATGAAGGATCTCCGCCTCGCGTTCAGACAGGCCTGCGCGTGGTTCCGTGTCGATCACGCACAGCGTGCCAACCTTGTACCCATCGGCCAGCATCAGCGGTGCACCCGCATAAAAGCGGATATGCGGCGCGCCGGTGACGAGCGGGTTCTTGGCAAAGCGCAGATCGGCGGTAGCGTCGGGCACCACCATGACGCCCTCACTCGCGATCGTATGCCCGCAGAAGCTATCGTTGCGGCAGGTCTCCGATGCCTCGAGCCCGTAGCGCGACTTGAACCACTGGCGGGTCGCATCAACCAGGCTGATCAGCGCAGTCGGCGTATCGAAGCGGTCAGCGGCCAGCCGGGTGATGACATCGAGCTCAGCCTCGGGCGGTGTGTCCAGCACATCAAGGCGATGCAGCGCGGCGAGCCGATCGGGCTCGTCATAGGGAATCGGCGGAAGGGTGAAATCAGGCTCAAGCATGGCGGTGTGCAGTCCGGTCAGAAGGGTTGCGTCAAACAGGAGCCTTGAGTGGGTTACGCGTATAGTCCGCGCAATCCGGCCTTATAGGGCAGAAACCTTATCCTTTCGTATAGGTGACCCTGTCCCTTCGAAGAGACCCCTATCCCTTGGGTGCACGCGGTTAACCCATCCGCGCCGCCAATTATCCCCTCGCGACAATGACAGGCCGGGTCCGGATCGGCATTTGGGGTTCAGCCACGGCAACGACGCCGCTGGACATGACCAAGACCAAAAAGGACCAATGAAATGAACAAGATGTTTGCTATTGCCACTGTGCTCGCTTCGTTCGCCGCTGCCACTTCGGCTCAGGCTCAGTCGGCCGATGCCGGCGCTGGTGCGAAGATCATCGCTCCGCTCGAAATCAGCAACGTGACCGATCTCTACTTCGGCACCATCGCTCCTTCGACGACCGTCGCTGACAGCGTCGTTGTGCTGGCCGACGGCAGCCGCAAGTGCGGCCCGGCGCTGACCTGCCTGACCGCCGACCACACCGCTGCTGCTTTCGCGGTGACCGGTGAAGCCGACGCCTTCTACACGATCAACCTCCCCAAGGAGATCAAGATCGTCAACGACAAGGGCACGGCGATGCGCGTTTCGGACTTCAACGGTTCGAAGTCGAACGGCCAGCTGCTCAAGGGCGAAGACGCCTTCACCGTCGGCGGCACGCTCGACGTTGGCGTCCGTCAGGAAGCCGGCAAGTACACCGGTAGCTTCACCGTCGCGGTGGAATACCAGTAAGCCCTCCGTGGCAGGGGGAGACGGGAGCCGCGCATTCCCCCGCGCGGCTCCCGGATCCCCTGATCCACGAACAAGACCAACCCCTGCCCACGTAAGGTCTTCATCCCATGATCCGTTTTCCCCTCGCCGCCGCGCTGCTCGCGGCGATTGCCGCCCCTGTGCCTGCCGCTGCCGAACTGCTGGTCGCCCCCACCCGTGTGGTGCTGACCCCCGAGGCGCGCTCGACCGAGCTGGTGCTCGTCAACAAGGGCACCGAAACCGCTGCCTTCCGCATCAACATCGAAAACCGTCGGATGCGCGAAGATGGCAGCCTTGAAGACGCAGGCGAGGCCCGTCCGGGGGAACAATTCGCCGACGACAAGCTGCGCTATTCCCCGCGGCAGTTGGTGCTGGAACCCGGTGCGCGCCAAGTGGTGCGGATCATGGCGAGCGCGCCGGGCGAACTCGCCCCGGGCGAATACCGCTCGCACCTGCGCCTGATGTCCGCGCCCGTCAGCGCCGGGACTACCCAGATTGCGGGCGAGCCTGCCGCCGACAACAGCCTTTCGATCGAACTCGTTGCGATCCGCTCGATCACCATTCCGGTGATCCTGCGCGTTGGCGCACTCGATGCGAGCGTCACGATGGACACCGCTGCGATGGCAGACGATGCGCCCGATCAATTGGTGGTGCGCCTCAACCGTTCGGGCACCCGCTCGACCTATGGCGATGTCAGCCTGACCGTTGCGGGCGAAAAAGCCCCCGCCTGGCTGGTTCGCGGCGTTGCGATCTACACCCCCAACACCAGCCGCGACGTGATCGTCCCGCTGCCCGCCGATGTGCGCGCCAAGCTGGCCGGCAAGACCGTGCGGATCGACTACACTTCGACTGACGCGGGCGATCCGGCCAATGCCGGCAAGCTGCTCGCCAGCCTGACCGCGGCGCTCTGAGCACCATGACCTGGCTCGGTAATCACCCATGTCCCGCCACCCGTTCTGGCCACTGCGATGGCTGGCCCTGCTCCTGTGCGCAGCCAGTCTGGTTGGCGGAGACGCTGCCCCGGTTCGGGCGCAAGAGGACGGCCTGTTCGATCGGCTGTTCGGCAATGACCCCGCTGCGGAGCGCGCCGGTAAGGCCGCTGACGGGCTCGCCCTTCCGGCCCTTTTCGCCGACGGCAAGCTGATCGTCGATGCCATCGCCCTGCATGATCTGGGCGCAGATGGCGGGGCCTGCGTCGCGATCCGCCCGCTGCTCGATGCGCTGGAACTGGCGCACGAAAAGGCAGGCGCGGATATCACTCTGATCCTTCCCGAGCCGCGCCGCACGGTCAGCATCCCCGCCGCCGCCCTGCTGCCCAGCCCGAGCGGCG